>JAAFHY010000007.1:0-45741 GCA_013298505.1 Cytophagales bacterium
CGAATTTCAACGGAATATGCTAAGTATGACGCTGACTTGGAAGGGGTAAAATTATTGTCAAAGTCTACTTGGGATCCTAAATTTTATATGAATATACATGTGGTAACAGATATCTACAACGAGTTTGACCCAGAGCATAAAGGAAGAACATGGTGGACGCGAAGTAAGGCAGGTGGTTTTGGTGCTGGTGTTGGACCCGGTGGAGCGAGTTCAACCGGAGTGGGGGGTGGTGCGATCGTATCTGGTATGGGAACCACTTTGGTGGCGCATGAAATCGGTCATTGCCTCAACCTTGCACATACTTTCGGACTCAAGGGTCAAGGTTGTATTAATAATAACTGCTTAATAGATGGAGATGGAATCTGTGACACCCCTCCTGATAATAAACAGTCGACTGCAGATTGCAGTAGGCCAGATAATAGTTGTGATTCAGATGGGTTAAGTTATTTTGATCCCGTAACCGGAACAATTAGAAGCCACCCACGCAGCGATATCCCCACTTCGCCTTTCAGGCTCAACGACAAAGTGGATATGATTTCTAATTTTATGGATTACACTAAAGAAGAATGTACATCTGATTTCTCGCCAGGTCAAAAAGAAAGGATGTTATTCGTGTTATCTGGCGGTGGAATACTTGGTAATTATAGAAGTCCATTAGTTACTCAGGCGCCTGCGAGTAACAATGCATGTACCAAGCCATGCGGAAGCATATACGTGACAGTTACGCAAAGTAAACGCTATCCCCTGCCTGGCGAAGTAATCACCTTTACGAGCACCGCTACCGGTGGTGCAGTTAGTTCGTATGATTGGTATGTAGAAGATTTATCAGCGAAGGAGACAAGCCAGATAGCTTGGGTAAAAGGATCGGCTCCTGTTGGGTTGCTACCTACTGAGCATAACGCAACGCTGAATTATACCTTTCCAGCAAATGGTAAATATAGAGTGATATGCCACGCTTTAGATGCCACTGGATGTTATGCTTCTTATTCTATTATCGTATTTGTAAGCTGCGGTGTGGATGCCCGCTTTTGGCCTAACAAGCGCTTTATTGCTGCCAAGGCCGCTACGCCAACCGAAATTGCCAGCGGGATTAACAAAGGCGGCTTTCAAGATACAATCACATTTTTTAACCGATCTAAAGGAGCTGACACATACACTTGGACGATAAAACATAAAATGACCGCGACTTCCCCATCTACTACCATTCCCACTTTTACTAAAGTTTTAGCGGGAGCTCCACCCACAACTGACCACACTATTTATGACCCAGCTATTGACTTGAAATACATATTCCGGCAGCCTGGTTTTTACACAATTCAGTTGGAAGCAAAGTCAGGTGCATGCGTTGATACAACAAATGTTTTTAAGTTATTGGTAGAAGATGCGACTGCTGACGGAAGAGTTATTTTTCCTAATGTTAGCTGCGTAGACGATGACTTTCTTAACGTCAGTTTTTCAGTGATAAACGATGGATATGACACTATCCCAATCGGTACTCCTGTCTCGTTTTATGAAAAGGATCCAAGGCTTGCAGGTTCTAGGTTGCTTCACACCTATAATCTGGATAAGATTGTTTATGGAAATGATGATTGGGTGGATTTCGGTAATATTAAATTCAACGCGGGTACCAAGGTGCAAGACTTGTGGATCGTATTTAACGATGTAGGTGCTACTGCTTTTCCTATTGTAAATCCACCACCTCTAAATGGTGAATTGTCTAGTTTTAGCAACGAATCTTTTGTTCCTAACCCTTCGTATCCGCCATTGCCCAGTCCATCACCGCTACGAATTTACGAGTTGAGTTACTTAAATAATTTTACGAGGATCAGGAACTTTCAGTTTACATTAAATCCTCTAATAGATGAAACAGCGTGTGCTTTTTCCAACCTTAATTTAACGGGTTCAACCAAAAACGATGGAACGGATGATGGATCGGGGACCACCTGGGCATGGACACCTATACCTTCCACTACTGCTACGTGTACTAATTGTACAACAGCAACCCCAACATTTACTTTAGGCGACCTAGATAATCGACTGAAAGTTAAAGTCACTAGTCAATACGGCTGTCGCGACTCCACCGAGGTAAAGGTCAGGGTAACCAATCCAGCATTGCCAACAGTTGTTAATCCAAACCCAATATGCCAAGGAGGTACGTCCCCAGACTTAACGATTGCTGTCACAGGCACAAGTTTGAAATGGTACATCGCTGCCACGGGTGGCACAGGGAGCACTACAACACCAACTGCCGACACACGAAATATTGGATCGTTCGATATTTGGGTAACGCAATTTTTAACCGGATGTGAAAGTCAGCGAGCAAAGGTAACTTATAAGGTCGAGCCGTCACTTACAACACCGCCATTGATTATCAATCCATCTGATATTTGTGTGGGCGGAACTCCACCCGTACTAACAAACGCAGTGACATCGCTAGCAGGTGCTTCACTCCGATGGTACGCGACAGAGGTGGGAGGAACTTCAAGCGGTACAACACCATCGACAAGTTCTGCTGTTTCAGGGACGTTTGATAATTGGGTTTCACAAGTTGTGGGCAGAGGCTGCGAAGGCCCACGAGCCAAGGTAACCTACAAAGTAAATCAGATTACACCTCCGCCCACTGTGGTAAACCCATTGGATATTTGTTCCGGAGGAAGTTTAAACCTTACCCAGTCAGTACAAACTGGTGGGCCAAACCTACGATGGTACGATGTTGCCGTGGGTGGATCAGGAACATCTTCCATCACACCTATCACGAATGTTGCAAATACCTATAGCTATTGGGTAAGCCAAATCATAAATAATTGCGAAAGTGATAGAGTTCAGCTTACTTATATTGTAAAGCCACTTCCTTCAGAGCCTGCCATAAGTCAGATAGATCCTGTTTGTACAGATGCAATACCTCCTAAGCTAGTCACTTTTGTCAATGGAAATTCAATAAAGTGGTACATAGCCGCAACAGGTGGGATTGGCGTTAGTAGTGCGCCAGCAGCAAGTACAAGAAGAGCTGGTACTTTTGATTATTGGGTTTCACAAACAGCAAATGGCTGCGAAGGGCCGCGCGCCAGACTATCTTACTCTGTCGAATCTATTGATTTATCCGTTGATGGCCCTTTCACTATTGATGAAGGCCAGTCTCAGGAATTAAATGCATCTATCGTTCCTACTCCTAATAATCGTAGCTATAGCATTTTATGGAGCGATGCTGACAATCAAAATATTGGAACAACCAACAATGTAACAGTGAGCCCAATTTACACAACGAACTATTATATAAAGGCAACATTAGCCATAGGGTGTTCTGCCGAATCAGAAACACGGGTGAATGTTATCAACAAACTTTACCCTGCGGAAATATTTTCCCCGAATGGAGATGGAGCAAACGAAACGTGGCAAATAAGAAACATCGAAGAGTTTCCAGAGGCACTGGTAACGGTGTACAGCCGTTGGGGAAGCCCCGTATTGAAAACCAAGAATTACACCAACACGTGGAACGGAACTTTTGAGGGAAATGCGCTACCCATTGCCACTTATTATTTTGTGATTGATATGAGCCCCTATGGCAAAAGTCAGGTAACAGGTAGTGTGACAATTGTAAAGTAAAGGTTTGTAGATGTTGTTGAATTCGCACGCACCATCTTTCATCATGAGATTTACAAATTGAATTTGTATTTCAACTTCATGTAACGTACCCGATAAATTCGCATTGGCATAAAGTTTAGTTTTCATACATTCGCCAAGTCGATGACTATCACCTATCCTCTCCTTTTAGATGGCGGTCTCTCCAATGAATTGGAAAGACAAGGTTGCGACCTCAATCAAAAATTGTGGAGCGCGAAATTGCTGGAGTCCAATCCCGAAGCGATTATTCTTGCTCATCTCGCTTATCTTGAATCTGGCGCGCAATGCATCATTACGTCCAGCTACCAGGCCACCCTGCCCGGGTTTATGGCGATTGGCTATGACAAGTCTGCGGCCAGCGCATTGATTCTTAAATCAGTTCAATTGGCAGAGGAAGCGAGAAATCGTTTCCTGTTATTGAACCCACATGCATCAAAGCCTTTGATTGCTGCCAGCATTGGTCCCTACGGTGCCTACTTGGCCGATGGTTCGGAATATCGTGGTGACTACGTTATCTCTGACCAAGAGTTAAAAGACTTTCATCAACCAAGAATCAATTTACTTGACAGCTCGAATGCAGACATTCTTTCTTGCGAAACGATTCCCAGTTTTCGCGAAGCTAAGGTATTATCAGAAATATTGGAGACCACAAAAAAGCCTGCGTGGGTTTCATTTTCTTGCAAGGATGACAAACACATCAGTGATGGAACAGCCATTGATAAATGTGCTTCGCTGTTTGCTCATCACCCAACGGTGTTTGCCGTTGGGGTAAACTGCACTTCTCCAGAGTTTATTTCAGATTTAATTCAATCCATCAAAACGAAATCAGGAAATAAAAAGATAGTTGTCTATCCTAATTCGGGAGCGACTTACCATGCTGAGAGCAAAACGTGGTCGAGCCTTTCAAATCTTTCTTCCTGCGAAGTCATGGCAAAGGAATGGATAAATTTGGGCGCTGATATTGTTGGAGGCTGTTGTGGCATTGGCCCGCAACAAATTAAAGCAATGAGTAAAACTATTTCCAAAACAGATTCTTAAACATCTGTACACAGCAGAACTCACTCAACTCATTGAACTTTAACTTAGCGAGGCGCACATGTCAAACTCACTGTTTCGAAAAAGACCATTAGAAGCGACTCGAGAGAACAATGTTGTTGAAAATCATAGCCATCATGGTGAAGGCAGCCTTAAAAGAGTTCTAAAGGTTCGTGACCTTGTTGCACTTGGCATAGCAGCTGTAATTGGCGGGGGCATATTCTCAACCATTGGGCAAGCCGCGTACGATGGCGGGCCGGGTGTTACCATTCTATTCATCATGGTTGCCATCACGTGTGGGTTCACAGCTTTGTGCTATGCAGAGTTTGCCTCGCGCGTGCCGGTGGCAGGCAGTGCGTATACATACGCCTACATAACGTTTGGTGAGATAACTGCCTGGGTAATCGGTTGGTCGTTGATATTGGAATATTCTATCGGCAACGTGGTCGTTGCAATCTCGTGGAGCAGCTACTTTGTAAACCTACTCGATGGCGTTGGGCTGCATTTGCCAGCTTGGCTTTTGACTGACCCCACAACGGCAAAGTCGAGTTTTGAGTCTGCTCTGTCGTTGGGAAAAAATACGGAAAGCCTTGCGTGGAGTACAGCTCCCGCCATAGCGGGATTCAAATTTATTTGCAATCTGCCTGCCGCGACAATTGTTATTCTCATCACCATTCTTGCTTACATCGGAATCAGAGAAAGCAGACGTGGTGTAAACATCATGGTGGTATTGAAGCTGGCTGTGATTGCCTTGGTGGTTGGGATTGGTGTATTTTATATAGATACCGATAACTGGTCGCCATTTATGCCCAATGATTTCAAAGGTGTATTGAAAGGCGTCTCCGCAGTATTTTTTGCCTACATCGGTTTTGATGCCATCTCTACCACCGCTGAAGAGTGTGGCAATCCCCAGCGCGACTTGCCCCGAGGCATGATGTATACCTTGGTTATTTGCACCGGCATTTTTGTGATGGTAGTACTGGTCATCACCGGAATGATAAATTATTCTGAATTGAACAATGTGTCCGACCCGCTGGCGTATGTATTTGAGAAAATTAATTTGAGTCGAGTTGGTTTTTTTGTTTCTGTCGGTACGGTCATAGCGGCCACCAGCGTATTGATTGTTTATCTTATCGGCCAACCACGCATTTGGATGAGCATGGGTCGCGATGGTTTACTCCCAAAACGATTTGCAAAAATTCACCCTCGGTTTCAGACGCCCGGCTTTGCAACGATTGTTACAGGTTTCATCGTTGCCATTCCATCTATGTTTGTTGAAATCGGACTGATGACTGACCTTGCGAGCATCGGAACGTTGTTTGCCTTTACGTTGGTTTGTGGCGGTGTGTTGCTGCTACCTGCAAGAGAAAAAACCGAAGAGAAAAGATTCAAACTTCCCTATATCAATTCCCGATGGATTGTTCCCGTTCTATTCTCACTATTCGTTTATGGCTTTTGGCATCGACTAACTGCATCCCTCACGAATGAGGCCAATGAATTAGAAGTTTCATTTATACTATTCACCACCTCAGCATTGGTAGTCACAATATCTTCATTTCTCAAAAAATTATCCCTCATCCCCATCTTAGGCATGTTATGTTGTGCATACCTCATGACTGAAATTCCAACCCGAAGCTGGATAGTCTTTTTTGGGTGGATGGCATTCGGGCTCATTCTCTATTTTAGCTATGGATATTGGAAAAGTAAACTGAGTAAAAGTCAAGTTATTTAAATTTACAATTCATTCAATATGAAATATACAAACCAAGGAATTAAGATTATTACTCTTTCACTTTTCTCCTTCGCTGCATCTGCCCAGCAACCTTCCTCACCACTTGAAGCTTCCTATCAGACCTATCGAAAGATGAAGGAGGAGACTTCATTTAAACTGGATTGGATTTCGCTGGGACCTACCGTAAACTCAGCGCGAGCAGACGTTGTGCAAATTGATGCTTCGCATCCAGGCACCATGTATGTCGGCTTTGGGTCGGGAGGTTTATGGAAAACAATCAACAATGGCGTGAGTTGGAATTCAATTTTCGAAGAGCAAGCTTCTATAGGTATTGGCGATGTTGAACTCGCTCCCTCCAATCCCAACATTATTTATCTGGCAACAGGTGAGAATCTGAAGAAGCCAAGAAATTTTACGTTGCCCGGCACGGGCATGTACCGGTCTGATGATGCGGGCAAAACATGGCGACATATTGGGCTGGAAGATTCGTGGTCCATTGCAGAGATCGCCATACACCCTACCAATCCAGATATTGTTTTAGTGGCTGTTTTGGGGCATCTCTGGTCGAAGAATAAAAACCGCGGACTATACCTAACGGATAATGGGGGCAAAACATGGCAGCATGTTTTGTATCGAGATGAATCAACTGGTGCCAATGACATTGTGATCTCCCCTACGGATCCGCAAATTATGTATGCATCTATGTGGGAAGTCTATCCTGGCATAAGCGGAAAAAATAGTGGCGTATACAAAAGCAGCGATGGCGGAAAAACATGGACTCCCTGTACAAATGGTTTGCCTTCCGGTGCAAAGATTGGTCGCATCGGCCTTGCGGTTTCATCCACTAATCTATCAAAAGCGTATGCTCTCATTGATAATCTTAACAACTCTAGAAATGAAGCCGCTGAGCTTTATAAGACAGTTGACGGTGGGCAGAGCTGGCGCAAGACGCATGAAAAACCTTTCAAAATTTTTCCAGGTATTGGATGGTATTTCACGGATGTGTATGTAAATCCGAAAGATGACGAGGAAGTGTTTTGCCTGGGCGTTCGTCTGGCTCACAGTCTAGATGGTGGGAAGACGTTTTCATTTATTGGCGGTCAAGTCACACACATGACACCAAGCTTGGCTCAGGGTCTGCACCTCGATCAGACTGAGTTATGGATTAACCCAACTAATCCAAATCATTTGGCACTCGGCAATGATGGAGGTTTTTATGTCAGCTATGACAAAGGATTATCGTGGATTCATTACAACAACATCCCGACAGGAGAATTTTACGACATCACCATCGATCAGGCAAACTACCTGATTTACGGAGGCACGCAGGACGATGCCACCGTGTATGGCCCACCAAAAGAATTGAATACACGCTTCCCCGATCCATGGAAATATATTTGGATAGATCCGTGGGATGGTGGTGATGGTTGCGTGACGCAAATCGATCCTGACGATAAATCAATACTCTACTACAGCCGGCAGCATGGCGATGCCGTGCGGTTAGACAAATCTAAAGACGAGGCAGTCGAAATTATGCCAACACTTCCCAAAGAGATAAAAGATACGCTCGTCTTCAACTACATGACGCCCTATTTCTTGTCAGCTTATAACAGCAAGACATTATACCACGGTGGCAATTACGTTCTCAAAAGTTTGGATCGTGGAGATAACTGGAAAGCGATTAGCCCTAATCTCACCTTGTCTTCCATAAAAGAGAAAAAATCATTTGCTACCGGTACTATTGTAGAATCGTCCACGCAAAAAGGTTTGCTATATGCTGGAACAGATCATGGTGCTTTCTGGGTATCAAAAAATGATGGTGCTAATTGGGAAGAGCATTCAACGGGCATTGCCAACAACTACATTCGAAGCATTGCTCCATCCCGATTTAAAGCATCACGAGTTTATATGGCCATGACCGGAATAAATTATGATGACCTGCATCTCTATCTGTACGCTTCGGAAGATCATGGAAAAACCTGGAAAAGTATTTCAGCAGGACTGCCCGATGAGCCGGTCAATGTGATCAAAGAAGATCCTACCAACGAAAATATTTTGTATGCCGGAACAATGCGGGGTGTATATGTTTCCATAAACCGAGGAATTAGTTGGTCTTACTTAGGAATAAATATGCCCGCAGCCGCAGTGGCGGATATAGAAATTCACGAAAGCACCATGGATTTAGTTGTGGCCACTCATGGAAGAGGAATTTATAAAACCAGCCTTAGACCGATTCAAAAGCTAGTCAATCAAAAATTGCCAACAGACCAAGATCATGTTTTTGAAATAGGCGAAATCAAAAGGCCATGGTTTAATTCTGCTGGAGGCGAAGCAGACTATCGAACTATTGACAAAGCCGTGTTTTCGTTTTTGCTCAAGCAATCGACAGAAGTTACTCTTTCCATTCAAGATAAAGACAAAAAAGAAATTTGGAAGACTACTTTGAACGGCCAAACCGGACTGAATCAATATCGGTGGGATTTGGTTGTAAGCAGGGCAACGAGCGATAATCCCTACTTTGTGCATTACGAAAATTTTATTGAAGCGGGAAGTTATGTGGTTACCTTGGCAACAGAGAAAAACAAATTTGAGCGATCATTCGTTGTTGGCACTGCGACTTCGCCTTACACTAAATAATGACCACTTATAAACGAGTTGGATTAGCGATCAGTGCGTTGGTATTATGCACTACTAGTTTAGCTCAAAATCAAAGCGTAGCTAGTCAGTCTGAAAAAGACCTAATTGATGTTGCGGGAAAATTTTTGAAAGCAAAATGGCTTACCAAGCACGACACGCTGACTAAAAAAACCGGACGGGTGCATTTTTCAGGCGCTCCATCATTTGGGTATTCGCTTACCAGCGGAGCTTCAGCCATTTTTGTGGGCGACTTTGCTTTTTTTACTAGCGAAGAGAAAGAGCAGAAAATTTCGATTGTCTATTCCGATGTGTTGTATACCCAAAAGCAACAATTCGTTTTTAGGATTCAAAATAATTTGTGGACGAGGAACAACAAGTACAACATAGTTTCAGATTGGCGATACTATTGGTACCCACAAAAAACATATGGGTTGGGCGGGCAAACTCAATTAGAAAATTTTGTAGATCAAACCTATTCATACATTCGGTTTCATCAATCGCTGCTACGATCCTTTAAACCAAACTGGTATGCAGGGGTAGGTGTTGCCATCGATTATCATTATGCCATTTCGCAAGAGACAAGCAGCCAACAAGTAAGAGATGAAATTCAGTTATACGGAATAGGCAACCAATCTACTTCAACGGGTATTTTATTTAGCCTACTTTACGATAGCCGAGTCAACTCCATCAACCCGTGGGGCGGCAGGTATTTAAGTTTTGTTTACCGCCCCAATTTTACTTTTCTGGGTAGTGATGCAAATTGGCAAACCATTCAATTAGATGTGCGAGAATATATTCCTTTCCCTAAACGGAGTAAAAACATTCTTGCTTTGTGGAGCTACAACTGGTTTACTTTTGGCGGCAACCCACCCTATTTAGATTTGCCCGCCACTGCGTGGGACGTAAGCAGCAACATGGGGCGCGGCTACATTCAAGGGAGATTTAGAAGTAAAAACTTGGTTTACCTCGAATCAGAATATCGTTTTAGAATTTCTAGAAGTGGTCTATTTGGCGGTGTTGTTTTCGCGAACTCACAATCGGTTACCGACTGGCCATCTAATCAATTCAGAAGTATTGCAGTAGGTGCAGGAGCTGGCCTGCGGATAAAATTCAACAAACACTCGCGAGCCAATGTTTGCATCGACTATGCATTTGGCCAGGGCGGCTCGCAAGGGATATTTGTAAATTTGGGCGAGGTGTTTTAGTTAAGGGCATCTCTAAAAACCAAGATATGCGTCTTTGCGAGGGGGGAATGACCATAGCAATCTCTAGTTTATGCTCCGAAATTAGAGATTGCTTCGCTGTCGCTCGCAAAGACGGGTAAATTTTTAAAGATACCCTTAATTTAAGTTTTCCACGGCTCTTGGCTATTCCCAAATTAAGTTAGCTCTCGTAAGTATAATTGAATGGTATTCTCTAATCCAAAGTAAAGCGCATCGCATATCAAAGCGTGGCCTATGGAAACCTCGTCTAACAACGGAAGAGATTGTTTCAAATGAGCTAGGTTTTTTAAATCTAAATCGTGGCCAGCATTAATGCCAAGACCTAGGCTGAGTGCCTTTTTTGCTGCTGCCACGTAAGGCAAAACCGCATCGGTTTTATTTTTATGATACAAAGTGGCGTAAGGCTCGGTATACAGTTCTATGCGATCGGCCCCAACTGCTTTTGCGCCTTCAACCATGGTCTCAATTGGGTTCACAAAAACTGACACACGAACTCCGCGTTGCTTAATTTCCGAGGTTATTTTTTTTAATAAAGATTCGTTTGCAATCGTATCCCATCCAGCATTTGAAGTGATGGCGTCTGGTTTATCAGGAACGAGAGTGGCTTGGGTAGGTTTTACTTCTTTGATTAGTTGAAGAAATCCTTCGTCTGGATAACCCTCAATATTAAACTCTGTGGTAACAACCTTTTTTAATTCAATCACATCTTGGAAACGAATGTGGCGCCCGTCCGGCCTAGGATGTACCGTAATTCCCTGCGCACCAAACCGCTCGCAATCAATAGCGGTTTTAATTACATCGGGGTTGTTGGCTCCTCGTGCATTTCTAAGTGTGGCAATTTTGTTGATGTTTACGGAAAGTCTTGTCATGTCGCAAAGTTGAATTATTTTGACTAAACTTGTATATCAAAAATTACCTAAGTGTGTAATATACATCGTTAGGTAATTCTTTTTTGCCCTCCACCATCCAAGTTCTACCTAGGTGCAAAAGTCCCTATTTCATCGGCTTAGCAGCTAAAAAATCTTTTTCGCCAATCGTATTATTTTCTGACGAATCGGTGTCTACCACTATTTTCCAAAACCCTTTTTCTTTTTTCAAAGCAACATGAAATCGACCGTAAAAAACCTGTGAGGTGCCATTGGCAAATTGATAAGTACTTTTATAAACACCTACCTCAATAGCCTGAATGCTATTGTCTAAGCGTTCTGTAAACCGCAGTTCTAAAACCCGTTTTATTTTTTCTTCTATATCCTGTTTGTCACTCGCCTTTGTTTCTTTTAAATACTGTTCCCAATTGAGTACTTGTTTGGCATCGCGCGGAGAGCGGATCAAGTCTTTCGAGTGCAAGGCTAAAAATTCTTCTGAGCGATGCCGATTGTATGCTTCGATAAATGGCTTCCAAACTTGTTTGTCAATTTCATTTTGCACTTGGCCGTTTGCCTTTATAGCCGTCACAAAAAAGAGAGCTAAGATTAGGTATCTCATAACTTAATTTTTTATGCTGAACGAAATGTATTCATTTTAGTTATCTGTTCTATCATTACCTTTGCATACTAATTATTTTATCATGAGCTTAAAACTTCAAATTGATGGCGACATAAAAAAAGCCATGTTAGCAAAAAACAAAGAAGAGCTAGACGCACTCCGCAGCATCAAGAGTATGATTTTACTGGCCGAAACAGACAAAGGTAGCAGTGGTGAGATTGCGGCAGATGTAGAAAATAAAATACTGATGAAGGCCGCTAAGCAACGGAAAGAATCGGCAGAGATTTTTGCTAAAGAGGGTCGGCCTGAGTTAGCACAAAAAGAAAATTTTCAACTGGATATCATCAGTCGCTACTTACCGAAACAATTGAACGAAGAAGAGATTGCTGCCGAACTGAAAAAGATCATCGAACAAACAGGTGCTAAAGGCCCGCAAGATATGGGAAAGGTAATGGGCGTTGCCACCAAACAATTGGCCGGTAAGGCAGATGGCAAAGTGATTTCTGAGTTGGTAAAAAAACTGTTGGCGTCTTGAGCAAAGTCGACATCATTATTCTTCTTCTTTTGTCGTTAGGTGCTTATCTTGGTTATAAACGTGGGTTTTTGATGACGTTATTTTTTTTGCTTGCATTGGTTATTGGAGTTTTTTTAGGGTTTAAGTTAATGAGGGAGGGAATGGCTCTCTTGCACGAGCACTTCAATGCCGATCAAACATTCTTACCTTATTTATCGTTCTGCATTATTTTTATTGCCGTTATTGTGCTGGTCATTTTCGTAGGCTCAAGAATAAAAAGCTCGGTCGATCAAACTTTTTTAGGAAAAGTTGATGCCTTGGCCGGGGCATTGTTAGGGGCAATCAAATATGCGTTTGGTTTAAGCGTGATAATTTGGCTAGCCGAGTCATTAAAAATTCAATTGCCCGAAAATTGGCTGGCCGGCTCGCACCTTTATCCTGTTACGGCCAAAGTTGCAGAAAAGGCGAGCGCGTTTTTGGGTCAATTCATACCTTTTTTCAAAGAAATATTCAGACAGTTCTAAGGTTCGGTTTTTTTTAGTTACTTATCAGCAAATAAATTCCAATAGCATGGCTTTGGTTGTAAAAGAGAAACAAGAATTTAAGTATGTAGATGAAGGCGAGGGTCAAGTTCTGATGCTTTTACATGGGCTGTTTGGCGCACTCAGTAATTGGGAGGCAGTAGTGGCTTATTATTCTAAGCACTTCAGGGTGATTATCCCCATGCTGCCCATCTATGAAATGCCCATTAAAGAGGCTGGCCTAAATGGCTTGCGCGAATTTGTTGAACGCTTTGTGGACATGATGAAGTTGGAAAAAATGATGATCATGGGCAATTCGCTAGGCGGCCATGTGGGCATCTTGTACACTCTTCAAAATCCATCCAAAGTTACCAAGTTGGTTTTAACAGGAAGCTCGGGTCTTTTTGAAAATACAATGGGCGGATCGTACCCACGAAGAGGCAGTTACGATTACATAAGAGAGCGAGTAGCTTATACTTTTTATGATCCCAATGTAGCCTCTAAAGAATTAGTAGACGAAGTATTTGAAACCACCAAGAGCATACCCAAGTGCATGCGCATTGTGGCCATTGCAAAATCGGCACAGCGAAATAACCTGGCGTTAGAATTAAAAAATATCACGGTACCTACACTACTGGTTTGGGGTCTTAACGATACTATTACACCACCGATGGTTGGCCATGAATTCAATAGGCTAATCCCAAATTCTGAATTAAAGTTTATTGACAAATGTTGCCATGCGCCAATGATGGAGCATCCCGAAAAATTTAACAAGATGGCCGAAGACTTTTTAGTAAGACCCATTGTTTCATGATAGCCGAAGAACTCGTTAACAACATGATTCCACCGCTCAAAGTAACCGATGATGCGGACAAAGCCATTGTGTGGATGGAAGAATTTAGATGCACCCACTTACCCTTGGTAGAAGGCGGAAAGCTGCTTGGATTTATTTCCGAAGAAATCATTTTAGAGTCCAATGATATTGGGAAAAATTTATCTGCATTTCCGTTGGTGGGCAAAGACTGTTTTGTGTCGCTTCACGATCATTTTTATGATATTTTAAAGGTGGCAGGCGATAACAAAATTCAGATGGTGGCGGTGGTAAACGAGTATCAGCAATACGAAGGAGTGATTACCGTGCAAGACATGATGATTTCGTTTGCTCAAACAGCGTCCGTGCAAATGCCAGGCAGTATACTGGTGCTTTCGATGGATCTAATTGATTATTCACTGGCTGAAATTAGCCGATACGTTGAAGAGAATAATGCGAAGGTAATAAGCAGCACCATGGTAGAAGACCCCATGGACAAGGGAAAAATAAAACTTACTCTTAAGATTAACCAAACCGACCTAAAACGAATTGTGGCCACGCTAGAAAGATTCAATTACCGAATCATCGCGCGCTACCAAGAGGCCAACCAAGAAGAAGGAGAGAAAGAAAAAATAGATATGCTCCTTCGCTATTTAGAAATCTAGCACAGATGATCCGCATAGGCATACACGGAAAGGATTTTCAAAATAAATCGCTGCGTTTTTTAGAGCGAGTGCTCGATCATTTACAACGCAGCCAGGTAGAAATTTGGGTATCAGAAAAGTTTTTAAAACAGTTTAAGTCGCCCCGCATCAACGCCTATAAGCTCAGGGCGTTTGGCCACGATGAAAACCTCCATTCGCTCGATTATTTTCTATCGCTCGGTGGCGATGGCACGTTGCTGGAATCGGTTACGTATATTGGTAAATGGCAAATCCCGATTTTAGGGATAAACACAGGGCGACTTGGCTTTTTGGCAACTACCAGCCGCGATGACATGGAAGATTCGCTAGACGAACTGTTGAATGGCCACTACACAATTGATAGTAGATCTGTTTTAAAACTGATTTCATCGCCAAAACTTTTTGGGAAACTCAATTTTGCGTTGAACGATTTCACCATCATGAAGAAAGATACTTCGTCAATGATCACGGTGCACGTTCATGCCGATGGCGAATTATTAAACTCATATTGGTCTGACGGAATTATCGTTTCTACCCCAACTGGATCTACCGGCTACTCGCTTAGTTGTGGCGGGCCACTTGTTCATCCTAAATCCGAAAGCTTCGTCATAACGGCCGTTAGCCCACATAATTTAGGCACACGCCCTATCGTACTGTCAGACGACCGAGAGATTACTTTTCAAATTGAAGGAAGAAGTAAAAAGTACTTAATTTCTCTTGATTCGCGGTTCGAGACAGTTGACGAGGGGGTTAAGTTAAAGATCAGGAAGGAGAAATTTCAAGTAAAATTGATTCAGCTTAGTTCGCAAAACTACTTCAACACGCTGCGTCAAAAACTCAATTGGGGAGTAGATGCCCGCAACTGACGATTAAATATTTCATTTTTAAGAAAATCATATCGGCTCTTTTAGGTTATTTTAATACCTTTGTCGTTGCTCTAATTATCCTCGTTATGAGAAAGTTAAGTTTTGTTGTGCTTAGTGTTGCTTTATTGGTCGGCTCAATTTCAGAAGCCTATTCTCAATTCAATGCACGGTCTATCAAAAAGACCAATAAAAGAATTGCCCACTATCGTGGAAAAAAATCCGGATTCAGCAAATCAAATGTGTATTCAGGCATAGGTGTTTCCATCAATGCACTAAACTATTTTGGTGATCTTTCTCCTTCTACTAGCAAGCTGAGTACGGATTTATCTTTTACAAAACCAGGCTTTGGCCTTTCATTTTTTCATCGCTTTGGGCCAAGATATACTTTGATGGCTCAATACATGTACGGGACTATAAAAGGTTCAGATTCAGAATCTGCTAGCGCGTCTGATAAGGAAAGTGCGGTTTTCAGAAATACAAGAAATCTCTCATTTAGCAACTCCATTCATGAACTTTCCATCTTAGCATACATAGATCTTTTTGAAAACCAAGCTACTTACATCAGCCGCGTTAAGTGGACTCCTTATTTATATGTTGGGGGTACTTTGTTTGCTCACAATCCTACGGCCATAGCCCCGAAAACAGATTTGAAAGGAAATGCCTTAGCACAAGCGGGGCAAAGCGTAGACTTGCAACCTCTAAAAACTGAAGGACAATCCTATAGTTTGATTCAGTTTGCCGTACCATTCGGTGCGGGTGCTCGTTTTAAGATAAACGAGGTTATGGATTTATGGGCCGACTTTGGATTTAGATATACCTTCACCGATTATTTGGATGACGTAAGTGATAAGTATGTCGACTTAAACACACTAAGTCCACTTGGCCAAGCGTTGTCATATAGAACAAATGAATTATCAGGATATCCTACTGTTGGTCAATCTACGCCTTCAGAACTTGCGGGTGTAAATGTGCAAAACGGGTATGGAAGAAAAGGCGATAAACGTGGAGGCTCAACTCAAAATGATATTTATATGGTAACGTCCATCCGCCTTACTTACATTTTGGGAGCTACTTTTCATAAAGCTAAATTCAGATAATGATTCGCGGTTTCTTCGCGAAGATTACCTTTCTGGCATTATTGATTCATGCTAACTTAAGCAACGCACAAATTTCTCAACGAACAGAAATTGGTGGTGGGCTTGGTGTATTCAATTACACAGGCGATTTAGTAAGAACCTATAATCTGGCAACAGCCAAACCCGCAGCCACTATTTTTTATCGCAATAATATCAGCCGCGTAATTAGCTTTCGAACCTCACTAACAGGTGGCCAACTAGCCGCGAGTGACAAAGATTACCCAATAGACCCCCAGGCAGCAAAAAGAGGTGCGTCATTCGATTTGATTTTACTAGAGCTCTCGGGCTGTTTTGAATACCATTTTTTAGATTGGCGAGATGATAAGCGAAAACTGCGCTTTACCCCTTATCTATTTGGAGGAGTTGCACTCTTTGGTATTTCCGGGACGCCTAATAGAACCACTCAATACAGCAATGTGCAGCTTAGCATTCCATTTGGGGGAGGGATGAAATATGTATTAAATCCCCGTTATTACATCTCGTTTGAACTTGGCATCCGAAAAACTTTTTTTGACTACCTAGATAATGTATCGAGCGGGGATTTAACCATTAAAAATTTTCAGTACGGAAATCCCAACGATAATGACAATTACTTCTTTACAGGGCTAACGTTGACCTATACATTTTACGATATTCCGTGCGCCTCAAACCCCTATCGGTAATTCCTTGAAGGGTAGAACTATTTTAGAAGGAGAAACATCACAACATTGCGATTTTGAGTGTATTGAGAGGTGGCTAATGTTTGAAAAAAGGCTACTTTTGCACCCTTGTGGCATCGCTAAAGCTAAATATAGACCCTCATAATTTACCTAAACATATAGCCGTTATAATGGATGGTAATGGAAGGTGGGCAAAAGGAAAAGGCGCTGCCAGAATTTTTGGGCACAAAAATGCCATCGAAGCAGTGAGGCAAGTGATTGAGGCGAGCGGAGAATTAGGGATAAAGCATTTAACGCTCTATGCATTTAGTACCGAAAATTGGGGAAGGCCAAAAGAAGAAGTGGATGCACTGATGGAATTATTGGTCAATACCCTGCAAAAGGAGATTGGATCTTTGCATAAAAATAATGTGAAGCTTTCAACAATTGGAAATACTTCGCAACTGCCATTGGACTGTCAGAATAATTTAGCGCAGGCAATTGACGGCACAAAAGGTAACACAGGTTTAAACTTATTAATTGCCCTTAACTACAGCGGCCGATGGGAAATAATAAAGGCCGCAAAAGAATTGGCAGAAAAAGTAAAAGCAGGAGTTATTGAAACTCATACAATTGATGAGCACATGTTTTCTCAACTAATTGAGACCAAAAATATTCCTGATCCCGAGCTGCTGATTCGCACCAGTGGAGAAATGAGAATCAGCAATTTTTTACTTTGGCAAATTGCTTATACCGAACTGTATGTTACCCCAAAGCTGTGGCCCGATTTCCGCAAGGAAGATTTGTACGAGGCCATCTGCGAATATCAAAAACGAGAAAGAAGATTTGGAAAAGTGCTGACCCCTATTGCTTAACCCCTCCATGAACCGGATTCTACTACTTTTATTTTTGCCGATAGTGTTGTTGTTTACCAACTATTCTGCCAGTGCACAATTCAGAAAAAGCCGCGCTACACAAACACAACCTGAGCAAGCACCCGGTGAATTAAATTATCGAAGCCCAGCCGAATACACCATTGCGGGTATAGACGTTGTTGGCCTCAACGTGTTGGATAAAAATGCCATGGTTTCGCTTACGGGGCTGCGTGTAGGCGATAAAATTAAAATACCGGGAGATGGAATTTCTGGAGCGATACGAAAACTCTGGAAACATGGGCTGGTGGGAGATGCCACCATATCGGTAGATCGTATTGAAGGCACAAACGTTTTTTTATCCGTTCGCTTGGCAGAAAGGCCACGCCTTACCGATTTTTATTTTGTGGGCATTAGCAACGGTAAGCAAAGTAGTTTAAAAGACGATCTCACGTTGATAAGAGGTAAAATAGTAAATGATGCAACCATTCGAAATGCAGAGCTAGCCGTGAAGAAACATTTTGTAAAAAAGGGCTACCTCAATACCGTTGTGAAAATTGCACAAGAGCGCGACACCTTGAACAGAGGTGGGGTGCGACTTAGAATCAATGTTAACTTAAAATCGAAAGTTAAAATTCATGAAATTGCCTTTGATGGCAACAACGATATTTCTTCTTCAATACTTAAAAAGAAAATGAAGAAGACCAAAGAACACGCCCGTGTATCATTGCACCGAGAAATAATTGGAACACTTATCAAAACCAATAAGGAAGAAGTTAAAGATTTCTTTGTGAACGACTCTGTGCAGCCCACCAGTTGGAGGCAAGTGAAAGAATTTATTAATCGAAACGTAAAACTGAACTTTTTTACGGGCTCGAAATTCATCCGCAGCGAATACGAAGAAGACAAAAAGAAACTGCTTTCATTTTATAACACGCAGGGTTATCGAGATGCTGAAATCGTTTCAGATACCATTGTAAACTACAACAGTTCTAAGATTGATATTCTATTCAAAATCAATGAAGGTAGAAAGTACTATTTCAGAAATATAATCTGGACTGGTAACTATTTATACACCGCTGCTACGCTCAACAAAATATTGGACATTAAGAAAGGCGATGTGTACAATCAAGAAATGATTGATAAGAAAACAAGCTTCAACCCAAAAGGTGCTGATGTCAGTGGCTTGTATATGGACGATGGCTACCTATTCTTCCGGGTTACGCCCGTAGAGGTGGCCGTGGTTGGCGATTCAATTGATGTAGAGATGCGAATTTTTGAAGGGGAGCAAGCAACTATTGATGAAGTTACCATCTCGGGTAACGACCGCACAAGCGATCACGTAGTGCGTAGAGAGCTTACTACTATTCCAGGTCAAAAATTTAGACGTGCCGATATTATTCGCACCCAGCAACAGCTATCGCAAATGGGATTTTTTAATCCTCAAAAGATAGAACAAGATATTCGACCAAACCCTGCCAATGGAACGGTTAACATTGGCTGGAAACTTGAAGAGCAATCGAACGACCAAGTGCAACTATCAGGAGGTTGGGGAGGCTTTCAAGGATTTGTGGGAACGGTTGGGCTAACTTTCAACAACTTTTCGCTGCGCAATGTACCTCATATTAAAAAGTGGCGCCCGCTGCCTGTTGGCGATGGGCAAAAGCTATCGCTTCAGGCGCAAGCCAACGGAAAATCTTTTCAAAGTTATGGCATCTCGTTTACTGAGCCATGGCTGGGTGGAAGCAGACCCAATTCATTGTCTGTTAGTTTAAACTATTCTGTATCGCGTTTGCCAACTCGTGGCTTTAATGGGGGCGTAAACTTTAATGACGATGCCGCTTTATTTAACACAGGTATTACAATTGGCTTCGGACGAAGATTAGAATGGCCCGACAACTATTTTTCATTAACTCACTCGCTATCGTATTTGGTGTATGATTATAGCAATTACTTTGGGTCAACCTCAACCTCTAACCTGCCGGCAGTAGGTACCACCCGAAATATTTCGGTCAACACAACACTGGCAAGAAATAGTATCGACAACCCCATGTTCCCAACCGCGGGTAGCTCTATATCATTGAGCTTAAGCTTAACGCCACCGTATTCGTTCTTTAGAAGTGACGACTATTACAAAGATGTTAACCAACGCTATAGCTTGGTAGAACTTCACAAATGGATGTTTGATGCAAAGTTCTATGTTAAAGTAATAGGAAGCCCCAAACCCACTGGAAGAAGTTTGGTGTTGGAAACAAAAGCCCACATGGGTTTTATCGGAACGTATAACGATAAGATTGGGCCTGGGCCGTTCGAACGATTCTTAGTTGGCGGAGCAGGACTTACCGGTGGCTTTAACACGTTTGTGTTAGGCCAAGATATCATTGGATTGCGTGGCTACCAAGATAACCAAGTTACTCCGCCCCTTTATGCCCGAAGAGGCTTAGAAGCACCGAACGGAATTGAAGGAGGAATTGTGTATAATAAATTTGGTATGGAACTTAGGTACCCGGTAGTAACCAGTCAATCGGCAACCGTATATACCTTCGCCTTTACCGAAGCGGGAAACAACTGGAACAATTACCAAGAATTTAATCCGTTTAACTTGTATAAATCAGCTGGCTTTGGTGCAAGGATATTTATGCCTGCCTTTGGATTGATTGGTTTAAACTGGGCGTATGGCTTCGATCGGTTACCCTTTGCTACTGAAAAAAGCGGTGCTCAGTTTCATTTTACAATTGGACAACAAATCAGATAAGATGCGTTTTTTGGGTGCCTTAGTTTGCTTTTTTGTTTTCGGCCTGACTTTTGCAAATGCTCAAAAGTTCGGTTATTTTGATTCAGGCTTTGTGTTGAGCAAAATGCCCGAATATGGAAAGGCGCAAGGAGAAATAGACCAACTTTCGGCAGCGTGGCAAAAAGAAATTGAAGAAATGCAAGGCAAAGTAGATGCCCAGTATAGAACGTTTCAGGCAGAGCAGGTTCTACTTACCGAAGAAATGAAGCAAGAGCGCCTAAGCGAGATTAAAAAAAGTGAAACCGAGCTAAAAGAATACCAAAAGAAGGTTTTTGGATTTGGGGGCTTATTTTTTTTGAAAAAACAAGAATTGATTAAACCTTTGCAGGATAAATTGTTTGATGCCGTAGGCAAAGTAGCAAAGGCGAACAGGTTGGCCATTGTATTTGATAAATCGGCTGAGTTGGTGATGATTTATACAGACCCTCGGCACGACTACACTGACTTTGTATTAGAAGAACTAGGATTAGGAGACCCAAATGATAAAATAAAATAACCAGTAACTAAATTTAAAAATGAGAACACTTTTTTTAATTCTTTTTTGCGGAACACTTTTATCCGCACAAGCACAAACTCAAAAAATAGGATATGCCGATTGGGAATATATTTTCAGTCAGTTACCAGAGTTTAAACAAATCGACAACGAGCTAAAAACGCACAGCGAACAATTGCAAAACCAAATGCGCGCCAAGCAGCAAGACTTTGAAGCTAAGTACAAAGCTTACCAAGGTATGCCAGCAACTACACCCGATGCAATACGTGCAGATAAAGAACGCGAACTTCAAGGCTTGCAAGAAGGCTTCCAAAAATTTCAACAAGATGCGCAAGCTTCACTGCAAAAAAAGCAGGGCGACTTAATGGATCCGGTTTATAAAAAGGTGGGTAAAAACATTGAAGAGGTAGCAAAAGAAAACGGCTACACGTTCATCATTAATCCGCAAGTAGTAGGCGGTGGCGATGTGTTGCTTTACCACGATGAGACTTACAATATCTCTAATCTCGTTTTGAAAAAAATGGGTGTTACTCCAGTGGTTGCTCCGCCTCCATCTACCGTGCCTCCTGTAAAGAAAAACTAAAATCTATTTTAGATCGTAAAAAAATCCCTGGCAGTACTGCTGGGGATTTTTTTATTTGATCGACCGAACAACTTGCTTTTTTGACATCCTTATGCCAAGTGCTTTGCTAAAAAGAACTGAGCCATCGGCTTGTTGCAGCATCAATGGTTTGGTGTACAAAATCGAATCGCCTGTTGTTTTTTGAATATTATCGCTTAGTGCAGTAGCATCTCCACCGCCAACGTACGCCTCAATCACTCGTTTTTCAATAGCGCGAAGGGTAGAGTCATTCGTTTTCAGTTCAATAATTTCTACCGAATAGGCAGCTTCTAATGAATCGATAACAGATTTGGTTAGCAACGATTTATCATTCTGTTCAATCACTTGTGCAAGCGATCGTCCATACACAAATGCAGCTTCGGTAATTTCAGCTTCGGTAATTTTTTTAAGTTGGCTATCGGCTCGTTCTTCTTTTATTTTTCTCTTTTGCTCATCGGTTAGCTTGCCATTGCAGCCAAATGCCATCAACGCGCTTATCAGTACTACGTATTTCATCCGCTCAAATTATTTAAATTTCAATCAGCTAAGATAGGCCATTTAGCGTAAGGTGCACACTCCAATTTTGAGCGTAAGGTCCCTCACCTAAACAAATGATCAATTAGCACAACTCAACAATTGCTCTTCCCGCGAGAGAGTGAAATCATGAACTAAGCGACCGCAGTCCTTAAATAGTGTGAGATAATGCGACAATCTGAAATGCGTGCTAGAAGTTTCCATTAAAAATTCATTATTATTTCTATTTTTAGGGGTTGTATTAACCTAACTAAATCTTTCATGAGTTTATTTATAAAGAAGCCCCTTGAGCAACTAATGGCACAAGAGGGTGATTCGAGCAAGGGATTGAAGCGAACCTTGGGAGTTGGCAATTTGATCGCACTGGGCATTGGAGCAATTATTGGGGCAGGTCTATTTGTGCGCACTGCAGATGCCGCTGCCTCTGCAGCGGGCCCTGCCGTTATGGTTTCTTTTATTGTGGCCGCTGTAGGCTGTGCCTTTGCCGGTTTGTGTTACGCTGAATTTGCTTCGATGATTCCCATTGCTGGTAGCGCCTATGCCTATGCGTATGCTACCATGGGCGAATTCATGGCGTGGATCATCGGCTGGGCGTTGGTGTTGGAGTATGCACTTGCATCAGCAACAGTCTCGATAGCTTGGAGCGAATACCTGAATAATTTACTGGGCGGTGTTATCCCCTATGAGCTATGCCACTCACCATTCGAGGCCGCCCTTGATGGAACAACAGGTATTATCAATCTTCCTGCATTGTTTATTTTGGTAATCCTCACATTGGTACTTATTAAAGGAACGCAAGAGTCAGCTTCGTTAAATGCGATAATCGTATTTGTAAAAGTGGCCATTGTACTTATTTTCATCGTGATTGGTTGGGGCTTTATAAACGAAGCCAACTATACACCTTTTATGATTCCTGAAACTACACCTGGCCATGAGGCATGGAATACGAATGGTTTTGGAGGTATTCTGGGTGGCGCAGCGATTGTATTCTTTGCTTTTATAGGATTCGATGCCGTATCTACAGCCGCACAAGAAGCCAAGAACCCCAAGCGTGATATGCCAATTGGCATTTTGGGATCGTTGGTGATTTGTACCATACTATATGTTTTATTCTCGCACGTGCTGACAGGCGTGGCTAACTGGCAAGATTTTAAAACTGCAGGCAAAGAAGCTTCGGTAGCGTATGCGATAAAAACCTATATGCCAGGATATGAGTGGTTAGGTACTTTGGTAACCGTAGCAATTTTGGCTGGATTTTCTTCTGTAATTTTAGTCATGTTGATGGGGCAATCGCGTGTGTTTTACTCCATGTCTAAAGATGGTTTAGTGCCAAAAGTATTTTCTGAATTGCACCCTAAGTTCCGCACGCCATTCAAATCAAATGCACTTCTATTTATTTTTGTGGGATTGTTTGCTGGATTTGTGCCAGGCAGTGTAGCGGGAGATTTGACCAGTTTTGGTACGCTCTTCGCCTTTGTGTTGGTTTGTGTGGGCATTTGGGTCTTGCGTGTAAAAAACCCCGAAGCAGTAAGGCCTTTTAAAACACCGCTTGTTCCCTTGGTTCCTATTTTAGGAATGGTGGTTTGTTCAGCGATGATATTTTCGTTGGGACAAGACACATTGCTTTCGGCTGCTGTGTGGATGGCAATCGGTTTGGTGATCTACTTTACTTACAGTAAGAAAAATAGTATTCTCAGGAAAGGATAACGGAACACCTGTACAAGAATCAAAAAAAGCCTTGCATTGATCCATCAATGCAAGGCTTTTTTATTTAGTAAAGAAAAGTTTACCTTAATCCCTATCCATGCCTAAGTACATCATCACATAATAAACAAGCGTAGTCACTGCGCCAATAGCGGCAACCACATAGGTCATCGCAGCCCATTTCAAAGCGTCTTGCGACATATCGTATTCTGATGGCGTTACAATATTTCTTGTCTTCACCCACGCCAATGCTCTTTTGCTAGCATCAAATTCTACGGGCAACGTAACGAGTGCAAAAAGCGCAAACACAGCATAACAAACAATGATAATCAAGATGGCGGTTTTCCAAGGTAAAATACTGGATGCGAAGAAAGCACCAAACATCATAGCCATAGTCATGAAGTTAAGAACGCTTGCTGTTACGTTTTGCACGGGCACCATTGCCGATCTAAACTGAAGCATACTATATGCAGTTGCGTGCTGCACCGCATGGCCACACTCATGGGCTGATACCGCGGTGGCAGCAGCATTACGGCCATGATATACTTCTTGGCTAAGGTTAACTGTTTTATCTGCCGGATTATAATGATCGGTCAGTTGACCTTCAACACAAATTACTTTCACATCGCCAATGCCATGATCGGCCAACATGAGCCTCGCAATTTCAGCGCCTGTTAAATCTTTTGTTAAATGTGTTTGCGAATACTGTTTGAACTTGCTCTTTAAGCGAGAACTTACCATCCAGCCAATGAGCATAAAAAAACCACCAATAATTAATGCACCGAATCCCATAGTTTTAAAATTTATGTTCGTTTAATTTTTTCAACAATTTTAGTGGTAGAGTAGCCAGGAACAAATTCAATGGTTTCTACCCTTCCGCCAGCATTTTTAACAACATCTGCGCCAACGATGTTTTCTGCCAAATAGTCACTTCCCTTAACGAGAATATTGGGCGCGAGTTCAGCAATCAAATTTAATGGGGTGTCGTCATTAAAAAAAACAACGAGGTCTACAAATTGGAGAGCCGCAAGTACTCTTGCCCGTGAATGCTGATCTTGCAGTGGTCGCTCAGGCCCTTTAAATCGGCTTACCGAATCATCAGTATTTAAGCCAACAACTAATCGATTGCCCAGATTTCTAGCCTTTTCTAAATAATCTACATGGCCAAGATGAAGTAAATCAAAACAGCCGTTGGTAAATACCACTTGCAAGTTTTCACGTTGCCACGCCTGAACAAGCGCTTTTGCTTCGGTAACAGATTTTATTTTTCCTGCGGTTTTTTCCATTTGATGATGAGGTAGCTAGCCATTAAAGATACTAATCCGAGTAGAATCATCAACGCAGTTTGCCATCCGTGAAAAATAAATACAAATGCAACGGCATCTGACTTTGGTAATTGGTACAACATCACTAGCCCAAGCGGCACCAGCGTATGGTACGATCCTGCGCCCCCAGGCAGCGGGGCCGCCATCGCAATAGACCCGATTGCAAAAAGAGTAAGCACCGCGCTAAAGCCTAGATTTTCAGTTTCTGGAAAAGCTTTGATTACAAAGTAGCTCATCAAAAAATATAAAAGCCAAATGCCAATCGAATAAAAAATAAACAGTGCTTTGTTCTTCAATTTAAAGATGGCAAGCAATCCTTCTTTAAAACCATTAATAATCTTTAGAATCTTTTCATTTTTTCGCAGCAGGTAAATGGCCACAAGAAAAAGGATTCCAGCGAGCGCTACCAAAATCATCCATAAAGGAATAGCAAAACCACCTGTTGAAAAAAGATTTAACGAATCGATAAATTTTTTCAGTTTGTCCCATTCAGCTAAAAACGATAAGGCAATCAATATCAGCAGGCAAATAACATCTACAATTCGCTCTACCACCACCGTTCCGAATGAAGTTTCGACTGGGGTTTTTTCTAGTTTATAAAGATTGTAACACCGCGATACCTCTCCGCCACGTGGCACAGCAAGGTTTACCAAGTAGCCTATCATTAACGACAGAAAACTATTTACAAGCCCTACTTTATTGCCGGTTGGGGCTAAGAGCATTCGCCATCGCTCTGCCCTAAGCAAATGACTGAATACAGCAACAAGCGCCATTAGTCCTAAGTAACCTTTGTTGGCATTGTGCCAAGCTTTTAAAAGAAAATCAAGTTTGTTTTCGTCTTCACCGAGGGTTAATCCCCGTAAGGAAAGCCACAGTAATAAAACGGTGAGCAAAATCATGCCCACATATTGTAAAATAGATTTTACGGTAGAATTCAAATTATGTCAATTCAATCTATTATCGGGGTCGGGAAAAACAAGAGAAGGTTTAAATTGTCTTGCTTCTTCCCACTCCATCGAAGCGTACGAAATAATAATAACAACATCGCCTACTTGTGCTTTGCGTGCTGCAGGCCCATTTAAACAAATTGTTCCGGTGTTGCGCTCGCCTTTAATTACATAGGTCTCTAGCCGCTCGCCATTGTTGATATTTACTACCTGTACTTTTTCGCCTTCAATAAGATTGGCAGCATCCATCAGGGCTTCGTCAATCGTGATGCTGCCCACATAATGTAGTTCTGCTTGAGTAATTTTTACTCTGTGGATTTTTGATTTTAATACATCTATTCTCATTCCATTAATAAATTATCAATCAGTCTTACTTCACCAACATATCCGGCTATTAGCAAAATAGTTTTGCTTGAAACGTTTTGTGAAGGAATTAAGTTTTCGGTATCGGCCAATTCAATGTATTCTAATTTTACATTTGGCAAGGCTTCGCACTTTTCTTTCACTTTCACTTTCACAGCAGCAGTCGATTCGCCTTTTAGCAGCAGCTCTTTGGCCATTAAAAGCGAGTGGTAAAAAACAAGGGCTTTCAATTTATCCGGCTCGCTCAATCGTTGGTTGCGCGAAGACATGGCAAGGCCAGTTGGCTCTCTCACAATGGGGACAGACGAAAGTTCAATGTCGAACAAAAGTTCATCGGCCAATTTTGCGATTACTTTATACTGCTGAAAGTCTTTTTGCCCGAAGTAAGCCCGATTGGGCTGCACAATATTAAATAGCTTAGAAACAACTAGTGCTACACCACTAAAATGTCCCGGCCTAAATTCTCCTTCCAATATTTTATCTAACGATCCGAAATCAAAACGCAGTTCGCTTGCCTTTTTATACATTTCGAGATTAGTAGGCGCGAAGATCGCATCGCATCCTACCGTTGATAACTGAGCTATGTCAGCGTCAAGCGTGCGTGGGTATTTTTCTAAGTCGTTTTTATTGTTGAACTGGGTTGGATTAACGTAAATACTGCAAACGGTAACATCGTTTTCTTTACGTGAAGCCCGTATAAGTTCTAAATGGCCATGGTGCAAAGCTCCCATGGTAGGCACCAACCCAATGGTAAGTTGCTGCCTTCGCAACGTATTCAAATATGCCCTTAACGGCTTAATTTCATTAAAAATCTCCATTCTAGGGCTATTTTAAGGGGTGGCAAAGATAGCCCTTATATATTAAGTTTAGTTGAATACGGGGCGAATTTTGAGTACTTTTGCGCCTCGGTTCTCCTTTCTTTATAAAAAATTCATATTATGTCTAAAATCCGCATTCTCTATGTAGCCAGTGAGATCAACCCGTTCCTTCAAACAACGGAGGTTTCTGATTTTGTTAGAAAATTGCCGCAGGCCATGCAAGAGAAGGGAATGGAAATACGCATTTTGGTGCCACGTTTTGGACTAATTAACGAACGGAAAAATCGGCTGCACGAAGTGGTTAGGCTTTCGGGAATTAACATTGCAGTAGGCGATGAAGAAAAGCCATTGATTATTAAAGTTGCTTCTATACCCAACGCTAAGTTGCAAGTTTACTTTATCGACAACGAAGACTACTTCCATCGCAAATCTGTTTTTCACGATAAGGAAAATAAATTTTTTGAAGATAATGACGAGCGCGCCATTTTCTTTTGCAAAGGCGTAATTGAAACCGTGCGTAAATTAGGTTGGTCACCAGATATTGTTCATTGCAACGATTGGATTACCAGCTTCATTCCTTTGTATCTTAAAACCACCTACAAAAAAGATCCGTTGTTTAAGAACACTAAAACGGTTTTCACTATCTACAACAACCCGTTTACACACAAATTCAAAGGCGATTTGATGGGCAAAGTGCGGATGATTGACATTGAAGACAATATGTTGGGGCATTTGAAAACAGCCGATTACGAGGGCTTTATTAAATTAGGGGCAGAGTTTGCCGATGTGGTGAACATAGCTGGCGACAATAAAAAATTAGAAGGCTTGGTGAAGAAATTGGAGAAAAAGAAGATAGAGACCTACGCAAAAGATGACGATCACTCCGAATCATTCTTTAACCTCTATACTGAGCTGGTTGGATAAAATCAATTCACTCTTCAAAAGTTCAAAATTGCGATTTCGTAGTTTTGAACTTTTCTTATTTTAACCTTAATCATAATTAACTATGTGCGGAATTGTTGCTTACGTGGGTCACAGACAAGCAAGTGACATTATTATTAAAGGCCTAAAAAGATTAGAGTATCGAGGCTATGATAGCGCAGGCATTGCCTTGCTTAATAAAAGCTTAAATGTTTATAAGAAGAAAGGCAAGGTATCTGAACTAGAAGCCTTTATTCAAGGGCAAAATCTGTCAAGCACCATTGGCATGGGGCACACACGCTGGGCTACCCATGGCGAGCCGAATGACGAAAATGCTCATCCACATTATTCTTCCACAAAGAAGTTGGCCATTATCCATAATGGAATTATTGAGAATTATAATTCGCTTAAGCAAGATCTATTGCGCAAGGGGCATCGTTTTTTAAGCGAGACCGATACCGAGGTGTTTATTCATTTCATAGAAGACATTCAAGAAAAGGAAAATTGTGCGCTCGATGAAGCGGTGCGGTTAGCGCTCACTAAAGTGGTTGGTGCCTATGCCATTGTTGTGATGTCACTTGATGATCCGAATTTATTGATCGCTGCACGCAAAGGAAGCCCCTTAGTAGTTGGGGTAGGGAAGGGCGAATACTTTATGGCTTCTGATGCCACGCCCATCATTGAGTATACCAATGAGGTTGTTTACCTGAACGATCAGGAGATGGCGATTGTGAACGATGGAAAATTGGTGATAAAGAATACGGCCAATCTTCCGCTGACGCCTTATGTGCAAACGGTAGATTTAGAATTGGAAGCAATTGAGAAGGGTGGGTTCGAGCATTTCATGATCAAAGAAATTTTTGAACAACCTCGCTCTATTAAAGATTGCATGCGTGGCCGACTTGACTCAGATTCGGGTAGATTGATTTTGGGTGGCTTACGCGAATATTTGAATAAGTTAGTGAATGCCGATCGTATTTTGATTGTAGCCTGCGGAACATCGTGGCATGCTGGTTTAGTGGCCGAATATTTCTTTGAAGAATTTTGCCGAATACCGGTGGAGGTAGAGTATGCTTCTGAATTTCGATACCGCAACCCAGTTATTCGCGAGGGAGATGTAGTGATTGCTATTTCACAATCAGGCGAGACAGCCGATACATTGGCCGCCATCGAACTGGCAAAATCAAAAGGTGCAATTATTTTTGGAGTGTGCAACGTGGTGGGCTCATCTATTCCTCGCAACACACACGCAGGTGCTTACACACACGCAGGGCCAGAAATTGGAGTGGCCAGTACCAAGGCGTTTACTGCGCAGCTTACTGTGCTGAACATGATTGCACTTATTGTCGCGCAGAAAAAAGGAACGATTACTGAGCAAAAATTCCACGAGCTATTGGTAGAGATGGAGAACATTCCTGCCAAAGTAGAGCAAGCTCTGAAATTAAATAAACAGATCGAAGCAATAGCCGATGAGTTTAAAGATGCTACTAACTTTTTGTATCTGGGTAGGGGATATAATTTTCCTGTGGCACTTGAGGGCGCATTGAAACTAAAAGAGATTTCGTACATCCATGCAGAAGGCTATCCGGCTGCCGAAATGAAGCACGGTCCTATCGCGTTGATTGATCAAGAAATGCCAGTGGTATTTATTGCCACAAAGGATAGCTCTTACGAAAAGGTAGTTTCAAACATTCAAGAAGTAAAAGCGCGCAAAGGACGAGTGATAGCCATTGTTACTGAAGGCGATACACAGATACCAAAAATGGCCGAGTTTGTTATTGAAGTTCCGGCTACGCTAGAGTCGTTGATGCCACTTGTTTCGGTAGTGCCGTTGCAATTACTTTCGTACCACATTGCCGTGATGCGTGGTTGCAATGTAGACCAACCCAGAAATTTAGCGAAGAGTGTTACGGTGGAGTAAGAATTCACTTTGTAATAATTCACAAACCTTGTACCGCTCATCATTAGTTTCTTGATATACTGAGGCTAAGAGACCATACACATTCTCAATCCCGATTTTTTCGCACCACTCAAATGGGCCGTAAGGATAGTTGGTGCCGAGTTTCATGGCAAGGTCTATATCTTCTCGTGTTGCTGTGCCTTCTTGCACGGTATAGTATGCCTCGTTAATGATCATACAAATGATACGTGGGGTTACCAAGCCCGCCCGATCGGCAACAATTGCAAAGTTAGTATTCAACTTTTTGCAGATATTCTCTAGCTCATTTTTTTGATATGCATCTTCCAGGCTCACCTCAAGTACTTCCCTATTTAAAAAGGAGGGCAAACCACAAAATCCAAAAGCTAGAAATGATACATTGTGTTCATTTTTCAAATTGGCTAAACTTGTATAGGTCGCATTTAAAAAAACAGGGGCTTGTATTTTTCCGTCATGATGAAAATGAGATGCGTCATCCGTAAGGAAATCAAAAATCACGTTAGCCTTTTCAAGTTTTTCCTCTACTTGTGTACTGGTGGCGAATTCATATTGATGACCATCGCCAAACTTAAGTTTGCATTCTGCCAAATTCAGTTCGCTACCTACCACCAAAATATTCATATGCAAAACAGAAGTTTTTCTGATATTTGAAATCCAAAACTAGTAAAACCAACTACCATGACCAAAGAAGTAATTTATTCTCCAGTTGCACCCGAGCCAATTGGGCCGTATAGTCAGGCAATCAAATCTGGAAACATGCTTTTTGTTTCGGGACAAATAGCAATTGATCGCACAACCGGGCAACTGATTACAAGTACTGTTGAAGAAGAGACTAGCCAAGTGATGAAAAATCTTGGTTTGGTTTTAGAGGCTGCTGGAATGAATTTTTCTAACGTAGTAAAATCCACGATCTTTTTAAAAGACATGAACGACTTTCCGAAGGTTAACGAAGGGTACGGAAAATATTTTTCGGTTCAGCCTCCAGCTCGTGAAACCGTGGAGGTGAGCCGTTTGCCTAAAGATGTTAATGTTGAGATTTCGTGTATTGCGGTGAAGTAGAAGCAGATTAAAAGTTAGGCGACAATAAATACTTTGCATAAAAATCGTCAATTGCTTTTACGGCATCTTCTGGTGTATCTACCAAGCTAAACAGGTCTAAATCTTCGGGGCTTATCATTTTTTCGGTAACCAATACTTTTTTAATCCAGTCGATCATGCCCGCCCAAAACTTTTTGCCTACCAGCACAATAGGGAAGCGGCCAATTTTTTTGGTTTGAATTAACGTAAGCGCTTCGCTTAGTTCGTCAATCGTGCCAAACCCACCGGGCATGACAATAAAGCCTTGCGAATATTTTACGAAAATTACTTTGCGGACAAAAAAGTAATCGAACGTGATTAGTTTATCTGGGTCTATATAAATGTTTCCTTTTTGTTCGTGAGGCAAATAAATGTTTAAGCCTACCGATTTCCCGCCTGCCTTCTTGGCACCTTTGTTTCCCGCCTCCATAATACCGGGACCTCCTCCAGTTATTACTCCATAGCCTTGGTGAACGAGACGCTCAGCAATTTCTTCGGCTTGCTTATAGTAGGGGTTGGTGGGCTTGATGCGTGCCGAACCAAAAATAGTAACGCATGGGCCGATCTTCGCCATTTTTTCGAAGCCCTCAACAAACTCGCTCATCACTTTAAAAATCACCCACGAGTCAGAGCTTTTTATCTCAGCCCAATCTTTGTCTTTAAATGCTTTGCGTATACGGTGTTCTTCTTCTAATGGTAGAGCAGCTACTGCGGTGGTCTTTTTTTTGGTAGTCGATTTTGCTTTCATGTGTTAATATCTATTTCTTAGTGGTCACATGGAATGGCTTTGATTATCATGTCGTTGTGTGCAGTGTATCTTAATGACCATTTCATAGATTATGCCTTATCAAGTAACAAGGTATAAAAATTTTTAGCATCATTAGTGCAAAGGCTGAGGAGCATACGGCAGTGATACAAACAGTTTGAATGTTCCCTCACCCCTCAAAAGTTATCTGTTAGCACATTCATTCTTTGCCCCTCTCCCCGCGGGAGAGGGGATCAAAAAGTTACGTTGGCTTGCTAGCTTATTGGGGTGAGGGGTTCGAGCTTACAATCGGAACACGCCTCGACAAATTACAATCCATACCCATATTTAAAACAATAAGGCTAACCTCTAACCAAAAGATTTGACAATGCACTTTTTAAAGTTGCATACTTAAATTGAAATCCTTCTTTTCGAATTTTTTCTGATGACACTTTACTTCCATTTAGAACCATAGTTGCCATTTCGCCCAAAACTAATTTCATTACAAAACCAGGAACTCTGAATAGCCCGAAGGCTCTTTTTAAAGCCACACCAATTGCTGTTGTTAGTTCTTCATTAGTAACCCAATCCGTTGCGGCATTGTATGGCCCTCTCATAAATTCTTTTTCAACAGCCATCACAAATAGCTCGCACAGGTCATCGATATGAATCCAACTTAGAAACTGTTTACCAGAGCCAAGCGGTGCGCCTAGCCCATAGCGAGCAGGTTTTACCATTTCCGCCAAAGCACCCCCCTTTTCACTAAGCACAATGCCTATGCGCAGTTTTACGAGTCTTATTCCTAGTGTTGAAATGCGATCGGTTTGCTTTTCCCACTCATGGGTTACCTCTGCTAAAAATCCTTTGCCTGCTGGGCTTTCTTCTGTGAATAGTTCGTCACCTAGTCCGAATCCATAATAGCCAATGGCTGACGCGCCTATGAAATTCTTTACGGTGTGATTTTCCTTTTTTAATGTTTCAAAAAGTAATTGGGTTGAATGCGTTCGGCTTTCTAAGATTTCTCTTTTTCGATTTTCAGTCCAACGCTTATCAGCTATGCCAGCACCGGCCAAGTGAATGATGGTGTCAACGCCAGCTAATGAATTCGTATCAATGATTTTTTTTTCTACATCCCAAACAAAAGAAGGGATTGCCCCTGCTTTTTTACTTCTTCCTAAATGAACTACCTGATACCCTTTTTGAAGAAGTAATTCGGTAAGTCGTTTACCCACTAAGCCCGAAGCACCCGTTATTAAAATTTTATGGTTCATTATTTGTAGTTTTGAAACAAAGAAACAACCGTAGCAATGATTAAGTTTAGTTATACCATCGCATTTCTGCTAATCGCTCAACTAACAATTGGCCAAACCGTAAAAGTTAAAAATCAGCAACAGCGTTTAAAAGGCGAAAATATAGATGGCTTTGCCGTTGACGTAGAAGGTAAGAAAAGTGATGTGCAAGCCTCGCTAACCCGCTACCTGAAAGAAGTAGGAAAAGTGAAATTCCTTTCTTCTGATCCGCTGGTTATTACCGATGCTACTTTTGGTGGCAATGTATATGCCAAGCGACCTATCTATGCCAACGAGTTTGGTGTTCGCTACAATAGGGAAAGAGCACAGGCGCAAATAGATCTTACGCAACAAGCGCTTGATGCAGTTGACAAGCAATCGGTACGGTTTATTAATCAGGGAAAGGATTTGACTACGAAGCTTGCCAACAACGAACTAGAAAAAATACGATTGGAGAAAGCACTTGAGGCCAATAAATTAGAAAACCTAGCTTTGAAAATAAGAATAGAGAATAATAAAAAGGCACAAGATTCTATTGCTACCGCAGCCGTGCAAATTAAGAAGGTAAAGGAAGTACAGTTGGAGAAGTTGAGGAAGATTAATTGAAGTCGCTTAATAAACCACCTCTTGTTTTAACTTCCACTCATACGAGATGCTATCATAATAGGTGCCTTCGTTGGGCCACTGAATGTAAGCAGGCATTGAGATGAAGTTCCTTAATTTCCCTCTTACTAGTTCATCAAATAGAAAAGCTGATTTTACTAACTCGGATTCTGTCATCACAGGAGTTACAAACTCTTCTTTAAAATCTTCAAGCTTAAAGTTTGATTTAAGTTTGAAATGACCCGCTACACCTCTTATTTCGCTAGCAATAGATGAAGGGCGACTTAGATAGAAATAATGTGTGCTATCTGGCGCTACATAATATTTCAATATTTTGAATTTTCGTGTTTGAGAAGAATAGAATGCGCGGTGTTTATCTTTAAATCGATCTTTCATTTCTGCATAGGGTGGTGCCATAAAAATATAAGTGATGATACTAGTTAGGATCTGATCTTGATCTTTTAAACTGTAGTAAGTAGATGGATCGTATTTGTCTTTTACTGTGCAACTAGCTAGTAAAGCGAGTGTAACTAACAGAAACTTGTTTCTCATAAAGCAAAAATAAAAAAAGGCCGGATATAAATCCGACCTTTCCGTTGATAGAGTGTTGTTTTATTACTTGGTGTAATCTGTTAATTGAGGATTCCAATTGGTCCAAGTAGCTGTCCAGTCGGTTGATCCAAAGGCTCCACGATAGGTTGGCGTAGTATCGAACCCTGTTAAGTTAGTAAAACTTGCACCAGTAGCTATAGTACCAGTAGCAGTTAAGGTTGGCGCAGTTAAAGGATCGAATATGTTAGCGTTTAACCCTATTGCATTCCATTTAGCAGCAACCGTATTGTTATCGCCAAACCATAATACTGGAGATTTGCCTGAGATTTGTTGCTCGCGGAAATTTCCAACTTGTCCAGTAGGGTTAGAAGAATCTGTATATCCGAAAACACCATTTGCAAAGGCACCAACGCCACCAGCTACTGCTCTACCTCTTGGCGCATTAGGATGATTCGCTCCTGTAACCGTAGCAAAACCAGCTGTGATTTCATCAGCAGTAGCAGCAGTACCGAAACCATTTCCTCCCCATCCTTCAACACCTGCAAGAATGTTGTTCTTGAAAACTAAAGTTCCTGCATTTGCATTAGGTATAGCACCATCTAAAGTGTAATCTGTTCCAAGAGTACCATTTGTGCCAGGACGCTCATTATCAATAAAGACCCCATTAGGGAAACCTGTGATGATAGAGTTGTATATTTTTTGTTTTGCATTTCTGCGAATTTGCGCTCCATTTTGAAACTGAAGGTCAATCGTAGTGGCGTTAGTCGCTTTACCTCCAATAATAGTCATGTTAGAGAATTCAGCTGTTGTAGTTGGTGTATTCTTAGAACCAGCTGCATCATTATCACACTCAAACCCATTTGATCCAGATTGATCGGCAATTGATGCTGCGCGAATAGCTAAGCCAAATTGCACCTTACCGCTATAGCCGTTATCAGTATCAAAATCATCATCAATTCCTTTTAATGAAATTAAGTGCGCAGCGTTTACAGTACCACCAAACCACTCGTATGAGTCATCGTTTGCATAAGTAACTTGAATGTAATCTAGAGTTGTTCCAGATCCAACGCTTCCTAACGTCAAGCCATTGATTTCTTGGTTAGGATTAATTGGATATCCAGCATATTCTATGCGAACATACTTTAATGTTCCTGAGTTGTCAGCCGCAATCGGAGAAGCACCACCGCCATGGAAGCCACCATAAGCACCTTCTAATTCTTCAATACCGTTCGTTCCTGTACTAGTTGAACCCTTAATATTATTAGCTGCTTGACCACAAATTACAAGACCTGCCCAGTCGCCAGGGGTGCGATTTCCCGGAGCTTGATCTGAAGTGAAAACAATAGGCTTCACGGCAGTACCAATAGCAATTATTTTGCTTCCTCTTTGTACAATCAATGCGCCACCTGGGGTTCCTTTTTTACCTAGGATAGTAGTACCAGCTTCAATAGTAAGAGTGGCAGTAGTTACAATTTCTGGCGCAATTCCTGGTCCGCCTGCTCCTGGTTTTTTGTCGCTACCTACACGAATGAATCCGTTAAGTCTATAGACTTTATCAGCAGTCCAAGTTGTATTTGTTAAAATATCCGTTGTTATTTCTACTACTTGTTTAGCCACCGCTGTAACCTTAACCAATACACTCGCTGATTTTTGTCCTTTTGAATCAGTTGCTTGAAAAGAAAAATTTACAATAGTTCCAATGGCCGCGTTCGCGGGTATAGTATAATTAAAAGTGTATTCAGGTGCAGTACCAGTAATTGCTTGATCCGGAAAAGCTGCGTCAGAAGCACCGTTAACTAAAATGGTAAGCGTCTTAGCTCCTTCGGGGGCGTTAACAGTAACTTTAGTTGTTACAGCCAAACCAGGCGTGTTTGATAATGCGGCACTTCCTACTGTAATAGTTGGTGCGGGCTTAGTGCTATTGCTATCACTGCAAGAGCTAAGTAAGCCAAGGAAAGCAGCCACTGTTGCAATAGAAGCAACTCGAAGTGCCACACTTAGTTTTGATTTTGTTAGTTTCATTTGAATAAGGATTTTAGTTTTTTTTCAGTTGGGCAAAAGTACCCTCTGTTTGTTATCTGAATGTTATCGTAAAGGGTATAAGCTGTTAAACTTGGAGTGTTAGTGCAAAAAAAAGCCCCGCATCTGCGAGGCTCTTTTAAAAGCGTTCTTACAATTAAAACCGATACGAAATGCCTAGAGAGAATAATTGACCGGGTCTATATTGTTGCACAATTGGATCTTTCACAGGATCATTATCACTGTCGAACGATCCATCATTGTTTCCATCTTGTAAGAGAGAAATAGGTTGGTTAAGTATATCGGCTATACCGCCTTTAATCTGCAGCCTGTCTGATAACCTTTTACTAAAAGTCAGGTCAATCACATTTCTTGGCATCAAGTAAACGTCTGTATAGAGCGATGATCCAACAAACGATATATTTCTACCAACCACATTGTAAAGAAGATTTACAGACCAACCTGTTGGCTCACTCGTATAGAACAAGCCTGCGTTGATTACATATGGGGCTTGTCCTTGAAGAGGTCTTTCGTTTGAAGTCCTTTGAGCGGCAAGCGCATCAGGTATTTTAACGGTGCTTGTGATTACTGTAGCATTAAACATTACATTTAGATTATTTAAAAATGCTGAACCAGTTAATCCATTGAGCGATTTTTTGATCTCCAGTTCTAATCCATATGCCTTTGCGGAGGTTGCATTTGCAAAAACTGCATTTTTTGTAACACCTTGAAAATCGATCACACTTTCGATTGGGTCTTGGAAATCTTTATAGAATGCACCAAATGTTATCAACTCGCCATTAGAAGGATAATATTCCCAACGCAAATCAAAATTTTGAATTCTAGCAGTTTTTAAACCAGGGGTTCCAATGGTAACAAAGTTAAAGTTGAAATCATAAAAAGTGAAGGGGGCAATCTCTCTAAATTCAGGTCTGTTTAATGTTTCTCCATATGCTGCACGCACCAACATTTTTTCATTAAAGTTATAGCTTAAATTGGCTGAAGGCAATACGCGTAAGACTTGTAAATCAGAATTAGCAGGGTTGCTTGATAAATCAAAACCATAAAGTCTTTGGGTATTATCTTCTACACGTACACCCGCATCAAGTTTAAATTTAGAAAATGGAACAGAACCGATTATATAGTATGCAAGCAGCCGATTCGATGCAGAATAGCTATCTGATTTTTTTGTGTCTTCCCCAAGTAAAATACCATTTGCGTTATTAATATTCACATCATTAAAAACTTGACTGATTGGCAAATCAAGAATTGCTTGGCTGGTATTAATCGTTCTTACATAACCAAGGTTCCGAGCACCGAATGTTCTGGATTTATCCTCGTAAAACACGCCAACCTTAACCTCTGGATTTTTCAATGGATTATCGCCCACATTAAATCGGTGTTTTATCGAAGCCCCAAAAGTTGTTGATGTTTCATCCAACTTTGAAAAAAACCGACCCAACCTCTCAGGAAGAACTCCAAACACAAATTGCAACTTTCCATCATTTTTAGACACATACCTTCTGTAATCAGGCTGGTCGCGGTTTGTTTTGTTGTATCCCGCAACCCACTCGATAGAAGTTTGCTTTTTAAACAATTCGTGATTACCCATTAACTGGCCAGAATAAATACCTCTATAAATTTTATCAAAGCCTCCATTCTTTTCACCAAAACTCTGTGTAAGAACTCCTGTTCTATCAACATATTGATCATTGCTGCTTTGGTTTAATAGATTTTTAAAGTCGATTGAATGATTGGAATTGAATTTAAATGCCCAATTAAAAAGAACCCCTGTACGTACTTGTTGATTATACTGTTTATCTGCAAAGGCATTATTTTCTTGAATTGAACCGTTGGTATAATCGCTTCGGGTAACATCAAAAATTGAATACGAGTTGGAATAATTAAGTGCGCTGATATTTCCTACTTCCACTTTACCTATTCTAAATCGTCTATTGAAAGTAAGTGTAAATCGCTGATCGGGGATGGCAATACTTTTTTGTGGAACCCAATCATTTCGAAGTGATCTTCCTGCAGACTCAAGGTCAGAACCTTGTGTGGTTTTTGCATCAGATGGAAAATTTGCTGGCAAGTCATAGTAGCCAGTATTAAAACCTGTGAAGTGTCCGCTGTTTTTTTGCTGTGAATAGAAATCACCCATGGTAGTACCCGCTCTAAACTGAGTGCTATAATCTAACACAATGCTATTTTCCTCGGGAATGCTTTTTGTAAAAACTTTTACTACACCGCCTGCAAAATCTCCAGGTAAATCAGCAGCAGGGCTTTTGAAAACTAACATTTTATCTAATTGTGAACTAGGCAAAGTGGCAAATGAAAAGGAACGAACATCAGTCTCTACACTAGGGGCATAAACGTTATGCAGCATTACTGGATTATATCTCTCAGATAAACCTCTCACTTGCACAAATTGATCTCCTCTGATTGTAATTCCAGGTACTCGTCTCAATACTTGAGCCGCATCTCTATCCAACGATTTACTAATTTGCTCAGCGGTAATCCCCACCACCACTACCTTGGCTTCTCTCAAAGATTTAACCAAATCAAAATCAGTATCTGTTTGGCGAGCTCCTTGCACCACCACCTCTTCTAATTCAGAAACATCTTCATGGAGTTCTATATTAATGCTAATCTTTTTGGCGGTTTCTACAATTACGTTTGGTATTGAGTGCGGCTTATAAGTAACCGAAGATATTTGCAACGTATAGGTGCCTTCTTTAACATTATTGATGATAAAATTACCTTCAACGTCAGTTGCCGACCCTTGTGTTGTTCCTTGAATGACCACATTTGCTCCAATAACAGCTTCACCTGTTTTAGAATCTTTAATGATACCAGCTATGGTTCCCTGTGCTTGGGCAAAGTAGTTAGAAAGAATAAGGGCGGCTAAAAAGTAAGTCTTTTGCATGTCAAGTTATTTGACTGCAAAGGTCGCTTGGGCATATTACCTCATCTGGTCGGCAGTGTTATGAAATTGTTAAGGGAGGGGTTTTATTGCTCCCTAAAATAGGCTGATTGTATAGCAGAATATCCTACTTGATAAGCCTATCGCAATTGAAAATGAATAAGTTAAGCTATGCGGCCACATAACATTCCGTTGATGATCGCTTAAAGAAAGTAATCTTTGGTTAACCTCAAAAATTCAAAATTAGATCAAAACTCTTTTAAACCTTCAATATTTTGAACCTTAAATTTTGAATCATTTGCTAATCGGCACCTTCTGCAACAACACTTTCACAATGTCTGCCGTCTTTACATTGTCGGCTTCGGCTTCATAGTTCAACAATATGCGGTGGTTCATTACATCCAATGCCACTTCTTTGATGTCTTCTGGCAACACATAGTCGCGGCCATCCATATAGGCAATGGCTTTGCTGGCTAGGTTGAGGTTGATGCTGGCACGGGGCGAGGCACCAAATTGAATATACTGCGCTTCGTGGTCGAGTTTGTATTCTTTCGGTTTGCGCGTGGCGGTTACGAGTTCGATGATGTATTTCTCTAGCGATTCTGAAATTTTCACTTTGTTCACTTCATCACGTATCGCAAAAATATCTTCTTTGGTAAGGACGGTATCAACCTCATATCCAAACTGCATGTTGGATATTCTGCGCATAATTTCGAGTTCCTCTTCTTTGGTAGGATAATTTACAAAAACCTTCATCATAAAGCGGTCTACCTGTGCTTCGGGCAACGGATACGTGCCCTCTTGGTCAACCGGGTTTTGGGTAGATAAAACTAAAAACGGGCGATCGAGTTTAAAAGTAGTTTCACCAATGGTTACTTGTTTTTCTTGCATGGCCTCTAGCAAAGCCGATTGCACTTTTGCTGGCGAGCGGTTGATCTCATCGGCCAAAATGATGTTGGCGAAAATGGGGCCTTTCTTTACCTCAAATTTTCCATCCTTCTGGTTATAAATCATGGTACCCACCAAGTCGGCAGGGAGCAAATCGGGTGTAAACTGAATGCGTTGGAAATCTAAGTGCAGCACTTTGGCCAATGTTGATATGGTAAGGGTTTTGGCCAAGCCCGGAACGCCTTCTAACAACACATGCCCATTGGTAAAAAGCCCTACCAAAAGGCGATTGACCATATAATTTTGGCCTACCACTACTTTAGCTACTTCGCTAAATACGGATTTGATTTTTTGTTGGTGTGCCTGATGTAGTTCGGAAGTGGACGTAAATGCCATAGAATTCTGTCTTTCAAGTTAAACGGACTGCAATATTAAAGATTTGTGGTTTTGCCACCAAGGCACGAAGGCACGAAGTTTTGCTAAAGCTATTTTATGATTTCTATTGATTTGAACCACATAGAAACATAGTAGTCACACGAGGGTTACATAATTAACGGAAGACAGCAACGATAAAGTTCTATGTACTTATCTGTCAATGTGGTTAAAGAGGGAGAGCCATTGAGAAGTTCGTTTTCTCACTTCTGCATCTGTTAAGTACTGGCCGTTTGCTATCTGCAACTCACCTTCACGAATGGCAGCAATCTGTTTTTTTGAAAGTAATAGTAATTCTGCTTTTGACTCATCTTTCAGTAGGCTATAAACATCTTTCAAAAAGCCTTCATCCTGCGAATTCTTGATTTTTGAAATCAGTTTTCTCTTTACCTCGGCAGTTGACATTTTTATACTTTTTTTAGCGGATTAAAGTGAGTAAAACCCAGGCTATCTTCATACAGCTGTCTTTTCTGTTCCTTCCCATTACTTCTGCAATCTATGCGACAAACCCTTTGCTAACGAAAACCCATCTTTACATCTTTCGTGTAAGCCTTTATGAAATGGCCATTAAAAAGATTTTCACTAACCGAGATGTTAATCAGGCCATTCGATGCCTGCATGCCGAAATGCTACTGCGGCATGCAGACATGTGACCACTAAAAAAATATTAAACAAATGAAACAAACCCAATCATTAACTCTCGCCCTGCTGCTTACCTTTTCGGTAGGCGTTATTTTTGCCCAAACCGATGAGGCGCGCAAAAAGAATTTTAATATTAAAAAAAATATTGCCATAGAAGGCTACGATGCAGTAAGCTACTTTGACAACAAACCCCTTGAAGGGAAAAAAGAGTATTCGTTGCTCTATCGTGGAGTTACCTATTTGTTTAGCTCGCAAACTAACCTTGCAAAATTTAAGGCAGCGCCCGAAAAGTATGAGCCTGCCTATGGCGGTTGGTGCGCTTATGCCATGGGCGAAACTGGAGAGAAAGTAAAGATTGACCCAGAGACATTTAAAATTATTGACAACAAACTTTATCTTTTTTATAATTTTTGGGGCACTAATACGCTCACTAGTTGGAACAAAACCGAAAAGCTCCTTAAAGCAAAAGGCGACCAAAATTGGAAAAAAATTATCCCGTAAGGGCAAAGAAAAAATAACTGAATAAACTCCTACCTTTACAGCATTTAATAATATGCAACTTTCATCGGCAGCCCGCACCATTTTAAATCAATTGTCTACACTGGTTACTCAGTTAAGCGATAGCGAATTTGTATTGCCATCAAAGGCGTTGAGCAATTCAACCATTGGGCAGCACCTGCGCCACACGCTCGAGTTTTTTATTTGTTTAGAACAAGGTTATTCAAAAGGGCTTGTTAACTATGACAAGCGCAACCACGATAAGTTGATTGAAACAGATCGGTTTATTGCCCTTGGAGCCATGCAACGGATATCGGATTTTTTAGGCGCAAACGTAATAGATCAAGACCTTAAATTGGAAGTAGGCTACGAACCCGAAAACGAAGAGTCGATAATTATACAAACCAATTATTACCGAGAACTCACCTACAATATTGAGCATGCGGTGCATCACATGGCTATTATGAAAATAGGTATTAAAGAGGTGGCTCCTGCGGTTTTGTTGCCAGCTAATTTTGGGGTGGCAATATCAACCATCAGGTATCAGCAACAGCAATCTTTTGTTACGGCTGGCTAGTTAAACGATTTGGCAATCAAGAATTTTTTTGTAAAACTCTTCAATTGGGAATATTGGCCATTTGGCATTATTCAGTTTCCTATTTTCTTTTTGTGGATTTGGTACGCCTTCAAAGAACGATCTCTTTTTTATTTCTCTGCTTCCAATCCAGGGATTTTAACTGGCGGCATGATGGGCGAATCAAAATTTGAAGTGCTACAATTAGTGCCTGATTCGGTAAAGCCAAAAACCATTTTAATCAGCTTGCCTGCAACTCTTCAAGATGTACTCCGCTCACTGAACGAAAACAATCTTGCACTTCCGCTAATTTTTAAGCCCGATCTGGGTGAGCGCGGTTGGATGGTGCGTAAGATAAATTCTGAACAAGAAATTGAACAGTATCTTTCTGAAATTAAAATAGATTTTATTGCGCAAGAGTTAGTAAGCCTTCCTCTCGAATTTGGTGTATACTATATCCGGTTTCCGAACGAAGAAAATGGATTTGTCAATTCCATTACCATGAAGGAATTCTTGTTTATAGAAGGCGATGGAAAAAGCACTGTTGAAGAATTAATTTTTGATAAAGACAGGGCAAGGCTGCAATGGGATATGCTAGAGAAGGTTTATGAAAATCGCCTTGCAGAAATTTTGCCAATGGGAAAACGAATCGAATTAGTATCGATCGGAAATCATTGCTTGGGAACTACGTTTTTAAATGCCAATCACTTGATTACACCTAAACTATCAAGCGCTTTTGATCGAATTAGTAAACAGGTAAAAGGTTTTTATTTTGGCAGGTACGATTTACGCTGTGCAACGCTGCAAGACTTAGAAGATGGCAACGTAATGGTTGTAGAGCTAAACGGCTGCGGTGCAGAGCCTGCCCACATTTATCAACCGGGCGCATCACTTTGGCGAGGTGTTAGCGATCTAATCACTCATTGGAAAAACCTGTATCGGGTAAGTAAAGAAAACCATCAGCGAGGCGTGCCTTATCTTTCGTTTCAAGAAGGCAAGGTCATTTATAAAAAATTTAAATCGGTAAAGGCATAAGTCATACACGCTACTAATAGCTTCTGGTTTTTGTATTTTTGTCTTTCATGTTGGCTTATATCCAAGTCTTTCTTGTCGGGTTGTTGTTTAGTTTTCTGGGTTCGATTCCGCCTGGCACACTGAATGTTTCCGTTCTTCAACTTGGCCTTCAAAAAAAAGTGGCTACGGCACTTCGGTTTGCACTAGCGGTTTCTATTATTGAATATCCCTACGCATGGCTGGCTGTAGAATTTGAAAGCTGGCTTACCTCTTCTCCCCTTATTATTGAAAATTTTCAGCTTATTACTGCAGTAGCGATGACGAGCCTTGGTGCATTCACACTCTGGACTTCTCACAAACCTTCTGCCTTTTCGCTAAAATTTAACGAAAGCGGTTTCAGGCGTGGTATTGTACTCAGCCTTTTAAACCCGATGGCAATTCCATATTGGGTAGGCGCCACCGCTTATTTTAAGGCGCAAGGCTGGCTCATTCTTTCTACGAATGGCTTAGTGCATAGCTATGTACTTGGTACCTCGGTTGGGGTCATGCTTCTCTTAATACTTTTCATTTTTGCGGCTAGTTGGTTAGCCAGGTACGTTCAGCAAAATAGATTTATTAAACTACTGCCTGGTGTAGTTATGCTGTTATTAGGATTGTATGCTTTTGCTAAGTATTTATTCTAATGCGTCAAAAATCATTTATGATTTTGGATTGTAATTGCCACCTTTGTTGGATAAACTATGACTGGATCTGACCGATATAATCAACGAGGGGTTTCTGCTTCTAAAGAAGATGTGCATGAAGCCATCAAGAATATAGACAAAGGCTTATTTCCAAAGGCGTTTTGTAAAATCGTGCCCGATTTATTGGCGGGCGATTCTTCCTATTGCACCGTAATGCATGCCGATGGTGCCGGCACCAAATCATCGCTGGCTTACATTTACTGGAAAGAGACAGGCGACCTTAGTGTTTGGAAAGGCATTGCGCAAGACGCGATCATTATGAATGTAGATGACCTGTTGTGCGTTGGCGCTACAGGGCCTATTTTACTTTCATCTACGATTGGTAGAAATAAAAATAAAATTCCGGGCGAAGTGATAAGCACGATTATCAGCGGAACAGAAGAAGTATTAGAAATGCTTCGATCACACGGAATGAACATCATTAGCACGGGCGGTGAAACGGCCGATTTAGGAGATTTGGTAAGAACGATTATTGTGGATAGCACGGTAACTGCTCGGATGAGGCGGAGTGAAGTAATCGACAATAGCAATATAAAAGCAGGCGATGTGATAGTGGGCCTTGCCTCGTATGGAAAAGCCAGCTACGAGCAAGAGTACAATGGAGGGATGGGCAGCAATGGATTAACCTCATCCCGCCACGATGTTTTTTGCAAAGACTATGCGGTGAAATACCCTGAGTCGTACGATTCTTCTATCCCAACGGAATTGGTTTATTCTGGAAAATACAGAGTGACCGACTCATATACCAATTCGCCTCTCAACATTGGCAAGCTAGTACTTTCACCAACGCGCACGTATGCACCCATTGTCATTTCATTGTTGAAAGAACTTCACGGGCAAATCAACGGCATGGTGCATTGTAGCGGTGGTGCGCAAACCAAAGTATTGCATTTTATTGAAGGGCTTCACGTTATTAAAGACAACCTGTTTGAAATACCACCACTTTTTAAACTAATACAAACTGAGAGTAGCACGAAATTGAAGGAGATGTACAAAGTGTTTAACATGGGGCATCGAATGGAAATTTATTTACCCAAAGAGTTCGCACAAGTTGTAATAGATATAGCACTTTCATTTGGAATTGATGCCAAAATTATTGGTCGAGTTGAAGCCTCAGGCAAAAAGCAAGTTACACTAAAGACTGGGGAAGGAGAACTTGTATATAACTAGAGACCCCATTTCAAATCTTCAAATCATCACCGATATCTTTTAACTGGATGGCTAGCGCATGGGTAGAAATCATAATCTCCCGCAGTGACATCCCCAAAGAAATCATCAACGAGATAAGCGAAGCTCCAAAAATATATTTTGCAATTAGCAGTTCGCCATAAAACAACGAGAACATACACAGCACGCTAAGAAACAATGCGAAGATGCTTAGCATTTGCATATCACGAATTAACCGAACGCGTAATTTCAAACTTTTAATTTGCTCGGCTACGTTGGTGTCGTGATTGTCTTTGTATTGCGCAGCGAGTTTTCTAATTAATGCGGCCACTGCCAAAAACCGATTGGTATAAGCAAGCAGC
>JAAFHY010000007.1:45751-74059 GCA_013298505.1 Cytophagales bacterium
ACCAGCGATACAGTTGGAAATAAGAGTGCGGGTGTGGTGAGGGTAAGTTCCATGAAATTAGATGCTGGATACTAGATTCTTGTTGCTAGTAGCCAGTATCAAGTATCTAGTATCGAGGTCAATTGTCATTTCCATCGTCCTTAAAATATTTATCCTCATCAAACTCAGTAGGGCTCTTTTTAATGATGGGTCCGATTTCTAGAATTTTAAATTCTGTGCGCCTGTTTCGTTGTCTTCCTTCGGGGTTATCGGTGCCATCGCGGTTGGTGTTTCGGGCAATCGGTTTCGATTCTCCATAGCCTTTTGCAACCAGTCGCTCTTGCCCAATGCCTTTTCTGATCAGGTAGTTTACGGTCGATTCGGCTCGCCTTTGCGAAAGCTCTAAGTTATACGAATCAGAAGCCACGCTATCGGTATGCGAACCCATCTCAATTTTAATTTCAGGATTATCGTTAAGCAGTTGTACGAGTTTATCTAGTTCTTTGGCGGCATCGGTTCTAATATCGGCTTGGTTATATTCGAAATAGATATTCTTCAACACGAAAATTTTATTCTTCTCTAAGCGGTCGAGCACCAGCAGTGTGTCAAACGTAATATTAGTGATTAGTTCTTTCAGCGATTCGGGCGCAACCGATTTGCCTATGGTGGTGAAGGGCTGTCGTTTTATGATATATCCGTCATGATCGCCAAGCAATGAGTAGTCTTCGTTTTCGTAAACGCGAAATAAAAATTTGCCATCGGTACCCGTTACATATTCTTGCATTACATCACCCCCTTCATCGAGCAAGCTAACTTTTGTATCTGACAGGATTTCGCGGGTGCTGTCTTTGCGCAGGTTGTAAGTAATACCTTGCAAAAAATAATTTACCACTTTCAGATTAGGGTCGTCATTGACAAAGGTATAGATGTCGTCATCGCCTTTTCCTCCTTCGCGGTTAGAAGTGAAAAATCCTCTGTCGGGTTTAAATAAAAACATTCCAAAGTCATCACCAGTCGAGTTCATTGGCTGCCCCAAGTTTTCAATTCTTGTTTTTCCGTTAGCGCGGTTTACCACAAATAAATCCAGCATGCCATAACCCGGGTGGCCATCAGAAGAAAAATAAAGTTTGCTGTTATCGGCCATGTACGGAAAGGTTTCATCGCCAGCCGTATTGATGTCGGGGCCCAGGTTTTTTACTTTCCCAAATCTTCCGCGGCTATCCATTTGTGCAGAGTATAAGTCAAGGCCACCATACCCATCGGCTCGGTTAGAAGAAAAATAAAGTGTTCGGCCATCGGGGCTTAGCGCGGGTGTCGACTCCCACGTATTGGGCTGGTTGATATTGATTGGGATCGGATCCGTCCATGCTCCATTTCTAAATCTGGATAGGTAAAGGTCTACATCGGGATTTCCTTTTTTCTTGCCTGTATTTCCTCTGCCAAAAATCATCAGTTTGCCATCGGGCGAGAACGTGATACACCCTGTATTTACATTCGTGGTGTTGATATTCCCCGGAAGGGATTTCAATGTGTTCATGTCTACATTGGCAGCCTTGGTGTCTACTTGATAGAGGTCGGTAAAAGGTGTTCCAGAGGCTTCGTAAATTCTGGCATTAGAGCGCGAAGAGGCGAAGTACAAAGTGCTGTTTGAATAAGCAGGAGCATATTCTGCGAAAGGGGTGTTTAGGACTTCCAGTTCTTTGGTGCGATAGTAAGATTTTTTTTCGGCTAGCTGCCCGAGTTGTGTTAAGCCATTTATTTCTTTATTGGCCCTGTCTTTTATTTTTTCATCTTCGGTGGTGGCAACTAATTCTTCAAGCAGTTTTTTCGCCTCATCGTACTTGGCATTTGCTTGCAGCGATTTGGCATAAAACAATTGAACAGAATCTTTTACAATGCCCGAGCCACCAGCTTTTGCATAATATTGTTCAGCTTCTTTTATACGATTTGAAAGCCGATAGGATTCTGCAATAAAGTAGTTGGCTTTGCCATTGTTAGGTTGCTTGCGCAATACGCCTTTATAAAAAGAGATTACCTTCTCGTACTTGGCGTACTTGAAGTTGTTTTGCATTTTTTTTTCTGCGCTGCACCCAGCCACTAACAGTACACATCCCACTAAAATCAGTCTTATGACATTCATATCTTTTGCACTCTCTAACGCAGCGTTAAAAATACAAAAACTATGTATAAGTTGTAAGAATTATTATAGTCACTGAATCCTGTCCCAAGTGGTTTTTCGGTATCGGTCAAATAAAAAGTAAGAGGCTAATAGTAGCACAAAAAACAAAACCCAAAAGAGGTAGCTAATACTAGCTAAGAAATAATGACTTGCCGCAATAATCCCTATCAAAATCATAAGAAAAATAACCAAGGCAATATTGCCTGCTTGGTTGCGAGCAGTAGGCGCTTGGCTAAATGGAACGCGCTTATCACCTAGAACCGACATGAGCAACAGTAAAAACCAACTCGCTACAAACCCAAACAACAAATCGGTAATAGCGCGATCTTTCCAAACCAGCAGAATAATCAACGAAATAAAACCGTATAATGGCAAATAGAAATTAATCATAACGGCCTTAAAGACACCCACTAAAATTTCTCCAGGCTTTTCGATTGGGCTCGACTTAAAAATCCAAGCCGATTTGTAATCGTCTGAAAAGTTGATTTCAAGAAACACAGTTACCAAAACAAAAATGCAGGCGTAAATTCCAACTAAATGAATTTTTGTTTCGGGGAGTTCTTTAAAATAAGCTAGCCATGATGTATCGCCATGTGTCTTACCTTGTAGAAAAATTACTGCCACAATAACGAAGAACGAACCAATGGCGGGATAGACCCGTAACTTCAATTTTCGATCGCGTGCAAAAGCATAGCGCATAAATGTAAATGTGGCGCGCTCAATACCTGGCTTGGTAATCCAATTTGTAAGCTGTGTAAAATAATTAGCACCAGTACGCTCAACTGGAGTTTCGACTACTCGAGTTGAGATTCCTAAATCTGAAATCTTAGAAGCGAAGTAGGGAGCAAGGTATTTGTTTACGGCTTTCCAACTGGCGAAAGGAACAGCTATGCATAAGATGAGAGCCAACAAGTAAAGCCATTGGGTATTGAATTCGATAAAAAATTTAGTGGCCCCAGCCATCCACATGGGTGGGATAAAAACAAACCACCAATTTAATTCAGTGGCAACATGCGTTAAATCTTCTTTACTAAGTAGCCTTGGCAAAACCTGATAGGCAAGCATCATAAAAATGGTCATGCCAATTTGAAAGTAATTGATAATGGATTTCAGTTTCTCTTCGCTGGTAAATCGCATCAGCAACAAATACAAACCATTAGTTAGCGAAACAGAGAAAAAGATATTCAAAAAAGTAGCCAAGATGGTGAATAGCCCAGCAGAAAATCCGTGGATGATAAACGTAACGATAATTGGGAAAATAGATAGTGCCAACCCGATTTGAATAAGGTAGAGAAAAATATGGGTGGCACGGGCAGCATAAAATGTTTTTGAATCAATCGGGCGCGGAAGCAGGATGGTATTATCACTCGTATCAAGCAATACAGAACTGAAATCGCTAATCAGGGTTAGCGTTATCATCATCATTAGGTAGGCATGATAAATTGAAAAAGACAAAAGAGTTGATGGCAAATAGCCGATAAGAAACGATATAAGCCCACCCAAAATGGCGAAAACAAAAAACGTCAAAGCAAGAGTGTATGATGTTTCTTCGTTCGATCTTTGTTGCTGAAACGAAGGACTTCTGCGATTGTCCATTTCTAGTTTTACACCGATAATGGAGCGCAACTGAACATAGTTGATTTTTTGCCACAAGAAAATAGGCTTAAACAAATCAAGGACGTGCAATAAGAACGAACTCATGAGCGGAGAATATCAATAAAGTTGTTGGCTACCGTTACTTGTTCGTTTTGGCCAGTGAGTTGAGTAAAAATCTGCTCAAGTGAGTTACCCTGTGATTGATGCGTCAGGTTTTCAAACGAGTCGTTTGCGATCATCTTACCTTGATCAATAATGATGATGCGATCTGATAATTTTTCCACGACTTCCATAATATGAGAACTATAGAAGATTGTTTTTCCGCTTTGCTTTAATTGGGTAAGGATTTCTTTTACTAGTATAACTGCATTCGCATCTAAGCCCGAGAGAGGTTCGTCTAAAAAAATAAGTTCTGGGTTATGCAACAGACCAGAGATAAGTAATACTTTTTGGCGCATACCTTTTGAAAAAGAAGACATACGACTGTTTTTTGCTCCGTCCAAACTGAACAAACGAAGCAGCTCGTTTACCTTGGGCTGTAAAGAAACCATCGGCAAATTGTAGAGTTGACCAACAAATAATAAATACTCAGTGGGTGTTAGTGTTTCGTACAGCGCAGCATTTTCGGGTATGTAGCCGATTTTTTGTTTTAGCTCAACCAGATTTTTGCGCACATCCAAACCCAATACTTCTACATCACCTTCAAACTCTTCGATAAGCCCGCATAGAATTTTAATTGTGGTGCTCTTTCCCGCTCCGTTGGGGCCAATGTAGCCAATCAACTCACTCGTTTGAATGGATAGATCAATCCCTTTCAACACTTCATGTTTTCCGTATCGTTTGTGAAGTTGTTTTACCTTTATTACTTCTGGCATGTTGGTAGCGGTAAGAGTTTTATAGATGAGATGGCTGGATTACGAAATCTTCTTACACACTTACTGGCAAGTATTTCTTTAACCACGAGTTTTGCACCTCTATTTTCCAGTTAAGATCTAGTTCATGCTTTGTGGAGGCCAATGTGTTTATCAATATCGATTGGCTTGATAGCTTTCCAGACGAAAAAGCATTTTTTAATTCAGCGGTGGCAAAGGTTTGGATTTGATTGCTTATCCAAAAAGCAACCTGAGTCCTGTCGAAAAAATCAATATCCAATTGCTGCTGCAAACCCTTCATCACTCGTACCGATCCATCAATGGAACAACCACTTGAGGCATGGGCTTCTTCGTTCACTAGCAAAATCACAAACCGATTCTCACGAATCACAAAATTACTTTGCAAAGGTGCGCCATGAGCTGCCCATTGTTGACAAAACGCAGTTAGCGTGGCATTTATTATTTCTATTTCTCGTAACGTAAATTCACGGTTGCCTTGATAAATCCAAACACGGGTATGATTAGGTAATGAATCCAATGAAGCTAGCATATTGACTCTTAAATTTATTTTTCGTAGAACTTTAAGCCCAGAAATCTGTAACCAACAACTCTTACAAACCCTTAGCCTCGGCAATGAGTTCTGCCAAATCCTTCACTTGCACGCTGGCTTCTTTTTCTTTGTTCTTCACGCCATCGGTCATCATGGTCATGCAAAAAGGGCAGGCTACGGCAATCGTGGTGGCGCCTGTACTCAATGCATCTTCGGTTCTTGCTACGTTAATATCTTGATTTCCCTTTTCAGGCTCTTTAAACATTTGCGCTCCGCCAGCTCCACAGCACAGTCCAGTAGTTCTGCACTTTTTCATTTCTACCAAGTCGGCATCTAAGGCTTGCAGCACTTCACGAGGGGCTTCATAAATATTGTTTGCACGGCCCAGGTAGCAACTGTCGTGATACGTAATTTTCTTGCCTTTAAAACTTCCTCCACCTTCCATTTTGATTTTTCCTTCATTGATCAAACTCTGAAGAAAAGTAGAATGGTGAATGACTTCGTAATTGCCTCCCAATTCAGGGTATTCATTCTTCAACGTATTAAAACAATGAGGGCAAGCCGTCACAATTTTTTTTACGCCATACCCATTGAGCACTTGTATATTGCTCATGGCTTGCATTTGAAACAAAAATTCATTGCCTGCTCTGCGGGCGGGGTCGCCTGTGCAGGTTTCTTCATTACCAAGCACTGCGAACTTAGTACCCACGGCATTTAATATCTTTACAAAGGCAACGGTTACTCGCTTGGCACGGTCGTCAAATGAGCCGGCACAGCCTACCCAAAAAAGTATTTCGGGCTGTTCGCCTTTGGCAGTGAGGTCGGCAATAGTTGGGATAAGCATAGATATGTAAGATATTAGATTTAAGATGTTAGATTTATGCAGACTACACCGTCAGGATTCATTTCTTTTTCTTTTTTGGTCTATGAGTGATTGGATTTTTTTATCACGCTCGCTGGCCAGTGTTTTCTTTTTTTCTTCAGAATCTTTCTCAAATGCCAGTAGCTTGTTTTGAATCAGATTTGCAAAAAAATCAAAACTATAGTTTTTAAAATAATGAATGCTGTAATCTCGCTCAATTAAGTCTGGCTTTAAAAGAAATGCTGAAATGGCTCCTGTGGTAATGAATGGATAACGTGTTTTTAAGGTTACGAATAATTCTGACAAATCGTAGTGAGAGGCAATCATCGCAATGTCAACAAAATCCTTCTCTACTTTTCTATCGAGCAACGCATCGCACTTGCTAGCAAAAATATCTGGGGCAGTCGCCATTCGTATGCCGTCCTCCACAATGGGTTCGCGCGTAAAAGGCACTTTCCAATCACCAATATCAACTTTAATGTTATCGATTTGCCCGACAAAACCATTTCTGTTCTGCGAACTCATTGTAAAAGATTCTCCAAAATGCTCGCTCAAAAGTCGAGGCAAATCTTTTGTTTCGGTGCGACCTCCCGCAAATAGATCAATATCCACCGAACTCCTGTGCCCAAATTGCAATGCCAATACTGTTCCTCCAACCAAACGAAACGGATTTAATTCTTCAATACCCATGAGTCGTTTCAATAAATTCATCATGGGTGCAGAAACCGTATTGGTGTAGAGTTTCATAACGCATGATGTTGTGCCACTCGATTACTCTTGAAGCGAGATTCGTCAATAGACAGAAAGTTGGTGGCGAAAATCTTCGCTCGTTCGGGTAGGTAATTCGCACACAAAAGCACCTCCTTACAAATTTCATGTCCGTAGTAGGCCATTACCAAGGCCATGTCTTCCAAATCGCCTCGCTCAAATGTGCGGACAATAATTTTTTTATAATGTTCGAGGTCATCGAGCTTAGTCAGGTCGCTGTCCCAAAACAAATGCTTGGGCAGTTGGTCAACGATGTAGCGTATTTTTTCTTGCACTTCCATTTACGAATTGGTCTTTGCCCAATTGAATCGGTCGCTGGCCGGAAATTTCCAAGGCGCAAAGCTGGTTTCGATGTTTTGAAACATGCTGTTCCATTGCTGGGGCGAACTGCTTTCTTCCATCGCTTGGTAGCGTCTCAATTCCAAAATGATTTCCAATGGATTGATTAAAACAGGGCAAGCTTCTACGCATGCATTACAACTGGTGCAGGCATTAATTTCTTCTTTGCTGATGTAATCGCCCAACAAGAATTTCCCATCATTTAATCCAGGTCCACCTGCCTCCAAACTATTGCCAACGTCTTCCATTCTATCGCGCACGTCCATCATAATTTTACGGGGCGAAAGTTTTTTCCCCGTAAGGTTAGCTGGGCATTCGCTGGTACATCGTCCGCACTCGGTGCAAGCGTAGGCGGCCATTAAATTCGCTCTACTCAAATCGTTGATGTCTTTGGCACCAAAGCGACCCGGTTCTGCATTGGCAGGAGCAGGGTCTGCGGGCAAGCCGAGCATCGTTTTTACTTCGCGCGTCACAATCGGCATGTTGTTGATATGTCCTTTGGGTTGCAGCTTGGCATAGTAGGTGTTAACAAATGCCATGAAAATATGGAGGTGCTTGGAATACGTAACGTAAAGGGTAAAGGCAAAAATGCCCACAATGTGAAACCACCAGCAAAAGCGTTCGATGAAAACAAGTGTTGAGGTGCTGAGGTGTTGAAGCGTTGAAGTTAGCAAGTTGCTAAAAAATAATACGCCTGTTGGGTGATAGTGGGAATCGCGCACTTGCAAGATCTGGTCGGTAGCGTTCATGGTTAAAATGGCCAGCATCAAAACGATTTCGATTGTCAAAATTAAATTGGCATCCATACGAGGCCACTTGGTCATTTCGGCCGATTGAAACCGCGCCACCTTCAGTATGTTTCTTCTCACCAAAAAAACAATACACGCCAGCAACACCGCTACAGCTAAAAACTCAAACACATTCATCAACACATTATAGAATCCGCCCAAGTAGGGGGCAAAAATTCGGTGCGTGCCAGCAATGCCATCAATCACAAATTCCAACACTTCTAAGTTGATAATCAAGAACCCAGCATAAATCAAAAAGTGAAAGAAGGCGGGTATAAACCTTTTGAACATTTTTCGCTGCCCAAAAGCCACTAGCAGAACGTTCTGCCAACGCTCATTGGAGGGGCCGGTTACGGTTTCCTTTTTGCCTAATTCAATGTTTTTGCGAATACGAACAATGCGCTTTCGGATGAAGTAGCCCGCCACCGCGAGTGTTATTATAAAGAGGATTTGCTGTGCTATTGCCATATCTCAAACTTAGTTATTCTAGGGCATTGCGCCAATGAAAGGCCGTTTTCCTAAAATAAGTTGTTGAAATTAGGAATCAAGCATTTTCAAATTAACAGAATTCCACTACTTTTGTCGCCCTATTGATTGAATTAATAGGAAATTTTTCAAGGTGACGTAGCTCAGTTGGTAGAGCAAAGGACTGAAAATCCTTGTGTCGGGGGTTCAATTCCCTCCGTCACCACAAAACCCTGACAGGTGGTTTCTGCCTCGTCAGGGTTTTTTGCTTTAGAAATTATAGGTTTCATTGCTTATATTCTTTGAGGCCAAGTCAACAATTCATTTTACAATGGTTCTACAGATGACTTAGCACGAAGTCTCTCTGAACATCAAGAAGGTAAAAGCACCCTTAGATTTGCAACTCTATTTTAAACTTCTTACCAACCAGTAAAAGGCGTAGGCTGTTGTCAATCCGCTCTTTTATTGCAAAAAAACAAATCTCTTACATGGGGTACTTGCACACTTTAAGTTACTTGTACATTAGCCCGCTCATTTAATGGTATGCTCGAGTTTAAAGACCTTAGTGTAGTAGTAGCAATAACCTATTTGGCGCAAGCCGTAATTGGCATCACCTTATTCATTGTTTTTAAGTACTTCGGCAAGCTCTACAAGCAGCATTTTTTGAGACTCTGGGCGAATGGGTGGATATTCTTTGCCGTATCTATGATAGCATTCTTCTTTTTGACTTCTGGGTTTGCCGATTTGCCGGCCAATCACCCTTTAGGTATGCTAATAAGTTGGACATCTATCGCTTTTTCTTACGCACATATTGTATTGTTGATAATGGGTGCGCATGAGCTGCTAAGAGGGGTAAACATTGGTCAAAAAAAAATTATCAGTTGGGTTGCAGCTATCAGCATTTTGAGTGTATTGCTCGTGTTTGCTTTTAGCCAAACACCCTCTTATTCTTCTTACCGATACTTCACCCGAGTAGGTTTGCGTTACGGAGTTACCGCTATCAGTTTTATTTCCATTGGTATTATTTTACTTCGAGAAAAAAGGAATGGCATTGGTTATATACTTCTCTGCGTTTCAATTCTTTTGTTTGGGCTTATGCAGTCCTACTATTTTTACATTGTCTTTTCTTTTGTAATAGGGAATCCAAAACCGTTTCCTGCGTTGTTCGGAATCGTTGACTTGGTGTTGATGTCGGGCATTGGCATGGGCATGCTGATTGGCTTGCTTGAAGATGAGCGTGCGCGCCTCAACAAAGCCAACAAAGAAATGGATAGTTTTCTCTACAGCACTTCGCATGATTTGCGTGCACCCATTGCCTCTATTTTGGGATTAGTGAACTTAGCGAAAATCGAGTTGCAGGATGAAACCTCGTTGAAATATTTTGGCATGGTAGAAAATCGCGTACTGAAAATGGATATGGTTATTGGGGATATATTGCAGTTGGCACGTAGCACAAAGGCTGATTTGAAATTTGAGCGGATTGATTTTCAAAAATTATTGCAAGATGTAATTACCGATGTGAAGTTTAATAGAGGGGCAAAAGCCATTGAGCTTCATTATACGGCCGATGCTTCGCATGTACTGCAATCGGACTATAATCAATTAAAAATCATCTTAGGTAACCTCATATCAAATGCTGTAAAGTATCATCACGTAGAGCAAGATAGTCCCTACATCGCTGTGCGGTTTTCTAATTTACATAGTGAGATTGTGTTGGAAGTGGAAGACAATGGTACGGGCATCGCCAAAGAGCATCAAGAAAAAATATTCAATATGTTTTACAGAGCCTCTACTCAATCAGAGGGAACGGGATTGGGCTTGTACATCGTAAATGAAGCGGTGAACAAACTGCATGGAACCGTTGTGGTGAAGTCAGAAAAAAACAAGGGTACTACTTTTACGGTTCGATTGCCGAAGGTCAGCTTGCAATAGTTTGTGCCGCCACGTAAGCAGTCGTCCAAGCAGCTTGAAAATTAAATCCACCCGTTTCCCCGTCTATATCCAACACCTCTCCAGCAAAAAAGAGGCCCTCAATTTTTCTGCTTTGCATGGTCTCCAAATCAATCTCACTTAAAGAAACCCCACCACACGTCACAAACTCTTCTTTGAAAGTTGTTTTCCCTTGGATATGAAACGGACAGCGTATTAAAAGCTCAATCAATTTGTTGATTTCTTTATTGGACGCTTCCGCCCAAATTTTTTCTTCAGCAATTTCAGCGAGTGTGACCAATCGTTCCCACAATCGACTAGGTAAATTAAACATTGGGTTGGTCATTATTTTTTGCTTACCACGATTGGCTTTTTGGTTTTGCAAGAGACTACGCAGCGAATCTTCGCCTTCGCTTCCTGTCCAGTTGACCAATGTGGTGAACGTATAATTCTTTTTTTGCAGGTACTGGGCAGCCCAGGCCGAAAGTTTGATAACGGCCGGCCCGCTTAAGCCCCAATGTGTAATCAAGACAGGGCCTTGCTCTGAAAAAGATGTGCTGGCAATTTTTACTGTTGCGTTTGCCACCGATACACCCATCAAGTCTTTGAATTTCTTTTCAGAATCATTGAAGGTGAACAGTGATGGAATCAGTGGATTGACCGTATGCCCTAATTTTTGAATAACATCATAAGCGGTAGATTGCGGATGTCCACCAATGGCTATCAGTATTTTTTTGGCACTGAAGGTTTGGTCATTCGTTTTGATTTGAAAGCCTTTTTCTTCTTTAAAAATTGCATTTACACCTTCATTCAAAAAAATTTGAATTCCAAAGCGAATGGCTTCCTTCAAAAAACAATTGATAATGGTTTCTGAATTATCGGTAGTGGGGAACATTCGACCGTCATCCTCGTTTTTAAGAGTCACTCCTAAATCTCCAAACCATTTTACAGTATCAGTTGCCTGAAAGCTGCGGAACAGTTTCTTTAATTCTTTTTGTCCGCGTGGGTAATGTTGAGATAGTGGTGTAGGCTCAAAGCAATGGTGAGTAACGTTACACCTGCCTCCTCCCGAAATTCTTACTTTCGATAAAAGCTTCGATGACTTTTCAAGAATGGCGACTTTCAGTTGTGGATTTTTTTGGACTGAGTTAATAGCTCCGAAGAAACCAGCCGCACCGCCACCAATTACGATTAAATCAAAGGTTGCTCCCTTCATGGTTTAACAAGACATATCAAAAGCAACGGTGGGGTTTTTGACATCTATCGAATTTTCAAATCCACTCAAACCCCGTCCACGGCACCAATACTTTCGGGATTTTTATCCCCTCTTTTGTTTGATTGTTTTCTAAAATGGCCGCAACAATTCGTGGTAATGCCAGCGCACTTCCGTTAAGGGTATGCAATAATTGCGTTTTACCTTCTTTGTTTTTGTACCTAAGTTTTAAGCGATTGGCCTGAAACGTTTCAAAGTTACTGACGGAGCTTACTTCTAACCAGCGTTGTTGGGCGGCAGAGTATACTTCAAAATCGTATGTCATGGCAGAATTAAAACCCATATCGCCCCCGCATAGCAAAAGTCTGCGGTAAGGCAGTTCTAATTTTTCTAACAGCGAAGCCACATGCTTGCTCATTTCTTCTAAGAGTTCGTACGAATTTTCGGGTTTGCTGATTTGCACAATCTCTACTTTATCAAATTGATGCAGTCGATTCAGTCCACGCACGTGCGCGCCCCAGCTGCCTGCCTCTCTGCGAAAGCATGGAGTGTAGCCCATGTTTTTAATGGGCAACTGATCTTCTTGCACCATCACATCGCGGTACAAATTGGTAATAGGTACTTCGGCAGTGGGTATTAAGTACAACCCGTCTTCATTAACAAAGTACATCTGCCCTTCCTTATCGGGAAGCTGCCCCGTGCCATAGCCTGAAGCTTCGTTCACCACAATAGGTGGTTGCATTTCAATATACCCCGCTTTGTCACCTTCACTCAAAAAGAAATTGATAAGCGCTCGTTGCAGTTTTGCGCCTTTGCCTTTGTACACCGGAAAGCCAGCACCGGCTATTTTTATCCCAAGGTCGAAATCAATAATGTCATATTTTTTAATCAGCTCCCAGTGCGGCATCGCATCGGGCGCCAAAGTTGGTATTGAACCGATTGCTTGTTCGTAGATGTTATCGTCTGCCGCTTTCCCTTTTGGCACCGTAGAAGCTGGCACATTGGGGATTTTGTAGAGAAGCTCTGTTAACTCTCTCTCAAGCACTTTTAACTTCTCTGTATTTTCTTTTACTGTTTCCTTTGCAATTGCTATTTGATTTCGCAAAGTAGTAGCTTCATCTTGCTTGCCAGCCTTCATCAACTCACCTACTCGCTTCGATTCTTGGTTTAGTTTTGCTTCTTCTTCTTGCAATTGCGTTTGCAGCACACGTTTCGTCTTGTCTTTTTCGATTACCGAAGCAACCATTGCATCAGCATCCTTAAAATTCCGCTTCTCTAAACCTTCAATTACCTTCGCTGTTTCTTCTCTTACTACTTGTAACTGCAACATACTTTTTTGATTAAGGCGCAAAAATAGCCAATAATTAGTGTGAGTGTTTGATACTAAACAAAATTTGCTTTATACTTGCAGAGTCATTCGGGCTCTATCGAGCCATCAATCAATAAATAATCTGGTTCTTATTAATCTCTTTAGTCTATCGAATTGTATTTAATTTTTGATCTCGCTGTCTAGCAGCGAACGCAACTAACACTTATTGTTTTTCATAAACCCCTCTATTTAATTCTGCATGTACACAATTGACGAACTCAATGACAAGCTCATTTCTGAGCTAAAGGATTTGGCCGAAGGCCTAGGCGTAAAAAGTGCCAAAAAATTAAGCAAAGAAGAGCTAGTGTATAAAATACTAGATCAACAGGCCGTTAAAGGCCCTTCTGAAACACCTTCTGCAAAAAAATCAGAAGGAGGCGAGCCCGAACGCAAAATGCGCCCGCGCAAGCGCGAAAATGTTGCACCCGCAGCACCCACTCCAGCGCCTGCTGAAAGTGAAGTTTCGAGCGAAGAGATGTTGAAGAGTTTAGATTTTGAGGTAGACCATCGCGTAACAAGTTTCGACACGCCCACTGAAGCTACCGAGCCGCCTTCGGGAAATGTACAAACACCACCGCTATCTGAAAATCGTGAAGAGCGCCCCGAGCGCCAAAATCACCCTAATCAAAACCAACAACACCAGCATCCGAAGAAAGAAAATTTAGTAAAAGATTTTGATGGCGTTGTTTCAAACGAAGGTGTGTTGGAGATCATGCAAGATGGCTACGGCTTCTTGCGCTCATCCGATTATAACTACTTGGCCAGCCCCGATGATATTTATGTTTCGCCTTCGCAAATCAAATTATTTGGTTTAAAAGTAGGCGATACCGTGCGTGGGCAAATCCGTCCGCCAAAAGAAGGTGAAAAATATTTTGCACTACTAAAAGTTGATAGTGTAAACGGAAAAACGACCGAAGAAATTCGTGATCGTGTTGCTTTTGAATACCTCACTCCGCTTTTCCCTGAGCAAAAGCTGAAACTCAGCACCACGCACGATAATATGTCCATGCGCATTATGGATCTCTTTTCGCCTATTGGTAAAGGTCAGCGTGGTATGATTGTGGCTCAACCAAAAACCGGCAAAACAGTGTTGCTTAAAAATATTGCCAACGCCATTGCCGAAAATCATCCTGAGGTATATTTGATCGTATTGTTGATAGACGAACGACCTGAAGAGGTAACAGATATGGCTCGTAGTGTGCGTGCAGAAGTGATTGCATCTACATTTGATGAACAAGCCGAGCGTCACGTAAAAGTTGCTTCAATTGTTTTGGAGAAAGCAAAGCGCATGACGGAATGCGGGCACGATGTGGTGATTTTGTTGGATTCGATTACACGTTTGGCGCGTGCGTACAATACGGTTGTTCCATCATCTGGAAAAATTCTATCAGGTGGTGTCGATGCCAATGCATTACACAAACCAAAGCGTTTCTTTGGTGCCGCTCGCAAAATTGAAAATGGTGGCTCATTAACCATCATCGCCACAGCATTGATTGATACAGGCTCAAAGATGGACGAGGTAATTTTTGAAGAGTTTAAGGGAACGGGAAACATGGAATTAGTGCTTGACCGCAAGCTTTCAAATAGAAGAGTTTACCCTGCTATTGACGTGCCGGCCTCTGGTACAAGGCGCGAAGATTTATTAATGAAAGAAGAAGAACTTCAGCGTGTCTGGATTCTTCGCAAGTTTATGGCCGATATGAACCCTGTAGAAGCAATGGAATTCCTTCAATCAAAAATGAAGGGCACCCGCAACAATGAAGAGTTCTTGATTTCGATGAATGGGTAAGTGATAATAAAATAGACTGAATTGGAAATAAGGTCAGCCTAACGAGGTTGACCTTTATTTTTTCTTCGAGGAGAATTTAAGAAAAGTTTGTTATCTGATTTTGTAAGGTTAAAATATAGCCTTCCTCAAATTGGTTTTTACAATCGGTTGTTAATCTGATTTTTTTCAATCCCCTTTTATCAAATCCGCGCCCTTCTCCGCAATCATCATTGTAGGTGCATTGGTGTTTCCACTACTGATAACGGGCATCACCGAAGCATCGATTACACGCAAGTTCGAAAGACCTTTCACGCGCAAATCCGAATCAACTACTGCCATCTCATCTACCCCCATTTTGCAAGTGCCCACGGGGTGATAAATGCACTCTGCTGTTTCGCGAATGTGAGTTAACCACGCTTCATCTGAATCGCGCTGTTTGGGTAAATGCGTTTTGATTCTAATTCCCGCAAATGCGTTGGCTTCGGCTACTTCCAACGCTTTTCGTCCACCTGCTACTTGCACTTTTTTGTCCTCTTCTGCACTCAAATAATTCGGGTTAATGATGGGTGGTTTTTCTAAATCGACCGATTGCAACGCCACATAGCCTCTGCTCTCAGGTCGTACTTGCGCAGGGAAAATCGAGTAACCGTCTTGTTTCGAAAACGTACTCATGTTGTACATGTCCGATACTTTGTCGTCACCGGCATTGGTAGGCGTAAATTGAAATTGAATATCGGGGCGTGTTTTTTCTGCAGATGATTTTAAAAATGCTACCGCTTCTAAGGGGCCAATGGACATCGGGCCACTTTTGGTAACAAAGTATTCAATCAACGCGGCAGCCTGCTGGTACCACGGCAAGTAGTAATTATTTGATTTGATGTTGCATTGGCTGCTCACCGGAAAAAAAATATGGTCGTGCAAATTTTTACCCACGCCCGGCAACTCTTTCTTCACGTCAATGCCGTGTTTTTTTAGTTCGTCTTTCGCACCGATGCCAGAGAGCATCAGTAATTTTGGCGACTCAAATGCGCCCGCGCTCACAATCACTTCTTTGCGCGCCCGTGCCACCATAGTGGCGCTGCGGCTCGTCATAAACTCTACACCGGTTGTGCGTTCGCCTTCTATCACAATTCTTTTGCACAGCGCTCCAGTGACAACAGACAAATTGGTTCTATTTAATGCGGGTACTAAAAAAGCTTTGGCTGCACTGAAGCGCTTACTATTTTTCATGGTGTATTGAAACCAACCCGCGCCCTCTTGCTTGGCGCCATTCACGTCATCATTTTTTGGAATGCCTTTTTCAGCACAAGCCTCGATGAAAGCCTGCCCCATGGGTGTGTGGTACCAGTAGGTTTGTGTCACATTCAATAAACCGCCTTTGGCATGAAATTCATTTTCAAACTGCTCGTTGTGTTCTGATTTTTTGAAGTACGGCAGTACCTCATCATACCCCCAGCCATTATTGCCCAAACTTTTCCAGTGGTCATAGTCTTCGCGTTGGCCGCGAATGTAAGCCATGGCGTTGGTGGAGCTGCAACCTCCCAACACTTTGCCCCGTGGATGATAAATTTTGCGGTTATTCAAGTGAGCTTGAGGCTCTGTCCAATAGCAGTTCCAGTCTACATTACTGTGATGAAGTTTCAAATACGCCTGCGGAATATGAATCTCCGGTTTGGAATCTTTTCCTCCAGCCTCTATCAGCAAAACCGTTTTTGATTCGTCTTCAGAAAGTCTATTGGCTAAAATACAACCGGCAGAGCCGGCACCGATGATGATGTAGTCGTAGGTCATGCTTTGATTTATTGATGAGCTAATTCGGTAATGAGTTAATTAATCCATTGATGCTAAATTAACGAATTGCGGAATCATCGAATCAAGTTAAGAAATAGCTTTGATTGCATTGCTATAGTCGCTTTGCAAATCTTCAGGCAACTTTGCGTGCACCGTATTTATCTTTTTTAATTGACCTTGATAGAGATTAAGGAGAACTGCACTTTCTCGTACTGGAATCTTAGCTTGCTTTATTTTTTCGCAAAAGTAGATTCGCAATTCTAAGTCAGTTTCATCTCGGTTGGAATATTTAATATGGCGATTAATGTAGCGCAATATTTTCCGCAACATCTTTTTCACGAGGTACAAATTGCGACCCTTCAATTCTTCAAACTGCGCATCTATTTCTTCTTTGATTTGTTGAACATAACTAGCCTCATTTTGTGACTCAAACAGCAGGTAACCTAATAATTCCTTGTTTTCCTTTTTGTATTTCGCGAGGCGCAAACAGAGCGATTGCAAAGCATCGGCATCCGTTTCCTGCAACTGTTTTTTTATTTCTGCGAGGTTGGCGAAGGTCATTTTTTGATTTGTTGATTCGTTAATAAGCTGATTAGTGAATTGCTGCTAAATTAACGAATCACCGAATCATCGAATTGCTTAAAAAACTCCCACACCACAATCCCCACACAAACAGAAATATTCAAAGAGTGCTTCGTGCCACTTTGTGGAATCTCCAATGCAACATCGCCCAATTCGATGGCTTCATCGCTTACCCCGTTGACTTCGTTTCCAAATACCAAACAATATTTTTTTCCTTCTTCGATTGCAAAGGATTGAAGGGGAGAGCTTTCAGTAGTTTGTTCAATCAACACGATGAGATAGCCTGATGCCTTTAACTGTAGGATAGCAGCATGAGTGCTTTCTGAATATTCCCAAGAGACTGACTCTGTAGCACCCAATGCTGTTTTATGAATCTCGCGGTGCGGTGGCGTGCCCGTAATTCCTGTCAATACTATCCTTTCAATTCGAAAAGCATCTGCCGTGCGAAAGACGGAACCAACATTATGCAAACTGCGCACATTGTCGAGCAGAATACAAACCGGAATTTTATTCGTCTCTTTAAATTGATCAATAGAAATGCGGCCTAGCTCTTCGAGCTTTAATTTCTTCATGCCGCAAGTTCATGCCTTAATCGGGGATTTCCAATTCAGAAGCTTGCCCCGTTGCTATTGAATGGTGACCCGAGGACATATGTCCCGTATAGTGGGCAGTAAACCAATTACCTTGCCTGATCTAAATAGTCGATGAATACGCTTCCTACACTACTTCTCGCTACCCCTGTTGGCATTTCTCCCTTTGAATACGTTACGGTACTGATTTCGATTATTCTCGGAATGGGCATCACCCAACTTATTTCTGGAATGGCAGCCATTCTAGTAAGATGGGAGAAAGTACGGTTGTATTGGCCACATAGTGTGATCGTTCTTCTTCTGTTCGTGCTGCACATTCAAGATTGGTGGGCAACCTACGAACTAGCCAAGTTTCAATATTGGAGATTACCGACATTTCTTTTCATTAGTCTTTACCCAGTTAATCTTTATGTATTGACACGCATTCTCTTCCCAGTCAGTTGGAGGGGCAACCCCATAGACTTAAAACAGTTCTACCTCGATCATTTTAGAAAAATCTATATTTCGATGGCCTTCCTTCCTGCTCATTCTATTTTAGATAATCATTTTATCGGTGGGTACAGCTTTAAGGATCAAATTGTGCAAATCGCATTGCTTGTGATTTTGGTAGTGGTCATTTTTGTGAACAAGCGAGATGAATGGATTCATAAACTACTTGCGATTATATTTCTATTGATTTTGGTTACCACGTTTGCGGTGGCATGGAATACGTTTCTGATAGCAAATTAATTTTTACGATGAGTGTTAAAGATTTTGTAATCGAGGATTTGTTGAAAATTTATGACCTGATTGAGGCAATAGACGATTCTCTTTTTGTTGAGCAGTTGCCTATTCTGTCAAATGCTACGATCGGCCAGCATATTCGCCACATTATGGAATTCTACCAAGCAGTGGTAAACCGGGTAAAGCGAGAAGCAGTGTGCTATGACGATCGCAGGCGCGATAAAGAGTTAGAAGGAAGTAGAGATAAAGTAAAGAGCTTGATTAGTCAGTTACAATTGCAGTTGAGCCAAACTGAAAGTGACCATCCACTCACTTTAAAAGCGAGCTATGCGACTGAGGGCAATGGCATCCTTTGGCTTGCCTCGTCTTTTGAAAGAGAGCTTGCGTATACGCTAGAACATAGCATTCATCATCAAGCCATGATCAAAGTAGGGCTTCGCTCAATATCTTTTGATCCTGAAGTTGTTCATGCACTTGGCGTGGCACCATCCACTGTTCGATTTTACCAAGACAAAGGTCGCCACACTAACGATTTGACGTATGGAAAAAAACGCAACTAAAAACCGAGATCGATGGGTGCATTGGGCGATCTATCTAATCATAGGATTTATCGTACTAAGTTCTGCATTGTCATTTTGGAATCGCCACGTAACCAACGATACACGAAGAATTATTGATCAAACAGAACGGGTTAAGTACTTAGTTAAAGAAATCGAGTCGGGCATGCTGGATGAAATGCAGCTGAGCATTTACGAGTATAGTCTTTCAAAAAGTGACGAAAAGCTCATTGGTTATAAGAAGGCAGTTATCAAAGGTGATTCCATAGTAAACGAGCTTGAAAAACATTTAGTCGAACAGAGTTATCCTTCAGAGAAATTTGTAGAGTTAAGAAATCAGTTAAAGAAGCATACAGAACAAACACGAGTCATAATCGAAACGCTGAAAGAAAAAGATGTGATGAGTGCTGCTCAATACATTTCGGAGTCAACGGTGAAATTTGAGTATAAGAATTCCTACTACGCATTTGTAAATGAGGTAACTCGTTTTGAAAATCAAATAGAAGAACAGGCACGCTCAGATTACGATTGGTCAATTGCAGATAACGCCATTATTCAGATCATTTTAATCTTCCTGAGCATTCCCATTCTTGTCATCACGTCAAGAAGACTTAAAAAAGAAGTTGCGTCAAGTAATAAACTACTGGACGAGCTCGACAGTAACAACAGAAAGTATCTTTACGATGATGGTGAAGTAACAACACTGGAAGCAAAAAGTATTGTGGAGAAATCGATCACGAGCCTCAAAACGGCTTTTGGTTTTGTCAACCATGTGTCAATGGGAAAATTCGATGAAGCAAAAGAGAGCATTCCTCCAAAAGCGCGAGATCTGAATGAAAAGACATTGATGGGAGCATTATTGCTCATGAGCGCGCGACTACAGTGTGTAGAACAAGAAGAGCAAAAAAGGCAGTGGATGGCAAGCGGTCTCAACGAGTTTTATGGCATTGTTCGAAATCACCAGAATGATATCAATTCCTTAGCTGACCAAGCTACGACATTCCTCACCCGATATTTGAAATCTCAGCAGGGCAGCCTTTTTCTTCTCACGCAAGACAATGGAGGTGAGTGCCTATCGCTTCGTGCTTGCTATGCTTTCGATAGAAAGAAATGGCTTGAGAAAAAGATTGAAATTGGTGCTGGTCTTGTGGGGCAAGCCTTTTTAGAAGGCGAACCAATTTTAATGACAGAAGTGCCCAACGGATATACCGAAATAACATCAGGGCTCGGTCACACCACACCGAGTTGCTTGCTTATCGTTCCCCTTCAATACAATCATAAAACAGAAGCCGTGTTTGAGGTTGCAGGCTTTGTCAAGTACGAAGCGCATCAAATCGAATTTTTAAAAAAGGCAGGCGAATTTTTAGCGTCAGCCATACAAGGCGGAAAACGAACAAAGGAAATGGAAACCTTGCTTGCTCAATCACAAGAGCAAGCAGAGATTTTAAGAGCACAAGAAGAAGAGCTGCGGCAAAGCATGGAAGAATTGCAAGCGACTAACGAAGAAATAGCGAGGCGCGAGCGAGAAGTACACAAATAAGTTATTGTTGAGTTTTATGGCTCTCCAATTTTCTAAACAAACTTTCTGGGTTGCTACTTGAAAGAATTAACTTCCCGCTTGACGTGCTGAGAATATGTAATTCTAGAAATAGCTTTAGCTTTCTGTTCAAATTCCTTTTAGTAATACCCAGGTAATCTGCCATATCTTGCTTTGACATCTCAATGGATTCTTTTGATAGTAGCAGGTATTTTAAAAGACCAAATTCTGCTGGGTAGGTTTGTTGGTAGGATGCGCGCTCAGCTGTTTGTTGCAAGCGGGTTGCCAGCGTTTTCAATAGACTAAATGTAAATGCCGGATAGTTTTTCATGAGTTCTTCAACATAAGGAAGTTTCAATTTGTAAACCTCTACTTCTGTCAAAGCCACCACACTACAAAAGCTGCGTGGGCTACTGGCAAATCCAAATTCTCCAAGAGGATGTCCAACGCCCAAGAAATCCGTTATGTAATTCTTGCCGTTATCGTGCGTAATGTAGCATTTGGTTACTCCTGTTTTTATAAAATATACAGAGCGTATTAGCTCATCTTGGCGAAAAATGAAATCTCCTGATCTGAATTTTTTCAGGGTAATCAAATCATTTTTGTTACCGTGAAAAAGCCGATCCACAAAGTCAAGGAGGTTGAAAATCTCTTTACTCATTTTTTTGAATCCCGGTTTGAGAGCGATCAACTGCGCGTAACAAGATTATCTTCTTTCTTGAATGCGATGTACGTTACTTATTTTTTTTGAGTATGGTCAGTAGGCCAGTCAAAAATTGAATTACCTTCTCCTTATCAAAATACAAGAGTATTGAACATGACACAAACACGGCAACTGCATACGAAAACAACAGCGCATCTCCTCCAAAGAAAATTCCAAGTATGGTGAGGTGAAAGAAAATAGCACCGCTCATCAACCCTACACCTAACCCTGCACCTATCCAACTTGTGGGAGGATACAAAATTAAAATCGAAGCAATCAACTCACCCACACCAGTGCCAATCCTACCATAAGGCTCCATGCCAAGCATGCCAAATAGTTGAACGGATTCTGGTTGCGCGGTGAATTTGAAGTAAAGCGTTTGCAGCATGATAACAGCTGCGATGCCTCTGAGTACCCATTTTACAATCGAGATTAAGTTCATAAAAGGTTATTAAGGGTGAAAGTTTGGTTTCTATTTTTTGAAAATCTTTGTCCAGTTATTATCTGCCTTTTCTTTCAAGGCCTTCTCATCTTTGTTCCAGGTCTTCAATGTGTTTGTAAAAAGCTTATTGTAGTACAGGTACAGCTTGCCGTCAATAATTTTGAAAGTTTCTGGGTCTACTTCAACCTTCTCGCCCGTTGCACCCATGGCGTAAGCACACCAGCCGCCATATATTGGCTCATATTTTTCTGGAGTGGCTTTAAAAAGATCGCGATTCGAAGTAGAAGAAAAGCGATAAGTTACTCCTTGGTAGGCGAGTGATACATCCTTTTTTCCTTCCACAGCCTTTCCTGCAGTGAAATACGAAACGGGATCATAACCTTGTATGGCTAAGCCATTCGCTAAGTTGAATTCTTTTTTGCGATTGCTGGTAGCATCTTGAGCGTTCGCTTGACCAATGATAAGTAGCGCGATGGTGAAGAGTGTGATTTTCATAGTAATGATTTGTTTGGGTTTCTTTTTTGTGGCTACAACGAGCACGCAACAAAAGTGATCATCTCGATGGTGGCAATGTGTAAGCCGTGCGACAAATCTAATCTTATATTGTACCAAACGGTAAACAATAAGCTAAAAATAGTCGTCTATTTGTGAAACGAAAAACAAAACCCCCATGAAAACAACAAAATCAATTCTTTTAGCACTAGTGGTAGTATTACTAGCTTCTTCTTGCAGTTTCTCTAGTTATCCGGAAGTTTGTTCAGCGTATAACTTCAATCATGGAACAGCAAAGGGGCAAAAGTCGCAATTGAAGTATGCGCGACATAAACACAACTAAAATTGTACTCAATTATTTACCAATTGGTATATAATAGATACGTTTGCATTGTTAAATGATACACTATGGCAGCTGGTAGACCAAAAGAATTTATTGAGGAAGAAGCCCTGGACAAGGCCATTGAGGTGTTTTGTGTAAAAGGGTATGAGGCCTCTAGTACCGAAGATCTGCTCCATGCCATGAAAATGGGTAAAGGTAGCCTGTACCATGCGTTCGGGAGCAAACGAGCATTATTTGATAAAACACTTGATCACTATGTAGACGGCTACCTAGTAAAATTTGACGAAGACCTTGAGAAAAGTGATAAGCCTATAGCTATGATAAAGAAATTTTTCATGGACATAGCGGTAGACAATATAGAGAAACATAAGCAAGGCTGCTTCATTGGCAACTCTGTAGCAGGGCTATCGGGAACAGACCCAGAAATGGCGAAACGCGCTGCGGGAAAATTAAAAGCAATAGAGGAAGTATTCTACATCCATATCAGACGGGCACAAGTCAATGGTGTACTTAAAACAAAAGAAAGCGCTCGAACCTTAGCCAGGCATTTAATTACTCTTTGGAACGGACTAAACATTACCAGAAGAATGTATCCAGACGCCAAGACACTTCGCGAACTGATTGAATTTCAATTGGCGTTACTTAATTGAATTATGGAGCAGCCAAACATATCTCCAAACAAAGTGAAAGAGCATAAAGCTATGATTCTAAAAAAAACCACTTATGAAATCTGTTGATCCCTTAACATACATGCCCGAAGTGCTGGTGGGAGAGATGGATACACTCCGAAAAGAGTTTTTGACTTCATTTGAACGTGGTAAAACGGTTTTTCTTATTGTAGATGAAGCCGGAATCATTTCTTATGTCAGTCGGTATATTGAAGACATACTACATTTCAAACCACAAGATCTAATTGGTACAAGTATTTTTAAAATCACCGACTCTGAGAGTTTATTGAAACTTCGCCACTTCATAACGGGCAACTCAGGACGGTTGGATCATGTCACCTATTTCACCGATTTGAGTTTTATCTGTTCTTACTGCCTCAGGCACTTTTTTGATGGGAGTTTTGTGGCTAAGAGTTCCGATCAGGGAATTCGGCTACTCTTCTATTTGCATGATGTTACTGAACGGAAAGAGGAAAAAGAAAAACTCGAAAAGATAAATATGGAGTTGGATAACTTCATCTATAAAGCTTCTCATGATTTGAGGGCGCCTCTTCTTTCGCTAACTGGATTGATTACTCTTTCTGAAATGACGGGCTCGACTGAGAATAAAGAATACACGAAGCTGATGAGGCATACGGTTAAGCGACTCGATCAGTTTATCACCCAACTGGCACACTACACACGCAACAACAATCTTTCCATCAACCACTCGGTGATTGATTTCCATGAGCTATTTTCAAATGTCGTTGAGAGCTACCGCTTTCTTGATCAGACTGAAAAGATAAAATTTGTCATTGAAATCGAGACCACGGAAAAGGTGTACTCAGATGCTTTTCGATTGAAGGTAATCATTAGCAACCTCGTGTCTAACGCGATCAAGTACCACAATGCAGAACAACCCAATCCATTTGTAAAGCTTTCTGTGCAAAGCAATGGGAAGCGAGTACTTATTGGTGTTTCTGACAATGGCATCGGCATAGACCCCGAGAATATTGAAGCCATTTTTCAAATGTTTAAACGCGGCACAGATAAATCAGACGGCTCAGGACTTGGCTTGTATATTGTGAGCAAAGTACTAAAAATACTTGATGGTAGTATTAAAGTAAAAAGTACCCTCGGCTTGGGTTCTAGTTTTAAAATAGATATTCCAAATAAACTACTCGCTCCGGCACGTCATTATTCTTCAGAAAAAAATAGTCTTAAGCATTTCGCTTAGAGGTATCGCATAGGTCGCTATCTCTGCGCGATAAGTCTTTCCGTTCTCAAATAGGTTAACAATATTTGATGGTAACGTGTTATCTTGTGCCTTACTTTGTATGGCCAATTCAATACCTTCCGTAATTGATTTTTTTGAGAAATTCATTGCACTCACTGAAGAGGATCGAGTAAAGATCACTTCGAGCTTTAAAGAGGTTAAAGTCAAAAAACGACAATTCATTGTGCAGCCTAATTTTGTGGCTACCCATCGAAACTACGTGGTGCACGGAGCTTTTCGTTCTTATGTTGTTGCGGACGAGGGACAAGAACACACCATCGCTTTTGCGATTGATGATTGGTGGATCACTGACTACAATAGCTACATTTTTCAGAAGCCGGCAACTATGTTTGTTGTGGCACTAGAGGATAGTACTATTATGCAAATCGACTACGAAAAGGAGAAGGAGCTGAAAGCATCACATCAAAAATTTGAAACTTTCTTCCGAACGATTGCAGAGCGTGGGCTTGCTTTCTATCAGCGTAGATTGATATCCAATCTTACCCAAACTGCCGAAGAGCGATATAATGAATTTGAATCGAAGTATCCATTAGTTTCTCAACGAGTGCCGCAGTATGCTCTGGCATCTTTTCTAGGCATGACCACCGAATATCTATCTAAGCTGAGAAACCATAGAGCGAAAAAGAAATAGCCTCTGATTGGAGTCTTAGAAAGTTTTCCAAGTTTAGCCATCTGCTTGCAATGAATGAGTGTGGTTACTAAAAAAGTGACTTCTCACTATCATTATTGACCTTTTGCTTTCATTTGGTGTTATTGTTCCCCACCAAAAGTTGAACTAGTTCAACTTCCTTTCCTAATCTACTTCATTTTAATCCGCATGTGCGTCCTGCACTTTTGTATCGTCAACAACGACACAAAAAAATTAAAACAAATAACAAATGACAACAACAGAAACACGGACTTACGCAGTCCCCACAAGGGCAGAAGTATCTGCCACCAACCAAGGTATTTTTGACAACCTCAAAAAGAACTTAGGTTTTGTACCCAACCTCTATGCTTACTTCGGCAAGAACGAAACAGCACTGGGCGATTACTTGACTTTACAAAATCGAAAGAGCACACTTTCCGTAAAAGAAAGAGAAGTCATCAATTTGGTGACCAGCCAAATCAATGGTTGCCAGTATTGCCAAAGTGCCCATACTGCCCTTGGCAAAATGGTGGGCTTTACAGATGAGCAAATCCTAGAAGTAAGAACAGGCGTAGCAAGCTTCAACAGCAAGTTAGATGCTTTAGCAAAATTTGTTGCTGAAGTAGTTGAGAACCGCGGACGCGCAAGTGAAGACAGCAAAGAAGAGTTCTTCGCTGCTGGTTATACAGAAGCCAATTTGATTGACGTGGTGATTGTAGTGGGTGATAAGATCATGAGTAACTACTTACATGCGCTTACCGGTTTGGAAATCGATTTCCCTTTGGCTGATAAAATCTAATGACAATTATGGCACTTGTGGATTTTCTAGTGAAAGCGTTGCTTCCCATTGAGAAGTGGATATACTTCTTCGGTAAGCTTGAATTGAGCGGCAAAGCCATACAATTTTTAGTGGCCTGCCAGCTCATCAAAGTGACCAAACTGAAGCACACAAGATCATTGGAGGACTACGAGTGCCCCTGCAAAAAATTTCAAAACACAAAACAACAATTTATAAACTCAAACAATTAACAAACTCTAAAACCAAAATAACATGAAAACTTTAAAATTAGTATTCGGTGCCGTGTTAGCTGTTATCAGCATGACGGTGGCATTCGCTCAGTCAACAGAAACAATCGCCCTTCAGGGCAATCAATTGTTCCCAGAAGGTATCCTCACATTGCCAAACAATGACCTATTAGTAGGTGGTTTCGGTGATGGTTCGATTCAGCGTATTGATTCAAAAAACAATGTATCGTACTTCAGCAAGTCAGGTGAAAACGGAATGGCGATTGCCGTAGGCTTTGCACTTGACAAAAAGAACAACCGCCTATGGGTAGCCAACTTCAACTTCAAAACAGAAAGCGGCAACCCAGGCAGCAACATGAAAGTGTTCGACCTGAAGACTGGCAAATTATTGAAAACCCTTCCTGAGAAATTTATACAAGGTGCTTTCTTCAATGAAGTAACATTGGATGAAAAAGGAAATGTATATGTATCAGACACTTTCGCGCCCAACCTTTGGACAACCAACTTCGAAGCAACCGATACTAAAATATTCGTGACTGATGCAGCGTTGCTAAAAAACCCTTCACCTGACCAACCTTTCGGTTTGAATGGATTGACCATCACACCCGATAACAAATACTTAATTGCTTCGGTGATGAACAGAACCATTAAAGGCGGTGGCACATTGGTAAAAGTCAACATTGCGAACAAAGCCGTATCAGCAGTGAAACTGAAAGAGGATGAAGCCACTAAAGCTTTCTCAGGTTCTGATGGCATGTTCTTCCACAAAGGCCAACTGATGATGGTGAACGTGTTCTCATCAGCAGGTGCGATTTTCACCGCAAAATTTAATGCCGATTATTCAGAAGCAAGTTTGACGATCAGAAACAAATTCCAATCGGTGTACGATCGCCCAACAGCATCTGCGATACGCAACGGAAAATTGTACACCGTCAACAGTCAATTGAACCACATCATTGACGACAAAGACGGCAAGCTGAATACGCCTCCTGTGTTGCCTTTCAATGTAGCGGCTGTTCCCTTAGCTGAATTATTGAAATAGATTTTCTTACAAAGCATGGTCATCAACGATCATGCTTTGTTCTCCTCCTAAACCAACCGACCCAATGGAAATATTCTTAAAATACTATACGCTTGATTGGGTGGCAATGACCCTCAGTTTGGTGGCTGTCTATCTGCTAGGCAACAAAAACAAACTTGGCTTCATTAGTTTTTCAATGGCAAATGCCATTTGGATTTTTCTCGGCTTTTTCTTGATGAATAGCTTGGGCATTGGAATCGGCAACATCGTTTTTCTAATCATGAACGTTCGCGGGTTCTTCTCTTGGAACAAACAAAATCCGAAGTAAGTATGAAGCCTTATCTTTTTAAAGTTGCGCTACTGCTGTCGTTAATCACCGTAAAGGGTTATTCACAGCAGTACAAACTAAAGACAGAAGTCCAAAGCACGTTCATTGATATTACCGGACTATTTGGAGTGAACGAGCCTGCAAGCATTACGCAATTTACGTATACCAATAAGGGTTTTGGTTTAGACCTCTATCATGGATTCTCATTGCAAAATTTTGGCAAAAGCATCCAGACTATTCTTACGCCATCTTATACTTTTAAGTTAGACCAACACGGTAAATTTTTCTTAAAGCCAAAAGTTGAAATAGCGCACTTAGAACTTTCAGGAGGAGGATTTATACGCCCAGGGTATCATTTCATTTACAAGCCTAACGCCAAAAATATCTTCAACTTGGGCAACTGGGGTTTCTTCGACCTGCGAGATGAAGTGAAATACCCCAAGCGACTGAATGGATACACCTTTCTATTCTCCTATACCCACTATGATGATTTCGGGAAATGGAGATTGACCGAAGAGGCAAGGGTGCTCTTTGTCGATATCCTGGAAACGCTAAAAGTATCAGGCGCGTTTGGGAACATTCAACTCACTTATCAACCCTTGGGTGTGTTTGTGGGTGCAAATGCCGTTTACACTTACTATCGTTCCGATAACAAAAATGAATTGTTCTGGAATGTCACCATCGGGAAACAATTTTGAAAACAGGAATAAAAAAATTGAACCAGATCAACCGTTTTTCCTAAACCAGTTCATTTAAAAAGAATAACAAACAAATCACTTTTACATCGTCAATATCGACACAAAACAATTTAAACAACCAACCAAATGAAAAAATCAATCTTATTCTCAATCGTTCTTTTAAGCAGCGTGTTAGTCAACGCACAAAATGCAGAAATATTTAGCACGAAGGCAGGTGCCATAGACG
>JAAFHY010000070.1 GCA_013298505.1 Cytophagales bacterium
CGATAATGTGCTTGGCAGGAATGCGGTCTCTTATCTGTTCTAAGTTGTGGGCAAAATTTGAAACGATAACAATTGCCGAAATGCCAGCGTCTTTGAATTGGTGCTCCATCTCGCGTGGCGTGTAAAGGGGGTTGGTGTTGACGACAATTAACCCTGCCTTCAGCGAGCCAATCATCGCAATGGGAAACTGTAACAAGTTGGGCATTTGAATCGCGATGCGATCTCCCTTATTTAAACCTAACTCTTTTTGAAGGTAGGAAGCAAAATGGGTCGACAACCGATCGACCTCGCTATAGGTTATTTTCCCTCCGAGGTTTTCAAACGCGATTCGGTCTCCAAATTTCCTGCAAGCATCTTCAAATAACTCGGGCAATGATGAAAAATTGAGTAAGCCTAATTGAGGCGGGATGCCGTCTGAATAGCTATTGTACCAAGGAAATGAATTCATAGTAACGTGTATTTGAAACAAGACCCAATTAGGTAAAAAAAGTTGCTCTAAACAATCGTTTGTTTTGAGAGTATAAACATTGTGAAATGCTTTAAGTGAATTGGCCATGGAAAATGGGGAAGGGACAAGGCCAAATAAAAAGCCCTCCCGAATATCGAGAGGGCTTTGCTGTAGAGGAAGGCTTCGAACCTTCACGGGGAAGTTAGCTGCAAGGCACTAAGAAAACATTTAGTGGTCAACCCATTACCTTGCGTTTATCCTTGGCTCCCCACCCCCGAGACAGGAGGGCTTGTCTGCCAGTTTCAACACCCTACATTATAAATTACATGACAAATTAACGCATATACCGATACATAAGTCAACAATGGACTAAATAATTTGCATTATTTTCAAATAAAATTGAATTAATCTATAATTTTGATAATTAACATAAACACTCATGCCCAAAAATTATCAACTTGACAATACCGATTTAAAGATTCTGGAGATATTAATGGCGGACGCAAAGCGCCCTTACACCGAAGTCGCGAAAAAAGTAAATGTTTCGCAAGGAACTGTCCATGTGCGCATGACAAAAATGGAGGAAGCTGGCATTCTGGATAAAACCACTCTTAAAATCAACTACGCCAATTTGGGGTATGACATCACCGCCTTTATTGGTATTTATCTGGAAAAGAGCGCATTATATGATAAGGTGCTCGCAAAGCTCAAGGACATTCCCGAAATCGTAAATATCCATTATACCACGGGCAACTACTCGATGTTCATTAAAATCCATTGCAGAGATACTAATCACCTGAAGGAGGTCCTTCACGATAAAATGCAGCAGGTGGAGGGAATAGACAGAACTGAAACAATGATCTCTCTCGAAGAAAGTCTAGATCGGAACCTAAAGCTAACAAGCTAACTTAGCAGATGCTGTGAGAGTTTTGTTTTATTCCACAATTCTGAAAATATTTATTTCTATTAAAAATCCTATTTCTGTGCAGAGTCTTCGCTTCGGGACACGTATGAGAATGAAGCGTTTTACAAATGGTGGAGATCAGATTTTAGTAATTTTTTTTAATCAACTTGATTCTGTGGAGCACCTTTCCGTCTCGTACTTGAAGTAAGTAAATACCTTGCGGCAAATGTTGCGTGTTTGCGTAAACTACATCATTCTGCCTTTCAAGTTCAATGGTATTTTTTCTCCCGGTAAGATCCACTAATTGGATGTCCGATAGTTCACCCGTGATTCCCGATAGCTCCAGATAATTATCAATAGGGTTGGGGTAAAGGTTTACAGAATGGCGCGATGCCGGTAAATCTCCGGTCACAATAATGGGAGTTTCATCAGAAAAGTCACTCGTGCAATCGTCAATGGTTACTTGCACTTTGTAGATACCTGCAGCGGTAGCCAACAAAATTGTGTTGATCCCCGATGGAATAGCCGCTCCATTCAAAAACCATTTGTTTCCCTCAGACGCACTTGAGGTAAGTGAATACGCACCGGAGTTAATTTCTGTAATGCTGATAGTTGGCTTGGGTGGATTGATGCAGAAAGATTGAGTTACTTCTGGTGCTGGACTGAAAGTGCCGTTGCCCGGTTGGTTTGCTTTGATGACAGCACGGCCGGCTGTTACAATGGTCACCGTACTGCCACTTACTGAGACCTTATCGGAAACCGTTGAATAGACCACCGGTAGATTTGAACTGGCAGTTGCCGTTAACAAGAACGGGGCATCTCCGGATTTTTTATTTGCTATCGCGGGAAATGTGATAGTTTGAGAGTTGCCGGGTGGTGGAACTCCTTTTTGATATACTCTCACATAATCAATTTCCATAGATGATTCCGTAAAGGCTGGATCAATCGCTCCTCCGATTCCTCCCATGGCAATATTGAGCAGCAGATATTGTGGCTTATCGAACGGCCACGTGCTGGCATTTTTTACGGTCGGGCTGTAGGTGTAAAAGGCTACATCATCTACTAAAAACTGAATTTTAGTTTCATCCCAAATAATGGAATAGACATGAAAAGTGGCACTCACTTGCGAGACGGTGATCGTCTTTGTATTGATCGTACTACCGAAACTGGAAGGTGTATGCAGCGAGCCGTGAATCACATTTGGATTGTTTCCCCAATGTTCCATGATATCAACTTCACCTGACGCAGGCCAGTCTGTTGTTCCAAATTGGTTATAAAAGTATCCGCCCGGTTCCTTTGTATTTTTACCAAGCATCCAGATGGCAGGCCAAGTACCCGCACCGGTTGGTAATTTTGCCCGAACATCGACTCGTCCATAGGTAAAGGCGAACTTAGAGTTTAGCCGTGCAGAAGTGTATTGTTTGGCAAACCCCTGATCGGTGAAGTTCTCTTTCTTCGCTACGATTTTCAAAAAGCCGTTGGCTACGGATGAATTTTCAATTCGGTTTGTATAGTGTTGCTGTTCATTATTATACCAACTGCCGCCAGCCGGAAGTTGTGTTTGATGAAACCAAAGGTCAGTAGCAATTGGTCCAGTGCCAGAAAATTCATCGGACCACACCAAGGTGTAATCTCCCGACTGGGCAAGTGATGCTGTTGCAAGAATTAGTAAACCGAAAAGAGTAAAGATTCTCACAAGCATTAGTGTGTATATTATTAGCTGACTTCTAGTACTTCATCTTCTCATCCTTATCCCAAATTCCCCAATAGGCACCTACATCGCCTTCGGCACCTACTTTCCACGATTCATCGAATGAAGAGAAATAGAATATTTCGATACCATCTTCTTGCGACCACTTTTGGGTGTTGATAAAGTACTTCATGAAGTTTTCATCGGATGGCATGGCAGCACCGAAGTTGGTACCTTGACTCGGCCAACCTGTTTCGCTGATAATTACCGGTTTTCCATTTGCAGCACGAGTTGCCTTGTTATACATTTCTTTCATGTACAACAATGAATAGTCGATGTGACAGCCTTCCCAATACGGGTAGCAGTTGGCGAGTACTACATCACAAGCAGCGGTGATGCTGGGCTTTACTTCAAACTCAAAATACGCATCAACATAGCCAACAGGAATGCCCGCTGGTATGGCCTTCCTAACTCGCTCAATAAAGGCAATTAATTCATCTTCAGTCAAATCTCCGCGCAGCATCACTTCATTTCCTACTGCGGCAATATCAACGTACCCTTCTTTCGCAACTTTGATCAGATTTTCTATTTCTTGCTGGTTGATTTTGTCGTTATCGCCCAACCAAGCACCGACCATCGTTTTCATGCCCAACTCTTTGGCAATTTTAGGAATCAGTTCGTTCCCTTCTGTGCATGAGAAAGATCGCACCCATTGTGTGTAGGGCTTTATTATTTCTAGTCGTCTTTTAATCTGTTTTTCCGTAAGGATATCACCCGGTTTTTGTCCTTCTTCATAGGCGCTGAATCCGATGCCATGCATGCCTGAATCCAGAACTTTTCGATACAATGCACGCAAATTTTCAGGGGTGACACCTTCATATGAAACACCCGCCAGCGATAATTTCTTTTCTACTTTTGACGACATAGTTAGTTAGTTGTATTTGATTTTTTCATTTTTATTCCACAAGCCCCACGATTGTCCTACATCACCTTCGTGACGCACTTTCCATGATTCGTCAAACGAAGAGAAGTAGAATGTTTCAATGTTTTCTTGTTGTGCCCAGTTTTGAATGTTGATGAAATACCGGATGGCGTTTTCCTCTGAAGGTTGTGCCCCCGCGTTACTGGTACCTTGATCGGGCCAACCAGTTTCAGAAATAATTACTTTTTTGCCTTTCGCTGCTTCCTTGGTAACCTCATACATCTGTTTCAGGTAGCCCGAAGCTTGATCAATGGCACATCCTTCCCAGAATGGGTAGCAGTTCGCCAGAATCAAATCGCAGGCATCTACCAGATCGGTGTGTTCTTTAAACTGGAAGTACGCATCCACATATCCTACTGGAATGTTGGGCAACGCTTTTTTCACTTGACGGATGTAGTTGAGCAATTCTTGCTTGGTTAAATCATTGCGAAGTAACACTTCATTTCCCACCACGGCAATATCTACATATCCTTTTTGCGCCAGACTAATAAGTGCCTTTATTTCTTCTTCGTTGTTCGCCTTATTACCGTCAATCCATGCGCCCACCATGGTCTTCAATCCCTTTTCATGGGCTGCTTTGGGAATAAATTCATTGCCTTCAGTACATGAGAAGGAGCGCACCCATTTGCTATGTGGAGCTACAATTGCCATACGTCTTTGAATCTGCTCTTCCGACAAGTTATCGCCAATATTCTGACCTTCCATATAAGGACTGAAGCAGATGCCGTGAAGCCCTTGGTTTAGAGTTTTGCCGAATAGTTGTTTTACTTCGGCAGGAGCGAGGGATGCAAAATTGAGGTCGGTAGCTAGTGCACGTATCTTGTCGAGCGACAGGAATTTTTCCTTTTGATAGTACGATGATGATTTTTTTGTTTTGGCTGCGTGGCGCTCGTTCAATTGTGCGCGGATTTCATTCGCGCTTGTTTCGTCTACATCATAATCTCTCATTGCCCAGATAGCTGTTAACGTACCAAGTACAGGAATGCCAACAAAGAAAATCCGTAACCAAAACATCGTTTCATCAGTTTGAGTTGGTGCATTCGATTTAAAAGCAACCAATGAAAGAATTAAACCACTTAATAATCCTGCTACAGCCGTTCCAAACTTTACCATCCACCAATAGATAGCACCTAAACTTCCTTCTCTTCTTTTGCCCGTATTTAATTCATCAATATCAATGACATCAGAAGTCATGGACATCATTAAGGTAAACAAGCTGCCAATACCAAAAGAAAATAATGGAAGGGCAAAAAGAAATAGCCAGGGTTTACCGGGAATAAAAAGTATATACAATAAAATATAGCCAAATACTGAAATGCTCTGAGAAAGTAAAAAGGCTTTCTTCTTTCCCATTACCTTAGACATTCTAGCTACAATAGGAATTACTAATAATGTAGTGATGATAGCACCTACGCTACCAAACAAAGTTGGCCACAATCCGAATCCTTCTTCATTTCCTTTGAATAAATAATACTTTATAATAAAGTAAGAAAAACCGGCTGTTGTTTGGAATGCATTAAAAATTAAAAACGTTGCAATACAAATTTTTCGAAAAGGTTTAATTTCAATTGAAGCTTTTAATCCTTCTTTGATTTCTCCAAAACTATTCAGGATTCCTTTTAAATCTATCGGGCTATAGTTTTCGTTGAGTGTAGATTTGCCGGGAATAAAAAAAGCGGGAATAGCCGCTAAGATGGCACAACCAATAGCAACATATATTGATAAAGTTCTTACAGCTACATCGCTTGACACAAATAACGAGCTATCTGCCATAATTACCCAAAACCAAGGAGCTATAACCCAAGCTAATTGACCAATGAGTTGAGACGTGGCCATGATACTGGTTCGCTCATGAAAATCATCACTCATTTCGTATCCCATGGCAACATATGGAATACTAAAGATGGTAAGACCTGAATAAAAGACCAAGGACACAAGTAAGAAGTAAATAAAATTGAAAGTAACTCCATTCTCAGCATACAATTGCCACATGAATGCAAAGGAGAATCCTAAAATAACAGCACCTGCTAATACATACTGTCTCCTTCTTCCCCATTTGGATTTTGTATTATCACTCACATACCCCATTATCAAATCAAACAAAGCATCATAGAACTTCGGAATAAAATAGGTTAATCCGAGTAACAATCCGCTAAAGCCCAATTTTTCCACCAATATCACAGTAAAAATTCCTAATGCCGCAGGAAACATTTGATTGGCCAACATGCCGAGACCGAAGGCAATCTTTTGACCCATCGGAACTTGATTCGTAACTGTAGACATGGTTTTGGTTTTTTAGTTTTTTTTATCTTTTACAAGTATTGATCTCCCTCACCCACGTCCCCTCTCCCCAGGGAGAGGGGTGTCCGAGGAACGAGGACGGGGTGAGGGGGCTTTACTTTATCGGTGGTGCCAACACTTCATCAGTCAATTTTTTCTCATCTCCATTGTATGTTTTGGTAATCGGATTTCCGCCACGCGTCAGGTTTTTAAATACGCCTTGATCGACCAATTTCCAGAGAGGGTACTTGGCTTCACCATTAAGTTTGAACAATCCAAAATGATTTTCAGAGCCATTCGGGTTGACTGCATCTTTCCATTGTTCGTCAAATGCCTCAAAGAAAAAGCAAGAGATGCCAGAATCATTTGTCCACTCGCGCATCAACTGATAGTATTTTCCTTGTTTGTATTCATCGGTAGCGCGTGATCCTTCGCGGCCGTAAAAACCATCGGATATGGATGCCCAACCTGTTTCACCAATGTGAATCGGCTTACTCACACCTAAACTTTTTACGTAGCTGGCCACAGAGTCATATTGTGCTTTGGCAAAATCGCGCGCACGAGCCATCGCAGCATCTGCTTTTTCAACTTCGGATAGTTTGGATTCCTCAGCTGGAACGCGCCAGAAATTTGGATTATAGTGAGTATTGTGATACGGATAGGTGTGCATGGAAATGTAGTCCACCGCTTTGATTATTTTTTCCAGATCTTCCGTGTGATAACTTGGATCGCCACCGCCCCACGAAGCAAAGTCATCGGAGCAGGTTATCCAAAGTTCTTTTGGAAGTTTTCCTTCCGCCTTCAAGGATTGAACATGATTTACCCACTTCAAAATGACCGATGGCTGCACATAATAACTCGCGGCCCATCGCACCATCGCTTCATTTCCAACCGCCAGTATTTTAACGATATCGGGATATTGATTGGCCAAGGCTACGGCCCGCCCGATCTCGCCAGCATTTTGTTCACTTTCGATGTCATGATCGGGTGCTTGATCGGTCCAGGCATTTTTACAGTCAATCCAAGCGCCTAGCATCACATACATTTCAAATTTCGGGTCCGCCTTCTTCAATTCGTAGATGGCTTTCAATAAGTTAGAGGCATGCGCGAGTTGAACATTGTAGGTGCGCACGATCTTGATGCCCATAGCCGATAAGATTTTGAGATCTTCCTGCAATTCGGAAATGGTTGGTTGTAGGTCTCTTGATTTTTCGCGATAGCCTTCATAGCAGATGGCCAAGTAGTTTTTGTTGCCTAAAATATCTTTTGCTGTCACGTTTCTTTTTTTAGTTGATTGAACTGATTGCCCGTTGCCTATAGAAATGGCCATTGAAAATGCCACTACCAAGCTACTTATTTTTATCATCGAATTCATAACGATGTGATTACTTCATACACAGTTGAATCGTTCATTCATTTCTATTTATTATACGATAATCCAAATCCTAATGGGAATAATGGTTCGATGGTGTCATCCCAAAAATTTGGACCATACTTACCTTGATAGTCTTCTTCCGACTTCGGCCATGAGTGCGGGAGCTTTCCTATAAAATCGTAATCGCCAAACAATACCTCGGCAATGCCAGCGCCTTCTGAGCCTATGAACCAAGCCGCAACAAACGCATCGGCTTGCTCGATTTGTTTGGTTACTACCAGCGGCCTTCCAGAGACTAAGACGACCACGGTTCTGATTCCCTTTGCTGTGTATTTATCAACCAGCAATTGATGCTCGGGTGTAAGCGTAAGTTGATACTTGTTTATGATGCCTCCTATGTCTCCGAATAATTCAGCGTAGGGAGTTTCGCCCACTACGATTACGGCCACATCTACATCTGAAACGTTCGCACTTCCATCAGCATCGTAAACGACTTCATGCTTTGCTAATTTTTTAATGCCTTCAAGAATAGTTGTGGCACCTGCATAATTTTCTGTCATGCCTTGCCAGTTGATCGTCCAGCCACCCGACTGCAATCCAGAGTTGTTTCCAAACTCACCCACCACTACAATCTTTGCATTCTTTTTCAAAGGCAAGGTGTTATTCTGATTCTTCAACAACACAATTGACTCACGCACAGCTTGTCGTGCCACATCTCGGTGTTCTTGAATTCCAATTTTGTTGATAAGGGTTAAATCGGGAAAGGGATTGTCAAATAAGCCGATACGAAATTTCTGTTTCAATATTCTGCGAACGGCATCATCAATTCTCTCTTGCGGAATAACTCCACTCAACACGCCATTTCGTACGCCTTCTACATACATATTAAAATCTCCTTCTACTGCCATCACTACATCGACACCGGCATTGATCACTTCGTTTTCACCAAAGCGCGAATATGCCTTCCAGTCGGAAACAACAATGCCGTCAAATTTCAATTGCCCTTTTAAAACATCGGTAATCATCTTGCGGTGCGCATGCATGGGCACTTCATTCAAACTGTTGAAGGAAGCCATGACAGAGCCAACGCCTGCTTCAACTGCCGCGCGGTAGGGTGGAAGCAAACGTTTAAACACTTCTTCTTCACTTAATGTGGTATTACCACCTTCCACGCCAAAGTCGGTTGATCCATCGCCAATAAAATGTTTGGCTGTCGCGATGAGCGATATCTGTTTGCCGAGTTCGCCTTGATGACCACGAACAGAAGCTTTGGCCAACTCAGTTGTGATTTCGGTGCTTTCAGAAAACGCTTCATACACGCGGCCCCACTTTTCATTGTAGGGTATCGCTATACACGGAGAAAAAATCCAATTGAATCCAGTGGCTCTTGCTTCAATAGCCGTGATCGCTGCCGCATTTTCTACCAGCTTCGCATTGCGTGTGGCACCCATACCAATATTGTGTGGAAAAATGGTAGCACCTGCATAGGTGTTTTGACCATGCACAGCATCTACACCAAAAAACATGGGGATGGCAAGTCGCGTGGATAAAGCTAACCACTGAAGCTGAACAAATTTGGCTTGCCACTCGAATGCATTGTTACCCGGTGTTGGCCCTTGCGTATGAATGATTGATCCAATGAATTTATCCCGGATGTCACTAATACTAATATCATCAAAATGACGCACTTGTGTCATCTGACCAATCTTTTCTTCCAAGGTCATTTGCGCGAGCAGAGCTTCCACTTTTTGCTCGATTGTGAGGTCGGTTTTGATTTCTTTACTCATCCGTGCTATCTTAAATTTTCTTGCTTGATCTGAACAACGATTCGAATAATTTCTCCGGTTCTTCCAAATACTTTCTGACTGTGTGTTGCATCCAGATTTAATGTTTCAAACTTGGATACTCCATTGCCAGATAGTATTTCCAGTGCGTTTGCGTTCGAAAGTTTATAAACTACCGGAATCTGACAGTATGTAAAACATAACGACTTCTCATCCAATTGCAATTCGATTGTCTTGCCTCGTACATCGACATATTGAAAGGTTTGTCTCTTCGTCAGGAACTCAGCCTTTCTCAACATACATGGATCAAAGCTAAGTTGACCATCTTTTACAAACACACCTAACTCGCCAAAACGCGAAATGATATCTTCTTTTACCTGGCCGGTCATGCCCGGTTGTTGTGCGCCTTTGTTGGCCGGAGTGTGCGAGTATGGATCGGTAGGGAAAGCTCCATACAGTTGAGGCGATTTGTGAACACCAATTCCTTCATTGATTTCATAGTAATGTTCGAGTAGCTTCCCAATTACTATTTCACTCTCCTTGTCTGCAATCGCTTTCTGGCAACATTCCAGCACAGCCAATTGAAGTTTGGAAACCATGTGCCAGTAAATCGAACCTAATCCTTCATAGCCAAAAAAAGTACCTGACCTTCCGGTGAATGCTTTGTGATTAAATACACTTTCAAAAATACGGAGCACCTCTTCTTTTTCCGAAGCAGAAACCTCCCATTCATTCAAGGAGCTTTGAAGATCAGATGCGTTTTTAAAATTTCCATTAAAGTGAACTCCGCCATTTACATCCTGTTCAACGATGTGCGTGTTGCCTTCTTTTAACCATCGGGTCAACACGATTGATTTTGATACCTCATGTTGAGAGATGTTATTTTTTTTCAAGAAGCCGGGCAGTGTTTTGTTGGGGTAAAGAAGATAACTGTATTGATCTTCCCTGAACAGAGCACTTGACTTTAAACTATCCAGTGTTGCTACTACCTCCGCGGATTTCAGATAACCGGAACTGAGCGCGGCCACCTGACCTTCGAGCATTTCGCTCAGATATGAAATCGAAATTTCTGAATAATTTTCAATCGTCATCAAATTATACGCATGGTATAAATGGTCGCTTCTTTTGTTGGCGCGAATTGTATGTTCTAAGTAATTCAGGGTAACACCGGAAAATGTAATAATGTCTTTTATTGCTACCGTACTTCGTTGGTCGCTGAATGAATGATGATAAATCTGCGTTCGGTACTGGCTCGCTGCAGTTCCCAAGCCATCGAGGATTGTTTTGCGATGGGTGTCAGACAGCGAACCCGCAAGCAAGTGCTTATGATCTTCCAACACGCTGTTGCAACTGTTGAAAAATGTAATTAGCTCATTTGAAATTGCTACTTCTTGTGTAGCACTCTTTTCCAGAATCTGATTGAAAAATGTCAGGAATCTGCGTAAGTAAAAAAGTGTCACCATGGAAACACCGTTTCCAACCAAGGCATTGTTGGCATCGTTCCATTCGGGCCGCTGGGTATTCATCCAAATGCCGCCTTCCGGAATGAAATTAGAAATCTTCGCCAGGACCGTAGCGAGTATCTTCTCGATAAAGTTAACGTGATGAATGCCACCCTTTCTATTTTGAAGCAGTACGCTGTCGGCACCCATCGTAGACCATCTTTTTTCTATTTCGTGGTCAAGCGTGCGATCGAAATCAATGGTGTCTTTTGGGTTTCGTAAGATGTTCTCGTAACTTTTTATTTTGTAAGGAACATTTGCATATACAAAGACATCGTCATTAAAATAACTTGACAGTTTACCGGGAGTGTGACGTTCTGAAAATTCAAGAAATTTTAGCAAGTAGATAATCTGATGATCGCCCCAATAGCCGATGTATGACCACGGATCATCTGCTTCAATTTTTTCCCAGTCAATTCCGTTCTTGGTAATTCGGTATGGATTATACCCATCGAATGTGGACGCATTTAAGAATTTGAAGATCATTCCTTCAATGAAAGCCGGATACGAGTGCGCCAGTGCTTCCCAGTTTTGAAAAATGTCTCTCCAATTTCCTGCGTAGTCTAACACTTTTGACCCGTCATGCTCATTGCGCGTGTTGATGGAGAATTGATTCCACGGCCTGCTGGGGTCCCCATGCCGTCTACTGAATTTGAGTGGCAAGTATTCCAGGCATAGACGCTTGAGATCTGCGTCACCGGATTGGTTCGCAAATTCTATCCATGAAGAAAGTGTGAACTGATTTGGCAGTTGTTGAACATTCTTTTGATGACGTTGAAAAACTTCCAGATTTGCCTTTGAGAGGTAGATACTTACATCTGCTTTCTCGATTTGGTAGTTGTTGTCGAACAAACCACCACGCATGATATTAAATAGGCTATTAAAATAATGGCGGGTATCTCTCAAACCGTCCGCGGTGAGTTGCAACCCATCGGCAGCGGCATTCAGTTGAACAAGTTGTTGGGTACCCAACTCAACATCTTCTTTGAGCCGAAAGGCCAGATGCTTGTCGGTTTTTATAGCTTTGGAAATGGCAATGACTTGCGATGCATTCTGATTCACTTCGGCTACAGTCATCCATTCCTTTTTGCTTTTCGCTTCAAGTGAAATATCCGTACAAACAAAGTAGGCTCCCTTTTCAGCTTTGATGTCGGTCTCTTGTGTCAAGGGCAATCCTTTTCTAAAATGATTCAGTTGGGAAGAGGAGAGAAGACGCTGGGAGTTTTCTAAACCAATCGACCAGACGACAGTTGATTTCAACGCCTCACTTGGCTCTGCCTTATCAACAATAATGGCGCTTAGCGCGAATATTCCAACACCACTGTCTACTTCGAGTTCATTTCTTTTGTAGGCATCCACCAAATTGCTGCACTTATTTTGCAAGGCACTGCCTACACCATGTGGTAAAACGTTTTGAATTCCATCGAGTGCTGTAAGATTTATTTCGATTGACGCATCATTGATTAACTTGCTCGTCTTCACGAAACCGTAATTGTCACTGGTGCTCCATTGATATTGAAAGGTGAGGTTTAGATCGCGATTGATTTCCTCGAAAAGAATTTTATTGCCATGCACATTTTTATACAAGTTTCGCTGCAAATCGTACAAGTTGGCATAGCGAACGGAGAAAGGCTCCCAAAGATGAAGTCGGCCGTCTTTTTGTATTCGGAAAATCGTTTTTGAACCGGTGAGTTCAGCCGACTCAATAATTTTATCATCGGTGTAGTAGGGGAACAGCGCACTTTCCGAATCCTTTCTACCCGCACTGATGCCGCCATTGCTGCCGATAAACATCCAGTGATTGGAGTTACTCAAAATGCTCATAAAGAACGGACGCATCGCATCTACATTCGAAATCTGATAGTAGACTTCGTTGTCGATTCGAACTTGCGTCAATCTTGTAGTGTCATCTGTTTTCACTTCTTCCAAAATATGGTCCAGCAATCGCAATGAATTTTTGACTTTGAAAAATAGGTCGAGTGTTTTACGCTCGACCTATTTACTAATGAAACTAAATTTTTGAATATCCTTTATAGATATAACAAGATCATTCTTTGATGTTCTCTACTTTTTTATAACCGATACGTTGTCAATAAATACAATCCCATCGCAGGTAGCTGCGCCACCGCAAACAACTTCAATAAGTAATGATACACCTCCTGATACATCTGCAGCGGTTGTAAACGTGAACGTATTTGCCCTCCAAGCACCTGGAGTTAATAATACTGGGGTAAGCGGATGTTGAACTGCAGGATTAGAATTATTATTCTCTGAGAACATAAATGCGTTGATTACACCACCATCTATTAGCGTCTGCTGTTTGATATCAAACTTAACTTCATATTGGGTGTTAGGTAAAATTGTTCCTGCACCAAATCTTTCTTGCTTGATACCAGGATTTCCAAATTGATTACTGTCAATTTTACCAGAGAACGAACCACCATTATTTTCAGTGTTAGAGACAGAGACTGTACCATTGTTGTTAATGAATATCCAGCCCGTATCGTTGCCTGTTTCAAAACCACCGTTGGTTACTAGGTTGGTACCTCCACCTCCGCCACCTGCGGTTTTATAGAAATAGATGTTGTCTAAGTATACATCAACTCGTGATGTAGTGTTAGCAGAACCATCACCGTTAAACTGACCGTTAAAAATCATTTGCTGTATGGCGTTCCATGTCATGCCTGTAAAACTACTTTTTGGTAAGTCAATACTGTTCCAAGCTCCTGGGGTAAGGGGTACATTGACTTGTACTTCGGCAGCACCAGTTGCACCAGCTCCATTGTTAATAGGGCTCACCTTTATCTGTCGATTTGTACCGTCAGCCACCCAAATATCTACATGTAGAAACTGCATACTAGAGGCATCTACGCTCGCAAACTCAGTACCTTGGAAGTTCAGATTGGTATAGGCTAATGCCAGATTCCCGTTACCTGGATTGAAGGAAGGATTGACCACTACTGGAGGGTTTTGACCCCAATTGGGGCTATAGTTGACACCTGCCAAGTTAGTGTAAGTTCCTCCGTAAATGGAAATCACATCTCCAGATGCACGAACAGGTGGAGTAGGGGCAGCAGTTGTAGGAGCTGTTGGTGCAAGGGTTGTCCTTTGTTCAATATCATCTACAAAGAAAGTTCCTGCCTTAGGCGTAGCACCACCAAAAAATAGTGTAATGCGCGAATACTTTGCTGATGAATTGAAGTCGAACAATAAATTTTCCCAACCACTGCCACTGTGCGCAAGGGTCGTTTCGATCGCTCCGCTTGTACCCTCTTCTAATTTTAAGAGCACGTTTACTGGAGTAGTCGAGCGTATATTCATGGCAATTGTTTTCTTGGTTGCCAAATCTATTTGCGTTGCCACATTTAAAAACATGCCTTCAAAGGCATTTCCTGTATTTGTGATCGATCCAACTTTTGTTGTTTTATTATTTGTGCCAGATAGGCTTGGATTATTTACGATCGCGAAAGAAGTTCCGCCAAATGTGGTGACTGCGTAATCAACGGTCGCATTATCAAATGTGATAGGTAATGAAACCTTGTCTTTAACTAAAACTGTCAAAGAAGCTTTAACCTCATTCGAAGCACCCGCATTATTAGAAGCCTTCAAGCTAACTTCATACGTACCGTTAGGATATATTTTAATGGGATTTTCTTCAGTACTTGTCGTGTTATCGCCAAATTTCCAAACGTACTTTGTAGCCCGCTCAGAAATATTAAAAAACGTAACAGCTCCTGTATCTTCATTTACAGTGAACGTAAAACCAGCCACCACTTTGGGTAGTTTTTCGGTATCGTCTATACAGCCCGATAGAATGGTGGCCATTGTAAAAGAGCCTACTAGAGAAGTGATCACCAGTGCAGCGGTAATCAACTTGGCATTGTTCAGTGATATTTTCATGTTCGTATGGATTATCGTTTAGGTAATTATTTATAAACTCGTATGTAGTCAATCAGCATGGTTTGAGGGAAAACGGTTTCGCTATTGGGCGATCCAACAAAATTTCCACCCACCGCAAGATTGATAAGAATGTAGAATGGTTTGTTGAACACCCACTTGCCAGTAACATTGGCGGGAGTGATTTGATTGTATAAAACATTATCTACATAAAAGTTGATGTAATTCGGTCCCCACTCAACACCAAACACATGAAAGTCGGTATCGAAGCGACCGTCCTTTAGCGTATAACTTTTTGAGATAGATTGACCCGCGGAGTAACCGGGACCATGAACTGTGCCTAGTATGGTTGAAGGATTTTGACCACGGAACTCCATGATGTCGATCTCTCCGGCAGCTGGCCAAGGGTTTGTATCAATGTCTGCGCCCAACATCCAGAAAGCCGGCCACATGCCTTGCCCCCAGGGTAATCGCATGCGTGTTTCAAAGCGACCGTAGGCTTGATCAAATTTACCTTTTGTTACAAGTCTGGCCGAAGTATAAGAAGAGCCATTGAAAGATTCCTTGTGAGCCGTGATAACTAAATAGCCGTTTTGTACGGTTACATTTTTACTGCGATCGGTGTAAAATTGCAGTTCGTTATTTCCCCAGCCATTTTGCCCCGTGCCGATGTCGTAATTCCATAATGCAGTATTGGGTGCGCCAGGTGTACTAAACTCATCCTTCATTACCAACGTATTAAAGTTAGTTACCTTTTGGGTATCATCGGTGCAACCGAGAAACGAAAAGCAGAGCAGGACAAACAATAGACCCGATCCTGCCAGGATAAGTCTATTTATTTTCGATGGATTAGCTGTATTCATTGTTGTTTCTTTTACTACTTATTTGTAGAAATATAAATTATCTAATAGAAAGTTGATGTTTCCAACAAAGACAATCTGAGCCAGATTATTTTTTTGAGCTGCTATGTTGCCTGTTAGAGGGATGTCAATGGAAACCCATTGGCCTTTAATGATGCTATTTACAGGTACGGTATATGTGATTTCTTTATCATCCACAGTGGGGCCTCCTGTATTTACATCTGTGTTAAGCACTCCGTTGGCACCGCGATCTCTAACTTTAACTTGGAAGTTTGGAGTAACAGAATCATTGGTCCAAATATCCAAGTGAAGAAACGTCATAGGAGTAGCATTGACGGCTGGATTATTAAATTCTATCCCTACATAGTTTAGCTGTGTGTAGTACTTTAGGTTATCATTGTTGATTACTACATCGGCAGTCTGCGTGGTAGAGCCACCATAAAATCCGTTGAAGAAATCAACAGGCACATTAGTGTAGGCATTGCTAAACAATGAAATAACATTTGCCGCAAGGCGATTTGGGGGAGGTAATAAAGTGATCGCACCAGCAGAAGTAATAGAGAGAGAACCTTTTGCCCTTACGCCTCCAAGAACAGCAGTAATCTTAGCAGTACCAGCACCAACTATGGTAACAACTCCCTTCTCGCTCACTTGAGCAACATTTGTATTGGATGATGCAAAAGTGAAGTAAGCCGGAGCCACAGCTACCGTTTGGTTTTGACCCGATGCCAAGTTAAACGTTTGTGTCAATCCGCTAATGGTAGAGGTTACACCAATAAACGATGTCTCTACTTTTTCTTCGCCATTAAAAATAGCTGGCCTTGGCTGCGCTACCGTGCCCAATTTTTCAAACTTCAATTCATCAATCCAAAACGTGTAGCCATTTCCATTTTCTGGCCCTTCGGCATACCAAAACATTCCCTTTTCTAAACTAAGTTGTGATGGATCTGGGATGGGGATTATATACTTAGTCCATGTGGTGTTGATTCTCATGTTCGAGAGTGTAACCAAGTGCTTGTTTTCGCCAAAGTCATTTCCAAAACCAATCTCGTTGATCGTGCCTGATTGCGATGCCTTTGCATAAAAAGTAAGCGCATCGAAACCGGATAAATCGCGGCCACCATTATCAGGAAAGATCGCACCTGCATAGGCACCTGATGGATCGCCCACATTGGGGACATCGAAGCGCATGGAAGCCGTGCCTGCATAGCGAGTTTCGGTATCTACCGTAAAGGCATTTAGTTTCGATCCTGCAAAAGGAAAATATTGCAAGCCACCACTAAAGCCGTCAATAAATACTTCGGGCGTGTTGGGGAACTTTGCAAACTCTACATCGTCCGATAAGTTTCTTTTGCATCCAGCTAAAAGAACCACCATGAATCCTACTAGGATAGCAAGGGTTAGATTTGTTGTTTTCATCTTTTTCATTCTTCGGATTTTTTATTTCCCAACACTGATACGCACATAGGTTCTAATTTCCCATTCATTTCCATTGGGAAAACCCACCGGGCTAATGATAGGGGAGGTCGCAAACTCTTCGGCCACATTAGGTAAGTAGCGAGGCGAATATTGATTCAACGAACGCCAAATCATTTGCACACCAATGGATGTACTGGGTAGCACATACCAATCGGGCTTGCCTACAGTGGTCGATATGTC
>JAAFHY010000071.1 GCA_013298505.1 Cytophagales bacterium
CCGTTACCACCTAAGTCAATAGAGATTCAGGAGATTGACTTTGAATATTTTCATGGAAAGGCTCGGTTAAATTTTAAAGACAACACGAAGGAGCGAGAAGTAAAAGCACATATTAGAATTAGAAAAGATAGCGTTATTTGGATGACATTCACAGTGATTGGCGTGCAGGGGGGTAAGGCGCTAATCAATAAAGATTCGATAACCATTGTAAGCAGTTTAAATAAGGAATATTACGTTTTCGATTACAAAGAACTTTCCAAGCGCTTTAACTTCAAGATTGATTTTTATGTTATTCAAGCTGCGATGCTAGGTAACTTAATTGTGCCTAAACATTCGATAGATAATATCTCGGAGGAGGAGAAATTTAATAGACTGCTACAAAGCCAAGGGTCTGTAAATATTAAAAACTTTATTAATAAAGAAACCAAGAAATTAGAAGTGGTGGAGCTTAACGAAACCAACACCAATAATTTGTTAAAACTCGATTATTCAGATTTTCAGCCGGTAGGTGAGAAGCTTTTTCCGTACAAAGGTGTAATTGATGTATTATACAAATCAGCAACGGGTCTTGTCAACAATACCATTGTATTTGAGTATAGCAAAGCCGAGGTAGGCGATAAAGAACTTCGATTCCCATTCAACATTCCCAAGCGATATGATCGCAGGTAAGAAGGTACTTCTATTTCTAATTCTACTTTTTCCTTCCATTGCTTTTTCGCAAAAGACGAAGGCGCAACTGCAACGAGAGAAGCAAGAGAACTTAAAGAAAATCCAAGAGACTGAAAAAATCTTATCGGAAACTACAACCGAGAAAAAAACATCCATTGGTGAGTTGAGTGCGCTGAATAAGCGAATTGAGCAGCAAGAAGTACTGATGGTATCAATCAGTGCCGAAATTGAATTGCTCGATTTAGATATTGAAGAAGATAATCAAATTATCACCTCTTTAGAAAAAGACGTAGACAAACTAAAGAAGGAGTATGCTGCCATGATTTTTGCCGCGCAGAAAGCGAGCGGAAAGATTGATAAGCTCACATTTCTATTTTCCGCTACTTCGTTCGATCAGTTATTGATGCGATTAAAATACATGGAGCAATATGGCAGGGCACGGCAAGAGCAAGCTGAAGCAATTGCGAAAGTGCAAGGCATTTTGGCCGAACAAGTACGGCAAACAGAAATTAAGCGAAGTGAAAAGCAAGCCCTGTTAGGTGAAGAGGAAAAGGAAAACAATCAATTAGCAGGCTTAAAAATGAAGCAGAAGAGTTTGGTAAAAAATTTAGAAAAGGAAGAGAAGAGATTGCGTAAAGATTTGGCTGACACAAAAAAAGCCATTGCTGAATTAGATGAGTTAATCGCTAAAGTAATTCGTGAAGAGATGGAGCGAGCTGCGCTAGAAGCTAAACGCGCTCGTGAAGCAAAAGCCCGAGCAGCAAATAAAAAAGTTGAGGAAGTAGAAGTATCAGATGAGCGAGTTGCCTTATCCGCATCGTTTGAAGAGAATAGAGAGAAATTTGCATGGCCTGTAACAGGCTTTATCTCGCAACGATTCGGCCGCCAACGGCATCCTGTTTTAAAAGGAATTGAAATTGAAAACGATGGTATTAATATTCAAACAAAATCAGGTGAGATGGTCAAAGCTATTTTTGGAGGTGAGGTTCGGAAGGTTGCATTTTTTCCTGGAATAGGCACGGCTGTAATTGTAAATCATGGTGAGTTTTTTACCATTTACGCAGGCTTAAAAGATGTGACAGTTCGGGTTGGCCAGAATATTCAGTTAAATACCGAACTTGGGAGAGTAATTGCCAGTAGCGAAGGAATTTCAGAGTTACGTTTCAAAATATTCAAAAACACTACACCGCTTGACCCACAAAAGTGGTTAAGGAACTAAAAAAAGGGCGGGCTACTAGCCCGCCCCAACCCACAACTACCCACTTACCAACAACACGTGTCTTTTAGTTATCATTTACAATCTCGGATTGATTTACATTCACAAACTCAAATTCAACTTCGTTTTTTATATCAACAAAAATTACAGAGTCCTTGTTCACTTTGCCTGATAAAATTTGTTTAGAGAGTTCATTCAAAATCTCTTTTTGTAGAACACGCTTCAAAGGCCGTGCGCCAAATTGCGGATCGTAGCCCAATTTAGCCAATCTGTCTAACGCTTTGCCTGAAATATCTAGTTTTACGCCACTCTCTGTTAAACGCTTTTGGATCAGATGAAATTGTATTTCTACAATCTTTCGGATGTCATTTTTATTCAACGGGCGGAACATGATGATTTCATCAATGCGGTTAATGAATTCTGGCCTCACCGATTTTTTCAAAATCTCCAGCACTTGATCTTTCGTTTCTTCAATTACTTCAAAATAATTAGCGTCTGTAATTTTTTCAAAGTTCTCTTGGATGATTGCCGACCCAATATTAGTGGTCATTATGATAATTGTGTTCTTGAAATTCGCTGTTCTACCCTTATTGTCAGTTAGGCGGCCATCATCCAATACTTGTAGCAAAATATTGAAAACATCGGGGTGTGCTTTTTCGATTTCATCTAACAAAATTACTGAATACGGTTTTCTGCGAACCGCTTCTGTAAGTTGTCCGCCTTCATCGTAACCAACGTAACCTGGAGGCGCTCCTATCAAACGACTTACGCTGTGTTTCTCTTGGTATTCGCTCATATCAATGCGCACCATTGCGTTGTCATCATTAAATAAATAATCGGCTAATGCTTTTGATAATTCTGTTTTCCCCACCCCCGTGGTACCCATAAATATAAACGAACCAATGGGTCGCTTTGGATCTTGCAAGCCTGCACGACTTCTGCGCACGGCATCGCTCAATGCTTTGATCGCTTCTTCTTGACCCGCTACACGCTTGCTCAGTTCTTGTTCGAGCGTCAATAATTTTTCACGTTCGCTCTGTAGCATCTTAGAAACGGGTATGCCCGTCCACTTGGCAACAATTTCGGCTATGTCTTCGCTATCCACTTCTTCTTTTAGCAGAGGGTGTTCGGTTTGCATTTCTTTCATCTTCGCTTGAAAATCGGCCAAGCGTTTTTCGGCTGCAGTAATTTTTCCATATCTAATCTCGGCTACTTTACCATAGTCACCTGCTTTCTCGGCTTGTTCCGCTTCGTATTTCAGTTTGTCCATGGCTTCTTTTTCCCAGCGTATGCCTTGCACCACTTCTTTTTCACTTTCCCACTTTGCTTTTACCGAGTTTCTCGCTTCCGATAGTTCGGCTATGTCTTTGCTAAGAACTGATTCTTTGTCTTTATTTCTCTCTCTGCGAATAGCTTCTCGTTCAATTTCAAGTTGCATGATTCTGCGATTCATCTCATCCAATTCTTGCGGAAGCGAATCCATTTCTATCCGAAGTTTGGAAGCGGCCTCGTCCATCAAGTCAATGGCTTTGTCGGGAAGAAACCGATCGGAAATGTAACGACTTGATAATTCTACTGAGGCGATTACAGCATCGTCTTTTATTCGCACACCGTGATGTAATTCATATTTGTCTTTGATTCCGCGAAGGATAGAAATTGAATCCTCTATCGTAGGCTCATCTACCAGTACCGATTGAAATCTGCGCTCGAGGGCTTTATCTTTCTCAATGTATTTTTGATACTCTTTTAATGTAGTCGCACCGATGGCATGTAGTTCTCCTCTCGCCAAAGCGGGTTTCAACAAATTGGCGGCATCCATTGCGCCTTCGCCACCGCCAGCACCAATAAGTGTGTGTATCTCGTCAATAAACAAAATAATTTCGCCATCCGAATCAGTTACTTCTTTGATCACTGCCTTCAATCGTTCTTCAAATTCACCTTTGTATTTGGCGCCTGCAACAAGCAAACCCATATCCAACGATACTAGTATTTTCGTTTTCAGATTTTCAGGCACATCGCCATTCACAATTCGTTGCGCAAGTCCTTCTACAATGGCCGTTTTGCCAACACCTGGCTCGCCTAAAAGGATTGGATTGTTCTTAGTTCTTCGCGCGAGTATTTGTAGCACACGCCTGATCTCTTCATCTCGGCCAATCACAGGATCTATTTTCCCTTTCTTGGCGAGATCATTTAGATTTTTAGAGTAACGCTCTAGCGATTTATACTTCGCTTCTGCATTTTGATCTTTCACGCTACTGCCGCCCCGCAATTCTTTGATAGCCTTGATCAAACTGGTTCGATCAAAGCCAACATCTTTCATCAACGATGCTACCTTATCTTTGGTAGCCAGCAAAGCAAGTAGCAGATGCTCAACGGCCACAAACTCATCCTTCAACTCACGTAATTCTTTTTCCGCATTTTGCAAAACCGTGTTGGCAGTTGGCGATAAGTAAATTTGTTGACCGCTTGCCTTCGGGTACGAATTAACTAGGTCATCTAACTTTGAGATTAGTATTTGCGTATTGATGTTTAGCTTTTTAAATACATACGTGGTTACATTTTCATCGGTATCTAAAATGGCTTTCAGAATGTGGCCTGGCTCTATCGCCTGTTGCTGCAAGCCAGTGGCAATCTCAGTAGACTTTTGTAAAGCCTCTTGCGACTTGACGGTGAATTTTTCGAAATTCATAGCGTATTATTTTTTTCGTTGATTCATCAAATTGGAATCCACCTTAAAATAGATGCGGTTTTAAGAAAAAATGACATTAAATTGAGGGGCATTAATATTAATTCAGACATACTGACTCACAATATGCCAAAGAGAACGTCAAAAAATGTAAAACACCCTGTAGATACTTTGCTCATAGAAGTGGCTTGGGAAGTATGTAATCAAGTTGGTGGTATTTATACAGTCATCCGATCGAAGGCTCCGGCTATGATGGTTAATCATGGCGAAAACTATTGCTTGGTGGGGCCTTACTTATCAAAAAATATTTTAGCTGAACTTGACGTCATTCCAGATTCAACTAATTTGTTTGCGCAAGCTGCTAACAACCTAAGTAAAAAAGGATATGAAGTAGTTTGTGCCGAGTGGTTGATTACCGGGAAACCCAAAGTGGTGTTAGTAAATCCAAATGCCATTGAAGAAAAGGCAATGTCGGTGATTAAGTATTTGCTTTGGAAGAATCACAACATAAGCATACCCGATGGAAACAAATTGATCGATCAGGTAATTGGGTTTGCCTACCTCACTAAATTGTTTTTTGACGAAGTAGCTAAACTGCATACCGATCAGAAATTGATTGGACACTTTCACGAGTGGATGGCGGGACTTCCTATTTTAGACATCAAGCGCGATGGCATGCCATTCAAGACTGTATTTACAACTCATGCCACTCAGCTCGGAAGACACTTAGCTATTAACTCACCCTTGTTTTATGCTCACTTGCCTTTTTTTAAGTGGGAAGATGAGGCGCACAAATTTGGTGTGGCCACCGAAGCCGCCATTGAGTATGGCTGTGCGCAAAGTTGTGATGTGATGACCACTGTAAGCGATGTAACCGCACGCGAATGCAAACACTTACTTAGAAGAGCACCCGATGTTGTTTTACCCAATGGGTTAAATATCCAGCGGTTTGAAGCTTTACACGAGTTTCAAAATCTACATGCCAAACATAAGGATCAAATCCATCAATTTGTGATGGGGCATTTTTTTCATTCGTACTCGTTTGATCTGGATAAAACAATTTACTTTTTCACATCGGGCAGATATGAATATAAGAACAAAGGCTTTGATTTAACTTTAGAGGCACTCGTTCACTTAAATGAGCAATTGAAACGTGAAAAATCGGAGTATACGGTGGTGATGTTTTTCGTTACCAAGCGCGACTTCTATAGCATCAAACCAGAGGTGCTTCAATCGCGCGCAGTAATGGAAGAAGTAAGGCAAACGTGCGAAGCAATCGAGCGACAAGTGGGCAAGCGATTGTTTTATGAAAGCACCATGAGCCAAGATCATCGGTTGCCCCAGCTAAACGATTTTGTTGACGAGTATTGGAAATTACGATACAGAAGAACGATTCAATCGTGGAAGGGGAATAAATTGCCGTTGCCCGTTACACATAAGTTGGTGAACGAAGAGCAAGACGACATTCTTCAATTCTTACTACGAAGGAACTTGTTAAACCGCGAAGAGGATAAAGTAAAGATTGTTTATCATCCTGATTTTATCAATTCATCCAATCCGCTTTTTGGAATGGATTACGGTCAATTTGTGAGAGGTTGCCACCTAGGAGTTTTTCCTAGTTACTACGAGCCGTGGGGCTACACACCTTTAGAATGCATGGCCAGTGGTGTGCCCGCTGTAACCAGCGACTTAAGTGGATTTGGTGATTACTTGCTGCGCAATATGCCTGACCATGAAAAGGGAGGTATGTTCGTAGTGGAGCGGGGCAAACGCACATTCGATTGGAGCGCAAAGCAACTCGCAGCTTTCTTGCATAAATTTTTAACTCAAGACAGACGCAACAGAATACAACAGCGGAATCAAGTCGAGAATTACTCTGCAGTTTTCGATTGGGAGAATTTGATTAAATTTTATGAAGAAGCTTATGGAAAAGCAGTTCCTCAATAAAGAAAATGACTACTGAGTTAAAGCGAACACTCACACCCGCCATGGTTTGGGGTCTTGGTGTCGGGTATGTGATATCGGGAAATTATTTTGGTTGGAACTTGGGATTGGAAAAAGGAGGCACACTCGGCTTAGCCATTGCCATTTTCTTCATCATCATTCTTTACATCACATTTACGTTTAGTTATACCGAGTTGGCATGCTCGATTCCCAAATCTGGCGGAGCGTTTGATTATGCGCATCGTGCGTTCGGTCGAGACGTAGGTTTCATTACTGGTATGGCGCAGAACATCGAATTCATTTTTGCGCCACCTGCTATTGCCTTTGCTATAGGTTCGTACGGAAATATCTTTTTTCCTGGCGTGCCGGTTTTGGTTTTCTCGGTTGTTGCTTATTTCTTTTTTGTGGCGTTGAATATTTCGGGCGTAAAGTTGGCGGCTACGTTTGAACTGGTCATTACCATTTTAGCAGTGGCTGCTTTGGTGTTTTTCAGTTTCCTCACATTTCCAAAATTTCAAGTCAGTCACTTGCAACAAAATGCTTTTCCGTTCGGCTATGCTGGCGTGTTAGCATCGATTCCGTTCGCAATTTGGTTTTTTTTGGGGATTGAAGGCGTGGCGAATTTGGCGGAGGAAGCTATCAACCCCAAGCGCACTATTTTAGTAGGGTTTGGTTCTGCTATTGTTACACTCGTAGTTCTGTGCATCATTACTTTTGTTAGCTCTGTTGGCGTGGCGGGCTGGGAAGCGATTGTTTTCAATGCCGATGGAACGACATCCGATTCTCCACTGCCATTAGCGTTGGGCTATATTGTAGATAGCAATTCTTGGAGCTACCGTTTTCTTTTGGTGGTGGGTTTGTTCGGATTGATTGCATCATTTCATGGGCTGATGCTCGCGGCCGGCCGCTCTACGTATGAATTTGGTCGCGTGGGTTATGCGCCAGCATTTCTTGGAAAGGTTCACTATAGGTTTCAAACACCTGCCAATGCGTTGCTCGTCAATATGGGACTGGGTTTGCTTGCGTTGTTTTCAGGCAAGACGGGCGAGATTATTACCATCGCAGTTTTTGGCGCGTTGACGTTGTATATTATCTCAATGTTATCATTAATTCGCCTTCGCAAATCAGAGCCCAACTTGCCAAGACCGTTTCGCGTTCCACTCTATCCCATATTTCCCATTGTGGCGCTGCTCATTGCTTCATTTTCTTTTGTAGCCATGGCGATTTATAATGTTAAGTTGGTAGTGATTTATTTTTTGATAATTGTAATAAGTTATGGGATATTTAAGGTGTTGAAACGAGCGATAATAACCACATAGAAACATAGAACACATAGAGATTGCCTGTTGGATTGCTATGTGCTCTATGTGCCTATGTGGTTTAAAAAATAAAACTAATGAACACCAAAGCCATTTTCGATTACGTAAGAAAGCACCCTTCTGGGAAAGTGAAAATTGCGTATGCTGATATCGATGGCATTTTGCGTGGTAAATATATTTCAGCAGAAAAATTTCTTTCCTTCTCCAATGGCACTACCACGTTTTGCGATGTTGTTTTTGGGTGGGATGCCAATGATGCAGCCTACGATAATGGCAAGTACACGGGTTGGCACTCCGGCTACCCCGATGCGCCTACACGAATCGACTTTAGCACATTTCGAAAAATTCCGTGGGAGAACAATCTTCCATTCTTTCTGGGAGAAATTGTAGACGCGAAAGAAAATCCTGCTCTCGTTTGCCCAAGACAGTTGCTTAAGAAAGTATATGGCGATGCAAGGCGCGAAGGCTTCACTCCCTTTTTTGCGCAAGAGTTTGAGTGGTTCAATTTTCAAGAGACGCCACAAAGTGCTCAGGATAAAAACTACAAAAACCTCATGCCACTCACACCGGGCATGTTTGGGTACTCCATTCTGCGCACCACGTTGCAAAACCCTTTCTTCTCTGACTTATTCGACTTACTAAAAAAATTTGATGTTCCGCTCGAGGGGCTTCACACCGAAACTGGCCCTGGCGTGTTGGAGGCGGCTATTCAATATGCGGGTGTCATGGAAGCGGCAGATCGGGCCACCTTGTTCAAAACGGCAGTGAAAGAAATTGCCTACCAGCATGGCTTCATGGCCACGTTCATGGCCAAGATTAGCGAAAGCCTTCCGGGTTGTGGTGGGCACGTGCATCAAAGTTTGTGGGACAAGGCGGCAAAAAAGAATCTCTTTTTCGATGCAAAAGATAAAAACAACATGAGCGAAGTGATGAAGAGCTATGTGGCTGGGCAATTGTTTTGCTTGCCGCACCTCTTGCCAATGTACGCTCCCACCATTAACAGCTACAAGCGATTGGTGGAAGGAGCTTGGGCGCCCACTACATTGACTTGGGGGATTGATAATCGCACCGTTGCGTTACGAGTTTTATCTGGCGGAAATAAATCCTGTCGGTTAGAAACACGCGTGATTGGTTCGGATGCAAATCCGTATTTGGCAATGGCTGCAGCGCTGGCTTCTGGCCTTTACGGAATTCGTAAAAAACTAAAATTGAAACAACCTGCTACCATTGGAAATGGCTACAAAGATTTTTCGAATGGAGTTTTGCCTGGCAATCTGCACGAAGCAACCAAGCAGATGAAAGAATCTTCCCTTGCAAAAGAAATTCTAGGCGAAAAGTTTGTGGAACACTTCACACAAACCCGCGAGTGGGAATGGCGACAGCATTTAAAAGCTGTGACGGATTGGGAGTACAAGAGGTATTTTGAGATTATTTGAGTAATAAATGAAAAAAAACTTAAGTACAGGAAAAATATTCTACTGAATCTAGCTTTATTTTAAGGAGCATGAGCAAACAAAGTAAGTTAGCAATACCCGATGAGGTGGTGATGAGCAAAATCTACCTTATCAGAAACCAGAAAGTAATGCTAGACGATGACTTGGCAGAACTTTATCAAGTAGCAACCAAGAGGCTTAATGAACAGGTAAAACGTAACGCGGACAGATTCCCCGAGGATTTTATGTTCCAGTTGACCAATGAAGAATGGGAATATTTGAAGTCGCAAATTGCGACCTCAAAAGAAGGAAGGGGTGGTAGACGGTACGCACCTCTAGCCTTTACCGAGCATGGCGTATTGATGCTATCGAGTGTATTGAACAGTGCCAGAGCCATCCAAGTTAACATTCAAATAATGCGAATCTACACTAGGTTGAGAGGCATGCTGATGGGGCAAAAGGACATTCTGCTTCAACTTGAAAAACTAGAGAACCGTGTGGACAAACACGATGAAGGCTTGCGAATTGTCTTTAAGCACTTACGGGAATTGCTCGACCCACCTAGTGAACCAAGACGTAAAATAGGGTTTAAGACATAGAGCAGCGAGTGAAAATATTCGTTTCCAATCTCACGAGACAAAAAAAGAATCATGACCTTCGACAAAATCTACCAATACAACTTCCCCACCACTATTCGGTTTGGCGCAGGTGCCAGCAATGAGCTGCCGGATTACCTTGTAAAAATTAACCTGTCAAAACCGTTGGTGGTTACCGACCCAACAGTGGCACAGCTCCCGTTCTTCAAAAAAATTGTGGATGGCTTAAAAGCTAAAAATATTTCAGTGGAGGTTTTTTCAAACATCCATAAAAATCCTGTGAAGTCAGATGTGTACAAAGGAACAGATGCCTTTGATGAAACGAAACGCGATTCCATCATCGGCATTGGCGGTGGTGCTGCGCTAGATGTGGCGCGTGCCATTGTGCTGCGCGTGAACCATCGCGAAGATTTATTCAAGTACGATGACTTGATTGGTGGCGATGTCTTTGTGACCAACGATGTACCACATTTCATCACCATTCCTACTACGTCAGGAACGGGAAGTGAAGTGGGGCGCAGTGCTATTATTGCCGATGACATTACCCATCAAAAGAAAATCCTTTTTTCGCCTAAGCTTTTGGCAAAAGTTATTTTTGCCGACCCGTTGTTGACCATGGAGTTACCGCCTTTTATTACGGCCGCTACGGGCATGGATGCGTTGACCCACAACATGGAAGCATATTTAGCCAAAATGCCACATCCGCTTTGCGAGGGCATTGCATTGGAAGGGATTTCATTAATCAATCAATCGCTGGAGACAGCCGTGAACAAACCAGATTTGGAATCGCGCAGCAAAATGTTGATTGCATCGCTGATGGGTGCCATCGCTTTTCAAAAAGGATTGGGCGTGGTCCACTCGTTGGCCCATCCGCTTTCGTCATTGTTAGATACTCATCATGGGTTGGCCAATGCCGTCAACATTCCTTACGGAATGGAATTTAATATCGAAGGATTTGAAAGCAAATTCAAACGCATTGCCAACACGCTCGAATTGAAAGAGCAATCGGGCAAGTCGGTAGTTGACTATTTGTTTGAGCTTAATTTGAAAATCAACATTCCGCATAAACTGAGTGCGATTGGTGTCAAAGCAGAACACATTGAAACCTTGGCAGATTTGGCTATTGCCGACTTCGCGCATCCGAACAATCCGAAGCCTGTAAGTCGCGAAGATTTCAAACAACTTTATTTGAAGGCGCTCTAAGATGAACAAAATTACCATCGGTGTTGCTGATTGCAGCAAGTACGATAAGTATGCAGCCTGGATTTCGCAAGACCCTGATGTGGAGGTCATCAAGTTGGGCTATGCGCTCAATGATTTTGACGAAATCAAAAAATGCCAAGGCATATTGCTAACAGGTGGCGAAGACGTGCATCCGCGTTTTTATAATCGCCCCGACTTGTTACAGTTTTGTTATCCCGATGATGTGGACGAGCGCAGAGACGAGTTTGATTTGAATGTCATCAATTATAGCCAACAACATCGATTGCCCTTGCTTGGCATTTGTCGCGGGCTACAAATTGCTAACGTTTTTTTTGGTGGCACGCTCATTCCCGATTTGCCATCGTTTGGAAAGTTCAATCACTCCAAATTTGCTGAAGGCCGAGACCGCTACCACACCATTACCATCGACCCAAACAGTCAATTAAAAAAAGTTTCCGGTGAAACAACGGGAGAAGTAAACAGCGCCCATCACCAATCTGTGAAACATGTTGGCAAGGGTTTAGTCGCGAATTGCTTTTCGGCCGATGGTGTGATTGAAGGCCTTGAGCGAATGGATAGTACAAATCACTCGTATTTAATGCTGGTACAGTGGCATCCCGAGCGGATGAACAACCAATCAAGTCCTTTGACTGCAACTATTAAAAAAAGTTTTCTAGACAGCGTTCTAAATTTATAATCATCGAAATGAAAATCGTTAATCCAGCCACCGAAGAAGTTATCCAAGAAGTTCGGGAAGATTCACTTGAATCTGTTAATCAAAAATTTAAGTTGCTGCAAGCCGCGCAGGTGGATTGGCAACACGTTGCTCTACCAAAGCGAATCGAAATTCTCCGAACTTTTTCTGATTTGTTAGAGAAAAATATCGAATCATTGGCTTCGGTGCTTACCTCGGAAGTTGGCAAACCATTGCAACAATCGCGCAACGAAATCAACGGTGCGCGTGCGCGTATCAAATGGCTCGCTGATAATGCGTCAAAATATTTGTCGGATGAAGTGATGACGCAAGAAGGAAATCTCACCGAACGGATTTCATACGAACCGCTGGGGGTTGTTTGCAATATATCCGCTTGGAACTATCCATACCTTGTGGGCGTAAATGTTTTTGTTCCCGCCTTGTTGGCTGGCAATGCGGTGATGTACAAGCCTTCTGAGTATTCTACTTTGACGGGATTGGAAATTGAAAAACTATTGAAACAGGCTGGAGTGCCTGAAAATGCTTTTCACACCGCCATCGGTGCGCGAGTGGTTGGAGAGTTGTTGTTGGAGCTGCCGTTCAATGGATATTTTTTCACCGGCTCTTACAAAACCGGAAAATACATCTACGAAAAGGTCGCACCGAAAATGGTGCCGTGCCAATTGGAATTGGGTGGCAAAGACCCTTTGTATGTTGCAGATGACATTGTCGATGTGAAAGCGGTAGCTGCTGGTACAGCCGATGGCGCATTTTACAATAACGGCCAGAGTTGCTGTGCGGTAGAGCGGATTTACGTCCACGAAAAAGTGTATGACGAATACGTGAGTGAATTTGTGAAAGAAGTAAAATCGTGGAAAGTGGGGCAACCAACGGAGGCAGGCGTATACATTGGTCCTTTAAGTAGAAAAGAACAAGTTTCTTTTTTAGAAAGTCAAGCAAATGATGCCTTGAAAAAAGGAGGCACCGTACTGACAGGAGGAAAGCGAATGGCAGGAACAGGTTACTATTTCGAGCCAACCGTCATCACCAATGCCAATCACCGCATGAGTGTGATGCGCGAAGAATCGTTTGGTCCCATCATCGGCATTACGAAAGTAAAAAATGATGAAGAGGCGGTTCAATTGATGACAAATACCGAGTACGGATTGACAGCCTCTGTGTATAGCGCCAATCAATCACGCGCGGAAAAAATACTAAGTCAAATTAATTCGGGCACAGGTTATTGGAATTGCTGCGACCGTGTAAGTGCCGCACTTCCGTGGAGCGGACGAAACCATTCAGGGTTTGGAGCAACGTTATCTCATGCAGGGCTAAGGGCGTTCACGAAGCCGAAAGCATATCATTTTAAATCATAAAGCGTTACTCATTCTTCAATACTTCTGCCGGATTCGACTTCGCTACTTTCATTGTTTGTGAGCCAATCATCACCACGGCTATTATCATTACCACAATCACAGCAATTACTCCTTCCAACAAACCTAGCGGGGCATGATTGGCGATTTTTGGTAACATCACTTGCTCGAAGAAGAAATAGGTAAGAGGCAGCGCAATCAAGGCAGCGATGCCAAGCAATACGAAAAATCCACGACCTAGTAAATAAACCAATCCACCTTCGGTTGCTCCCATCACTTTGCGGATGCTGATTTCTTTCAACCGTGTTTCGGTGGTGAAGACAACCATACCTAGTAAACCTAGTGACGCAATACAAATGGCAAGAAATGCGATTGACCCTGCTAGTTTCATACTAGCTGAAAGGCCTTTGAACGCCTCCTCAATTTCATCGTCATAGAACTTTGCATTAAATGGATGAACAGTATCTAATTTTTTCCAAATGGTCTCGATTTTGGCATACGTGGCAGGCAGGTCGTTGGAAAGCAATTTGACATTCAGATGTTGAGCATCTTTTTTAGAATATCGAAAAATTGTTTCTTTACCTGTTTCATTATTGGCGCGGCCATATTGAAAATCTTTCATCACCCCTACAATGCGCAGGTCTTTACCAGCTACCCTCAACATCTCCCCAATGGAGAGGTTAGGGTCTTTCGGAAGGTTAAATCTTTTCAACACTTGCTCATTTACAATCACTTCACTTTCAACTGCTGAATCCGACAAGGCTGTAAAATTCTTACCCGCCAGCAAATGGTGGTCGTGAAGAGGAATGTAGTTTTCATCTACCACATTAAAGGCAGCAAAAAGTGAATCCTCAGGGTTGTTGGGATTTTTAATAGGTACGCCCCAAAAGCTGCCTACGCTGGTAATCATTCCCGATGCGGATATCCCTTTTACCTCGGGCAGTTCGTTCAATTCCTTTTTCAGTAGCTCGGCCTTGTTCCCTTGCAAAGGAATATTTAGTATGTTCTCGGTAGAGAACCCTAAATCAAAATTCATATAGTGTTTGTACTGCTTGTACATGATAAGCGTGGCGGTTATCAGCATTAATGAAATGCTATATTGAAAGACAATCAATACTTTTCGAAGTGTAAGTTTTTTGAAAACCCTGTTGCTGCTCGAGTTTTTCAATACCTGTACTGCGTTAATGCGGGAAAAGAAAAGTGCAGGAAAAAATCCAGCCGCTACACCAATAAAGATGGCAAAGCCAAAGAAACAAATAACTAGTAAGGGAGATACGTTTAATGTCAGCAATTCTTGCAAATCTGGTTCCATACTCTTGAAATGCGGGCGCAATAAAAGGAAGACTCCAAATGCTGCCACCAATGCCGAGAGCGAAATAATAATGGCTTCCACCACAAACTGCCCGATCACATGACCGCGCAACGCGCCAATCACCTTGCGGATACCAATCTCACGCGACCGTCTCAACGAACGCGCCACGGATAAATTTGTATAGTTAAAACAAGCCGATAAAATCACTACAAATGCAAGCCCCGTTAACACCCATAGCAACGTGCTGCCCATCGTTGGGCCAATTTGATTTCCTAAGCTCTCGCCTGACATGATTGAGTCCATTGCCTGTAATTTCAATGTAATGGTTGTATTTTTTACAGACGGATTTTCTTTAATGCACAGATTATTTAAATTGGCTTGAAAGAGATGGGCGTCAAACTCCTCTGGCATCTTCAAGTACACGTAGGTGTTCCACATATTGTCCCAGGCCAATTCGTCTATGTTGCCTTTCTCCGTTACCTCACGCGTAGAAAGCGAAGCCAACATCTCAAATTTTATATGAGAGAATGTGGGCACATCTTTCATAATGCCCGTAATGGTGTAGGCTTTATCTTTATTGAAGATGATACTTTTGCCGAGAGCCTCTTCATCTCCAAACATTTTTTTTGCTGCCTTCTCAGTAAGCACTACCGAAAAAGGTTCTTTCAAAGCTGTTGCTTGATTGCCTTGTAACAATGGAAATGTAAACACCTCAAACATGGATTCACTTGCCCAAAGGCCATTAAGAGGGATTGTCTTTTCTCCAAAAGTGATGTCACCATTAAAACCTCGGTGTAAAATGACCACATCTTCAAAGCCTGTAAAAGTCTCTTTCACTGCCCGCGCAGTTCGCATAGACGTAGTAGCCATAAAATTTCTGTCCTTGTTCTCCAGATATTGGTAATGACTGTTTATTCTGTAGATGCTCGAATGATTCACATGAAATTTGTCGTAGGAATAAGTATCAATCAGCACACTGATAAGCAATAGTCCCACCGACATACTAATGGCGAGCCCTATAATATTAATTGCTGAAAACAATTTGTTGCGCACAATGCTGCGCCCTGAGGTTTTGATGTAGCTGCCAATCATAATAAAGTTGATTAAGAGATTTAAAAATTCTGGTTTACGAATGGTATAGAGACGGAAAAACTTTAAAACATCAAAGAAATAAATCAATTTGGCTCTCGTGATTCCTTTTGATTTTACGTTTCTTTCAAAATATTCATTGAGGTCGCCTTGCAAATCTTCGAGTAGCTCGGGCTTGCAGTACCACGAGAGCAAGCGGTTAGCCCAAGCGGGAGGAGATATTTCTTGCAGTTCGTTCATTTGGATTAGTTCACGCAAAGACGCTAAGTCGCAAAGGGGATTTCATTGTAGGCCATTCTATATTCTGACTCCTGACTTCTAAATTCTTTTTAGCGACAACTCCGGAATAATACTCCAATACTGGTCGCGCAGCTCTTTTGATTTTAATAGTGCCGATTTACCTGCGTTGGTTACTGCATAGTATCTCTTTCTTTTTCCTCCGCGTGCTTTGGTAGCTTCACCCAAGCGGCTTTTGGCCAACCCCTTTTCTTCCAATCGATTCAATACTGAATGCACCACACCTAATTTTACAGCGCGTTTTGTTTTCTTTTCCAAGTCATCGCAAATGGCTACGCTGTAGGCTTCGTTTACCATGGCTGCTACCGTAAGCAACACAAGCTCTTCAAATTCACCGAGGTTTGTTCCTTTCATAAATAATGTGAATGTTGTGATCCACCTACACCAGGGCTTCGGTGGACAAGGTTAATTACGTAAATGTATGTATTATCGTTACGATATTATCCTACTTTGTATGTAATAACTTGTAACACAAACAAAGGCGATATAAACGATTGATTGATTTACATCATTTTTCACGATTAAGTCTTCTTTGAGTCTTGTATAAATGTGAGGATAATTAAATTTTATCAAACGCAAGGTATCGCTTGAATAAATCGGTTAGTTGGCTTATTCTATATTCTGTAATCTATAACTGTGTTTAGGGAATTAGTGTTAAATTTGATGCTGTTTTTTCCTTTTGGGATTGATTCTTTAGGTAACGACCAGTTTCAAACGATTGAAAAAATAGTTTTCACATTGGATCATGGTTTGTTTCAGATAGAAGCAGAAGTAAAATAAGCGCAGTTTTGATATAAAAATTAATTTAGTAAAGAGTTATGAAAGCATTTTTCTCATCGTCAACTGACAAAGCAACATGTAAGGCGCTAACCATTCTAGCAGTTCTTTTCTTTGGGATCGCTCTTCAGGCTAATTCTCAGCGATTTTCGGTTGCGTCCGGATCTTGGAATGACCCGAACACTTGGTCGGCAACTTCTGGAGGTGCAGCTGGAGCTTCCGTCCCTGTAGCGGGCGATGCCGTAACAATCGAAAGGGGCTTTACGGTAAATATTACTGCGGATGCAGCTTGTGCCAGTTTGCAACTTGGAGGCCTTACCGCAAACAATGCTGGAAATATTACATTTGATGTGGGGGCTATCAACTTGGTAGTAAGTGGTGCTATTCAATTGGGTGGAAGCGGAAATGCGAATAGAGATGGGTCAATAACTTTCCAAAATGGAACAACAGTCTCGGCTGGAAGTATAAATCTGGGAGGAACACTTGCCACTCCAGGACAAGGCACTATCACAATGACTTTGGGCGGTACACTCACCGTAACAGGAGCCGTTACCGTAACGGGAGCAGGAAATGCATTTACAGCAGGTACGGGCCTTGTACAATTGTCGGGCACGAGTACACTCAT
>JAAFHY010000072.1 GCA_013298505.1 Cytophagales bacterium
GATTCACCAGTGGCTTCCCGCTTAACCCGCCATTGCCTATCGCTTCCAGCGTTCCTTTACTGCTAGTCAATCCCTCGCGAGAAATCGTTGTGTTCGTGGCGATTACTCCATCGGCTTTAGTGGAAACCAATACTTCTACGACATCATCCAATTGTGAGTTGGTCAAATCAGGAGCGATTTTTAGCAATATCGGCTTTGGTTTTTGGCTTAGATTACTCAGTGCCTTCACGTGATTCATCAATTGCATCAATGGCTCTTTCTCTTGCAACTCGCGCAGGCCAGGTGTATTGGGCGAACTCACATTCACCACAAAATAATCTACATAAGGATGCAGTTCTCTAAAACAATATTCGTAGTCTTCAAACGCTTTGTCGTTAGGCGTGACTTTGTTCTTTCCAATGTTGCCTCCAATAATGACTTTTGATTTTCTCTTCTTCAATCGCTCCACCGCTTCGGCCACTCCGCCATTGTTGAAGCCCATGCGGTTAATCAGTGCCTGATCTTGTGGCAACCTAAATAATCGAGGCTTGTCGTTGCCCGGTTGTGCTTTTGGTGTGAGCGTACCTATCTCAATAAATCCAAAACCAAAACAAGCGAGTTCATCAATCAACTTGGCATCCTTGTCAAAGCCAGCTGCAAGACCAACAGGGTTGGGAAAAGTAACTCCGAATAAAGTTCGCTCCAACGATTTACTTTCGATAGAATAAAAACTTTTAAGAACAAGCTTGATTCCAGGTAAGGCACAAACCTTCTTCAAAAAATTAAATGTAAAATAATGAATCGCTTCAGGATCGAACTTAAATAGCAATGGTCTAATAATAAGTTTATACACAGGTTATTTCTTTTTTCGTTTATGTAGTTTGTTGAATTTTTTAAATCCCCGATAGGTAGTTGCAAAAATAAGTCGTTCGTTAATGGGCGAAGTTAAATTATTGGTTGCACTAATTCTGTACAATAAATTCCCGTTGTAGTCATTCAAATCTATTACCAACGTACTCTGTCGATAGTCAAATTTAAAGCTTCCTGTTTGTTGCGTTCCCGGTGTTTGCGCCAACGGACCTAACCGCTCGTAATCGGTCCTTGCTAGCACACCAAAGGCGTATGTGATGACAATATCGGCCAACGAATCGGTTTGATTAATCTGATTATACTTCATCACATCGGCAATAGATGTAACAATCCATTGATTTAATAAATTATCGGCTACTTGTTTTTGATCTTTTGGTGTTGTTATCTGGCTTTCGCCAAATTGAAATGTACGGATGGTTTTAAGATCGCGCTTTTTGTCAAACTCAATTTTTACTTGTTGCGAAAAGGACTCGTTGCAAAAACAGATAGTGAGCAGGCCAATCAAAAAAACTCTCATAACGCAAAGATAAATCAATTAGCCTCTCGGATGGAATTCTTGTACAACTTGTCGCAAGTAATCGCGATCTAAGTGCGTATATATTTCGGTTGTGGTAATGGACTCGTGCCCCAGCATCTCTTGCACTGCCCGAAGGTCTGCGCCACCTTCAATGAGATGCGTTGCAAATGAATGCCGAAACGTATGTGGACTAATCGACTTATTCAAGCCGATTGAAGCGGCCAATTGTTTAATCAGTGTAAATACCGTTACTCTCGAAAGCTTAGTCCCTCTCCGATTCAAAAATACATGGCTCTCGCTTCCTTTTTTAATTGGGATATGTACTCGAATTTCGTCCACATAAATTTTTAGGTACTTCAGTGCTTCCCTACCAATAGGCACCAGCCTCTCTTTGTTTCCTTTCCCTATAACGCGTACGAATCCAATGTCGTGATATACGTTGGCTAACTTAAGTTCAACCAATTCAGACACTCGCAACCCCGAGCTATACAAGACCTCTAGCATAGCCCGGCTTCGTCCCCCTTCTGGGGATGACATATCAATGGCCGATAATAGTTTTTCGATTTCAACATACTCTAATGTATCGGGAAGTTTGCGCCCAGTTTTTGGTCCTTCGATCAATGCCGTTGGATCTTTATCGATCAGTTCTTCAAATAACAAATATTTAAAAAAAGCCTTTAGCCCTGAGAGTATTCTCGCTTGGCTGTAGGTGCTCATCCCCAACTCGTTGATGAATTGCAGAAAGCCTTGAAGGTGGGCTGGTTTGACCGAAAGAGGACTTAGTGTTGAATGCTTCAGAGATATAAACTGATCGAGTTTTTCCACATCGCGAACGTAGGCATCTATCGAATTAGAGGATAACGATCGCTCGATCTTTAGGTAGTCGCTAAATTGCTTTATGTATGATGACCAACTCACCTATAAAAAAAGTGTTAATTACAAAAATGCAACTATTTCAATCAAGGCTAACTAAGCAGATCACTTTTTAATTAACTTAGCTGTTGATAATACGATTATTTACTACTTGTAGAAGACCAAAATGAAAATTCAGATCGTCAATGGACCTAACCTAAATCTATTAGGTAAACGCGAACCCGAAGTATACGGCAGCACCAACTTTGAGACTTTTTTTGAGAATTTGAAAGCTAGCTTCAGCTCGATACAAATCAGTTATTATCAATCGAACATTGAAGGCGAGATCATAAATAAGTTGCACGAGGTAGGATTTGAATACGATGGCATTATTTTAAATGCAGGAGCCTACACGCACACTTCGATTGCCATACACGATGCCATCGGGGCAATTAAAACACCTGTGGTAGAAGTTCATATTTCAAATATTTATGCCCGTGAAGAGTTTAGGCACAAGAGTATTATCACCTCTAAATGTGCAGGCTTGATAACAGGCTTTGGTATGGAAGGCTACGCTCTTGCGCTGCTTTATTTGATGAATAAGAAATCTACTTAAAAGTTACAGGTTTCTAGTTTCTGGATACTAGAAACTAGAAACCCGCAACTGATTTTTACGAAGATCGGTACGCCATTTCGTAAACTGATTTTGAGTGTGGCCCTAAAAAGATTCGTGCATAGATTCGTATGATCGCAAGGCCATCTATAATAAAACTGGTAGATACAAACAACGCTAATACCCATTGGTCTTCGTGAATGTGACTAAAGATCAAATCTTCACCAATAAAGGTGGGCGTAATGGGGAAGCCCGTAGCGGCCAAGCAGGCAATTAAAAATGCAGCTGCAATTTTGGGGTGGCGATACGAGTGGCCATGAAACTGGTTGAGGTCAATATTGCCTTCCAGCAATGCCAGCCTGCGCAATGTAAAGAACCCAAAAATCCCGGCAACGGTAACTCCGCTCAAATAAATATGAATTTCATCAAAGCTGAAGTTTTCATTAAACGAAACCGCCAGCGCAATCCAAAAGTGATTCATAATTACCAACAGCCAACTCATGCGTGCTTGCTTTCGTTCGGTAAAAGCTTTGAGTACACAAATTAACGCGATCAACGAAAACAAAATAGTAAGCCCGTGTTGCACTTGCCCTGATACCAAATCTTTATGGTATACCAGAAATAAACCCGCTAAGTAAGTAGGAATAAAAATACCTACTACCCTACCCAACGTCAAAAAATTTACTTGCTGCCCCAACCATTTCACAGGGTTCCACAAATAGCGATACATAAATGAATCGAGATTCCATTCTTTCACGCAAAGTATATACAGCGTGTATTGAATCTTTTTAGGGAAATAATCTTCAATCGAGCGGATGTGCGGAACGAAATTGTAAAATTGCTCGCGTATTAAATAACTAACAACCGAAGGAGAAACTAACAATTGATACGTACGCAAGAAGGCATTACCAGCAAAGTGGATCAATGCAATAGCACCCCAGCCCGCGGCAATCTCAATAAAAATTAATCCGATTTGAGCAATCGAACTATAAGCGATTTGGCTCTTTACAGAAGATTGTACGCGCGCAATGCCCGTAGCGATTACGGCAGTCAATAAGCCCATTACTCCTATCAGTATGCGAACCGAAATTTGATTTTCCCAAAACGGATAAGTGCGCATCATGATAAACACGCCCAAATGAACGGATAGCGATCCATAGAATATAGCGCTGCTTGGTGTAGGCCCTTCCATCGCTCGTGGCAGCCAAGATGAAAAAGGAAGTTGTGCCGATTTAGCAATAGCTGATAGCCAGAACATGAGCGCGATAAAAACACCCACCCAACTATGCTCTTGCAAGTGCGAATGAATTAAGTCTGCATTCGTCAGCTTATCAAATGTAATGCTCTCGTGCCACAGGTGATGGCTCATCCACATGGCGAGTATCAATCCTACATCGGCCACACGGTAAATCGAAAAGACTTTTACCGCATTTTTAACAGGTAAATATCGATCACGATAAAAGGCAATCAACAAAAAAGAACTTATCCCTAGAATCTCCCAGCCGATAAACAACGTTTCAAGATTGCCCGCAAACACTACAATGTTGTAGCCTAAATAAAAAAGCAAAATGGTATTAAAGAAGCGTTTGTAGCCTGGCTCGCGGTGCAAGTAGGTTCGGCTATACAATGCCACCATGAAGGTGAGCAATGAGCCGACAAACACATATACAGCCGTGATCTTATCAAAATAAAAATCAAGAAAGAATTCGTAACCATCGCCTTTATAAATAACGATGTCTTTCAAATTCAGTTCTTGGTTTCCATTGATCAGCCAAAAAATTAAAAAGAGTTGGAAACTAATCATGTGTGTGGCCACCGATGCAAATGTCCATCGGGCGATAATGCCTTCTCTTAACCGTGGCAAAAAAAGGCTCACCACAAAGCCTACCAGTGGAAGTAGTATAAAAAATTCTAAAAATGATTTCATCTTCTAAATGATTAAATACTTTCTAATTCAAAAACAGGTAAATTCTCTTGCTGCTCGTCAAAAATAGCTTTGAGGTTAGCGGCCTTCTCTACCTTTTTAACAGTAGGCTGATATGCTGTGAACCTACCTTCTGAGAACAGGTATAATTGATGTGTATCTGGATGAACAGCCACCAAGCGAACCCAGTCGTTATAGAACCATTCGTAGGTTGGCGCTTCTTTTTGAATTGCTTGTAAAACAATTTCAGGATAATGTTCAACAATTACCATCAGACGCACGGGATCGTGTACTTCAATCATTTGGCTCGGCAGCCCAGGCCGAAGATCGCCATCAATACCGTTGGCAACACCCACCAAACCCATTACATTATGCGGCAACTTTGTGCCAGCCCCTAACTTCTGATTATCTACACGCGAGAAAAAATATTCGAGGTTAATGCCGCCACATACCGGGCCAACTGGACGTAATACGTTTACCAAAAATTTTCCATCAAGGTCTACTCGATAATCGTACGAGTTCATGAACGAACGCCTATCCATAAACAAATGTTTGGTAAGGTCGCGTCTTCCTACAATACATAATGCATTAGTAGCATGATTTAACTCTGGCCTTGGCTCGAACAGTGAAACAGATCGGATAAGTATTTTCTCGTGGATGGCAGAAGGAGTCAAGTGAGAATCTATCGACTCAAATCTGCGCGAACGTTCTTTGGCATTGTAATCCAACGCCTTCGAAAACGTAACTTCATTCTTATTATGGCTCTGTAGATTGATTACTGATAGCGAATTTTCATCAAAAAATACGATCTCATCACGAGTGGTATCGTGAAGGCCACCTAAAAATTGAGTCGTATCGGGAATTGAAATTCGGCGATCTATTAAAATCTCTCTAACTTTTTTATGGTTGCCCATAAACGAGATCACTCTTGCATTCACTGAACCAGCCCTGCCCGAACATGCTCCACAATCGTAAGCAGCATAATGTGGATTGTTTACACTGCTCGATCCGTGGCCGATCACGTATACGATGGGAGCAAAATCTTTTACCAACCCAATGCTTTTCAATAACGCTTCTACCCGATTGGCCATTTCGTCAACAGTAAAGCCAACCTGTAAATCGTTTTCTCTGTCTTCTAGATTTTTGTTTTCAATCGATAACTGCGACTTCTTGCTCATGTGCTTAAATGACGATGCCGTAGCAGGCCCCATCGAAGGCTTGAAAATATTTAAGAACAATGCAAAGGCAGACCAAAAACCGAGCGTTTGTGAAATCAGCCATCCTCCATAAAATGAATGACTTGACTTGCTTAGGTAGGCATCTTTCTCTCGCTTTTCTCCACCTACACCTTTAATTAAATATTTTGGTGTGACAGGTGCTGGGCAAAGTTTTGTATAAAATTTACCTCCTTCGGGTTGGTAATAAAATTCAACCGAAAAAAATCCAGGGGTTCCAAATGTCTCTGCCGTTGAGTCAAATTCTTCTATGTATCTGCGAAACGAACACTCTCGGTCGTCAATGCAAAATAACGCCTGAAAACTTTTTGCTGAATACTGCTTGGGCTCGTTCTTCTTTTGCGCGATGCCCGCCAGCACTTGGTCATGGTAACTCCACTCAAATGCCTCTTGCCAAATAAAAAGAGCCTCGTGCATTTCGGTCTCAGGCACGTTGGCAAATAAAGGTGTAGGAATTTCTTCGATGCTCTCGCATAATGGTTTCCAATTGTTGCCGAAGGCTAAATCCAGTGCATCAATTTCCATCAGCAACTCAAAAACAATTAAATCGTGCATGGATAGTTTACGCGCATCCAATAATGTATTTGGCTGATCTTCAATTGTCGAAACCATACCCGACCAACCTTGATGGGCAAACTGCTGATCGAAAAGGTAACGATGGTAGAGCGATTCACTCCCGACTACTATTTTTAGAAGATCTGAAATTTCGCAGGTAGTATTTAGCAATAACGACTTCGCTCTTGATCCTCTGAAGAAACTCGACCAGCTATTTCGTTCCATTTCTCGAATAGAAGCCAGAAATGTTTTTTCACGAATTGGAAAATTCCATACCGCTATGCCTTGGTCAAAATAGCTACACAGTATTCTAAATAAAGTAGGCTGAACAAGTGTATCTAAATCAATACGGTAATGCTTTTTCCAGTTTGCGCGTAAAGCACCTATACGTGGAAAAGCACTCGCTTCGTACACGTGGGTAAGTACCTTTCGTTTCCATTCAGTTACATTCTCCGCTCCCTTCTTATCAACTATAATACGTTCAAGTACTTCAGGAAAAATTAATCCTTTATCATACATCTCTCGAAAATCAAGGATAGAAAGAGAAGAACGGTAGCCCAAAATCTCTGAGGCATGGCGCAATCCGTCTTTGAAGTTTAACTTCTGAAAAGCGTGCAGGGTATTATGGTGAATAAAATCTTTAAGCGGAGCCTGTGCTGGAAGGTAATGTTTCAAGTCGTGTATTACCTTGTGTTCATCAAATGAAGATATATCTGATTCCATGTTTTAATAATAAGAATAATGTGAATTATAGAGTGAATGCCAAAGGCATACTTGCAATAACAAAAAAGGAAAGTCTTATAGCAAGTACGATTGCTTGGCGATGTAGATAGGAAAGTTGGTAGTGCCGGCAAAGGCAGCTACGTTTTTAAAAGAGGGAATAAAAAAAGAACTGTTACCCGTAAGTATACTACCATCTGAATACGTCAACTGAATACGAGGTATCTCTTGAAGTGAGGTGATCACATTTTTTACTTCAGTCTCTTCGCACAACTCGGCTGTGTTGATGTACGATTGAGAGAGGGATTGCTTACTGGTAAGTTGCGATTTCCCAATGTTATTAATGACTGAATCTGGAAACGAGCAGAGTATAGAGCATAAAAGCACGGCTAGAAAAGTAGCGGCTCCTAATTTTTTGATGTATGCTTTTCTTACCACAATCAAAGGTATAAAAATAAAATGCGCATACGCAATCAATCTTTTGCGCAGACCAGAAAAGCATTACTATCAATTCGATGGCTCGTGTATCATCGTTTATTTTAGCAATCGGTTGCTTAAGCATACAGACTCAGTGAAACAAATTTTTTGTCAGGTATTCAAAAAATTTCATTTACTTTGACGGTTGGATGGTACTACGAAACAATCAAGCTTTGAAGTTTTTTGCGATCCTGCTCTTTTCTTTTGAGTTACTCGCTCCTGCCTTTTTAAGTATTAGCCAAGTTAATACCATTGCTGACGGTTCAACAAAAAATACCCTTTCTGCTTCTCATACTAACATCTACGCATTACTTGCTATTGAGGAAATCAATGAAGAAGAGCGTGAGGGTAAGAACTTGCTTTCTGCTCTAGGTGAGTCGTACTCATTGCAAAAAAACTTTTTTATTGAAGACTCCTTTCGGCATCAAACGTCATTTTCTTTCGATCAATATTTGTCTATTGCTCATCGGCCACTCTACCGACTAAACAGAACGCTTCTTATTTGACAATTACTCAGATCAGCATTCACGGATCTTCGGATTGATCGTATCTTAATCAATCCTTAAATAAATTTTCAATCCATTCAATTATTTTAATTGAATACAAATAGTATTACTAATGACATCGGTCGAAATTCCTAAAGATGGCCTCGAAGGCCTCAAACAAAATTGGAAAATAGATGCTACATCTGGCTTCCTTGTATTTCTACTAGCACTTCCTCTTAGCCTTGGCATTGCAAAAGCAAGTGGGTTTCCTGCTGCCATGGGTGTGCTTACCGCCATGATTGGCGGCATGTTCGTAAGCATTTTTGCAGGTTCGGCACTTACCATTAAGGGGCCAGCGGCTGGTTTAATTACCATCTGTGCGGGTGCAGTGGCAGAGCTTGGCGCATTAAACATAGAAGGGCATACTGGTGTGCAATTAGCCTGCGGTGCCATTGTAGTAATGGCAGTTATCCAAATTATTTTTGGATTTCTAAAATTTGGCTCGCTGAGTGATTTCTTTCCGCCTTCCGCAGTGCACGGTATGCTGGCGGCAATTGGCCTAATCATTTTCTCAAAGCAAATACATGTTTTACTTGGAATAGACCCTGCTACTTTAAAAGGGCTTGAGCCCGTTGAGTTGTTTGAAATGATACCACACTCATTTGCCAATGCCGATCCGCGCGTTGCCCTAGTTGGAGTCATTAGCTTGCTCATCATTTTTGGAATGCCTCTTTTAAAAGGTAAATTATTTAAAAAAATTCCTGCTCCGATGGTTGTGCTTGCCGTTACCATTCCACTGGCAATGGTCATGGACTTTCGGCATACTGAGCCCGCATTTGATTTAGTATCCATTGGTGATTTTTGGGGAAACATTTCGTTGAACGCAAGCTTTGCGGCAATCGGTACCGGTGTATTTTGGAAATACGTTATCATGTTTCTTTTCATTAATAGTTTAGAGTCGTTGCTAACTGTTAAAGCCGTTGATGGATTAGATCCTTATAAAAGAGAATCTAACGCCAACAAAGATCTTTCCGCAGTCGGTGTAGGCAATGCCTTGTCGGGATTGTTGGGTGGGTTACCAATGATTTCAGAAGTAGCTCGTAGCTCTGCCAATGTGAATTTTGGTGGGCGTACTCGTTGGGCCAATTTTTTTCATGGTGCCTTTTTGTTAATCGCCATGCTGCTGTTTATTCCGGTAATCGAAATGATACCTAATTCAGCATTGGCTGCCTTATTGATTGCGGTAGGATATAGGTTGGCATCGCCCAAAGAATTTTTTAAAACATACAAAATAGGTGCCGAGCAACTTGTAATTTTTGTGATCACAATTTTAGTAACCATTGCCACAGATTTGCTTATCGGTGTTGGGGCTGGTATTCTGATTAAATTTATTTTTCATATTCTAAACGGTGCCCCGATGAAGGGTCTATTTAGGGCGAAGTACGAATACTCAGAAAACGAAAGTGAATGCATCATTTCAGTAAAAGACGCAGCTATTTTTTCAAATTTAATTGGTTTTAAGAAAATGTTTAAACGAATTAAATCTGGCAAAAAAGTAACGATAAATTTTGCCGATGCCCGTATTATAGATCATTCTTTCATGGAGCAGCTCCATCATTTTGAAGAAGAATATCAGCATAGCGGTGGTACCGTAAACATAGCTGGCTTTGAATTCTTTCAACCCATGTCCAGCCATCCGCTTGCATCTCGAAAAATGATTACAGGAAGCCCTTCTAAATTTGAGATAAAGCTAAGCCCACGGCAGATCGAACTCAAGAAATTTTCAGAGACAAACGATTTTGCATATTACCCACAGCGTGTTCGTAATCTTTTGAAGTATAAAGATTTTCCTTTACAAAGAGGTAACAAAATACTGTTTGAAGAGAATACCCTTTCAAAGTACATTGAAAATGGAAAGCTTGAGGTTTCTGATATCTCCTTGCAAGAAGGCGCCATGCAAGATCGCAGCGAAACTCATATCACACTTCTACAGCTATCAGAGACGGAGTTAATCATTCCTGATTTTGCGCTTGAGCCAGAAGGACTATGGTCAAAACTATTTGAAGGCGTTGCTGGAAAAGATATTGATTTCGATTCGCATCCGGCCTTTTCAAAAAAATACTATCTCAGAGGAGAAAACGAATCGGCCATCTCCACTTTCTTTAGCGAGTCGGTCATCCAGTTTTTAGAGAACCGCGAAGAAATGCACATTGAGTGTCATAAAAACAGGCTTTTGTTTTATAAAAAAAGAGACTTACTAGAGCCAGCCGAAATCCTTTACATGTGCAAATTTGCAGAAGACTTTTTGGTTATTGCTTTAAGCAAAAAGTAGATTGAGGTGTATCTACCCAAGGGTAGATACACCCTATATCGGATTACCGATTTTGAGTTAACAATTCTACAACTTGTATTGAATTAATTTAGTCACTATGAGCAAAACCAAAATATCAGTTTTCATACTTTTTGTATTGTCCTATCATGGAGCTTTATCCCAATCGCTAGTGCCTTCGGAATCTAAAAAAGAATTGGACGAGCTTCGCTTAAAGTTGAACGAAGATGGAAGTCATTATATTAAAGCTACTATCTTAAACCAAGTATGGTTTCGGTTTAACGAAAGCAACTCAGGCACCACTGTATTGGGCGATCCAACCACCGAAACATTCGATATTGGGCTACGAAGAACGCGCTTGCAATTGTACGGTCAAATTACCGACCGTGTATTTTTCTATTTGCAATTCGGGCAAAATAATTTCAACTACTTATCAGGACAGAATAGTACCAACAACGGCAACCGAAAGTTTCAAGTGTTCTTTCATGATGCCCTTGGCGAATACAGGGTCTTCAAGGGATCCGACAAACTTCACCTCGGTGGCGGCCTCACCATTACCAATGGGCTATCGCGTTTTAGTCAGCCAAGTGTAGGTACTATTATGAGCATGGACGTTCCCGTTTTTGCACAAGCCACCGTAGATCAGACAGATGAGTTTTCGCGCAAGCTGAGCATCTATGCGCGGGGGCAATTAGGAAAACTTGACTATCGAATCATCATTAGCGATCCATTTCCAATTACCTCAAATGGATTGGCACAACTTGGCATCCATCCTACCAACGCAAACTTTGCTTGGAATAATCATAGCAAGCAATACCAAGCATTGCTGGTCTGGAATTTCTTCGATAAAGAATCGCATGTAACTCCATACATGACGGGTACTTACTTAGGAAAAAAGAAAGTGTTGAATCTCGAAGCCGGTTTTATTACGCAACCCAACGCTACGTGGACGGGTGATCCCGCTGCGATTACTAACAACACTATCTCAGCCGATGCCACCCGAAAATATTACAGCATGAATCTGTGGTCGGTGGCATTATTTTATGATGCACCAGTTAATACTGAAAAAGGCACTGCTATCAATGCGTACCTGGGCTACTTCAATACAGACTACGGAACACGGTATTTGCGCTACAACGGCATTATGAATCCGGCCAACGGAACAACTACCGTTGGTGCGCCCAGTGGCAGTTATGGAAACGCCTTCCCCATGTTTGGCACTGGCAGTGTGATTTACGCTCAATTTGGTTATCTCTTAAAGAAAAATTTATTGGGCGAAGAACACGGAACTTTAATGCCATACGCATCATACCAAGGCGCTAACTACGAACGTTTAGATAAAGGAATGAATGTTTATAGTGTGGGATTAAATTGGTTTTTGAAAGGGCACAGTAGCAAACTAACACTCGATTATCAACTACGGCCTACCTACACAGTAGCTGGAAATAATTTACTACAAGACAATGCATTAAAAAGTCAGGTGGTAATGCAATATCAGTTTTTCTTTTAGAGTTTAGTAATTATAGTTTGGGTGTTTTTGGTGAATGAGGGCTGGGATGGTTACCCAGCCTTCTTATTTAATATCGTATTGATAAACTGGATCAAGCGGGGTATTTGGCATCATCTTAACCAAATCGTGTAAAACACCATCGGTCAACCGATAAACCCAGCCATGCAAGGTGGGTCTACTTTCTTCTTTCCAGGCACGCTGCACAATAGAAGTTTGAGCAAGATTCATAACCTGATCCATCACACTTAGCTCGGTTAATCGGTCGGCTCGTTGATCAATATCAGCAATAGCTTCCAACTCCTTCTTATTGTAGTAATAAGTATCTTTAATATTACGTAGCCACTTATTGATTAGCCCCAAGTCGTTCTGAGTCATCGCGGCACGCACGCCCCCACACCCATAATGGCCACAAACAATAATGTGTTTTACCTTCAAAACTTCTACTGCATATTGAAGCACACTTAACAAATTTAAATCGGTGTGCACCACCAAGTTGGCGATGTTCCGATGCACAAATATTTCTCCTGGTGCAGTATTAGTAATTTCATTTGCAGGCACCCGACTGTCCGAACAACCAATCCAGAGAAATTCGGGTGTCTGCAATTTTAAGAGGCGGTGAAAGAAATCTCTATCTTCTTCAACGCGAGCTTTCGCCCAGATTTTGTTCTCTATTAATAATTTCTCGTAGGGGGTCATAAATGATGTTTGGTTGATGATCGGTTCATTATCTTTGCAAGATACAACCCTATGAATATCAAAGAAATTTTCTCTGTCACGTTAATTCTGTTTTCCGTCATCGATATCCTTGGCTCCATTCCGTTTGTCATTCTTATTCGAAAAAGAGAAGGCAGGATTTATGCTGAGAAAGCAACAGCTATTGCCGCTGTGTTAATGATTGTATTTCTTTTTCTAGGGCAATCAATTCTTAAACTCTTTGGGTTAGACGTGGGCTCATTCGCAGTGGCGGGAGCCATTGTGATGTTTATTATTGCGATGGAGATGATTCTCGGGATTGATCTGATCAAAGATGATCCCGATGCAAAAGGAACGGGCTCTATTGTGCCTATTGCATTTCCGCTGATAGCTGGCGCGGGCACGCTTACCACCATTTTATCGCTGCGGGCGGTATATGAAGAGACCAATATTCTAATTGGCATTGTACTCAACCTGATTTTTGTGTACATCGTACTTCGATCTAGTGGATGGTTAGAACAAAAAATTGGCAAATCGGGATTTGTAGTGCTACGCAAAGTTTTTGGTGTTATTCTATTAGCAATTGCCGTTAAGATTTTTAAAAGCAATCTTAGCTTATCATGATACGGATTTATACCGATGGCGCTGCGCAAGGCAACCCCGGCCCAGGAGGCTACGGCACAATCTTGAGGTACGGTGGCCACGAGAAAGAATTAGCCGAAGGCTTTAGGCTGACCACCAACAATCGAATGGAATTGATGGCCGTAATCAAAGGCTTAAAAGCAATCAAAAAAGAGGGTATCGCAGTCACCATTTATTCCGATTCAAAATACGTGGTCGACTCGGTAGAAAAAGGTTGGATATGGGGATGGCAAAAAAAGAATTTTGTTAAAAAAGCCAATCCCGATCTATGGCAAATATATATTCCTCTTCATCAAAAATTTAAGCCCAAATTTGTTTGGATAAAAGGCCATGCAGGCCATGCAGAAAATGAGCGGTGCGATCAATTAGCCGTTGCCGCTGCATCTGGAAAAGGGCTACAGATAGACGAGTGGTATGAAGAGAATCAGAAGGGAGGTACGAGTTAATATCTACTACTTACTACAACCTAATTCAACCTTGAACTTTGAATTTTTATGTCCTCAACAATTAACTTCTCTTCAGATAGCCTTATCGTGTTAAACTTCTGTTTGGCCATTATCATGTTCGGAGTTAGCCTAGAAATAAAACTACTTCATTTTAAAGAATTACTTCATCAAAAAAAATCAGTAGTCACCGGACTCATTTCGCAATTTATTTTACTTCCGTTGCTTACTTTACTATTAGTTTCAGTCCTGCCAATTAGCAATGGCATTGCACTTGGAATGATTCTGGTAGCAGCCTGCCCCGGGGGAAACGTATCGAACTTTTTTTCGATGTTGGCTAAGGGTAACGTAGCCTTATCAGTGGCGCTTACTGCAACATCTTCCTTATTGGCATTTATTCTCACGCCTCTAAATTTTTTCTTTTGGGCATCGCTGGCTCCAAGACTTTCAACGCACGTGAGCGAATTTCAAATTGATTTTTTTTCATTGCTCCTAAATATGGTTTTGATTTTGTTAGTGCCGCTGCTGGTAGGTATGTGGTTTTCAAATCGCTTTTCATCGATTGCACAAAAAATCGGTAACCCGATTCGAATTGTTTCAATTGCTATTCTACTCATTTTTATTATCATCGCTTTCAACAACAACAGAATAATTTTCATCGAAAATTTTACTCGTATTTTTTGGGTTGTTGCATTGCATAACGGAACCGCGCTGCTTTTGTCATACTACTTTAGCGCAGCGTTAAAAAATGGCGAAGCCACTAATCGTACCATTGCCATCGAAACAGCTATTCAAAATTCGGGACTCGGACTGATACTTATCTTTACTTTTTTTGATGGAAATGCAGAAATGGCACTGTTAGCTGCTTGGTGGGGGATTTGGCATTTGGTGAGCGGGTTTACTTTTGCTATGTGGATGAGGCGCCAGCCAATCAAAGAATTGAATGCAGCCTAACGTGATGTATACATTCTTAAAGCTCTATTGCAAAGTAGCGCTTCGCTTTTTTTATAAGAAGTGGCAAGTGCACCATCTACAACCCGTACCAACTGGTGCTGTAATTTTTGTGGCTAATCATCAAAATGCATTTTTAGATGCCATCTTGATAAGTTGTAGCACAACCAGAAATCCGTATTTCATTGCGCGGGCAGGAGTATTTAAAAATAAGACAGTTAACCACCTCCTTCGATCTATAAGGATGATACCGATCTATCGCTTTAGAGACGGGTATGAAACCCTTAAAAACAACGAAGCAGCCTTTGCCGACTATATTGATTTATTAAGAAATGACGAAGCAATACTTATTTTTGCTGAAGGTAATCACGATGAGCGCTGGCACTTGCGTAATTTTCAAAAAGGATTTTCAAAACTAGCATTTGCTGCTGCAGAAAGTACTCATGTATCAATCGTGCCGGTAGGGTTACAGTATGATGCTCATTCCGCTTTGGGGTCACGTGTGTTGGTAACTTTTGGTGTACCGATCGAAGTACCTGTCATTCCTCCAACTAAAAACTTGCGCGTAGCATATACTGAGTTAATTAAACGAGTACAAGATGCTGTCAAATCATCGATACTTCATCTAGACGCAGAAAATTATGAACACCAATTAAACTACTTGCAAGTTAATCGCACTTACAAGTCAGATTTGGCTGAGCAATTAAAGAGCGATCAAAAATTAATAAACGAATTAGCGAGAGGCAATTCATCTTTTCAGCCAGAAATCTCAACTGAGGAATTAAAAAGACGTCCTCTCTATTTCTACAATTATGCAAATCACGCATTGGCAAGATTCCTTATCCATTCTTTACTAAAGAATTTTGTAAAAGATCCTCAGTTTATTGGCTCGATAAAATTTGCAGCAGGAATGTTTGTAGTTCCGGCCTGTTATGTATTTCAAAGCACTGCAATTTATTTGCTTACCAATTCGATCTTAATTGCTACTACTTACTTGATATCGTTGCCACTATCTTTCAAGTATCTTAGGAAAGCCCATTAACCTTACGAACAAATTTATGACTAATCAACGGCTTGCTCATATTGCCATTGTAGTGAAAGATTACGATGAAGCCATTGAGTTTTATACTCAAAAATTAAATTTCAAATTGCTCGAAGACACAACACTTAGCGATACCAAGCGGTGGGTGTTGGTAGCTCCAAAAGGTTCGGGAAGCTGTAGCATTCTGTTGGCAAAAGCCGCTACCGAAATACAAGAAAGCAGAATTGGGAATCAAACCGGTGGCCGTGTATTTCTATTTTTGTATACCGATAATTTTGAGCACGACTTTCAACAACTTGTAAAAAACGGAGTGGAAATCATTCGACAGCCCTCAAAAGAGGAATATGGCATTGTAGCCGTGTTTGCCGATTTGTATGGAAACCTGTGGGATTTGATTGAGTCAGCAAATATTGGCGGAGCCTAAAAAATGTACTTTAATTTTCTATTTAGAAATAGTTTGCTCTTGCTCAACGAGATGAATACTAAAGTCATTCAATTCGTTTAGAATAGGTTCATAAAATTCTGGGGTGACAGGAATCACAACGCCCCTACTTTTAATTTTATTCTGTAATAGCAATTTGGTGGCAATTGCTAATGGAAGCCCTACGGTTTTGGACATGGCCGTTTTGATGGCATCATCGCCCGTACAAGTGAGGTAAGCCTGAATTTCTTTTTTTTCTCCATCCTTAACAAAACCAAAGCGATGCCACATCACAATAAAGTCCTTATCGCCCGAATTCAGTTTCCACTTCTTTTGAAGGATGTGTTCGAGAATTTGTGCGGGGGTTCCCATAGACAATCCCACCCTTTCATCTGAGAAAAAACCAC
>JAAFHY010000073.1 GCA_013298505.1 Cytophagales bacterium
AACAACCAGTTGCAAGTAAATTGATGGGTGGTTGATTGTATTGAAACCATCGAATCGGCAAACAAGATACCTACCCAAGCGAGGTTGCCTTTTTCAGGGATTTTAATTTTGGGGACACGTGCTTTAGTGCTAAATTTTATCGTGGTACCTACGGGAAATTGAGCGATAAGCTCTTTGCCTTGACGTGATGGAAACCGGGTCATCTCAAAGCCTGTGGCTGTTTTAACTTTTACTACACTGTAGGTAATTCCCCTAGCGGGTAAGTAGGTTTCAATGCTTCCTTCAAAAGAACGCAATTCGGTTTTTACTTTTTTTTGAGCAAAACCTGCGATTGGAAATAAGAGTAGGAGTAATGTGAAGCGGCTCATGTTTTTTTCAACAATGATCGGTACGCTAACTTAAGATAGAATGAAGTTACTATTAAGTTTTCTTCAGACACTAATCGATTTCTTTAACAACGGCCATCAATCCGTAATGATCGGAAAGATCGCGGTGGTTTTTGTGCCACGCATACTTGCTGACAATGATTTTTCGCTGGTGGATATAAGCTTGTGATTCATTCCCTCTAATTAAAAAGTAATCGAGCAAAAGTCGGTACTGTTTTCGTGAGGTGCATAAGTCGTTGTAGGGCCTATCCATCGTAAATTGCTGTTCACCATGTATATCGCCATCTTTCGCCTGCAATGTTTTTATCATTACTTCATAGCTGGCAATCCGCTCTTCAAAGTTGGCGGGTAAATCGGTGGGTAAGATTTCAGGGATTTTTTTTAATGTGTTAAAATCACCACATATGATTTGAGGCACACCGGTTCGCTCATTTGGATTTAGTAACTCATCAAGCAATTGGTTGTATTGTGCATACATGATTTCTTTCTTTCCAAATGCTTGCAAGTGTGTGCCAACTACTTGAATTGTTTTTTCTTTTAGGGCAAGCTCGGCCAGCAACGCGCCTTTTCTAGATAGCCGATCAGGCCCGCTCTTACGGGTATAGCAAATTTGCTTGATGTCGGTGATCGGGTACTTGCTAAATAGCATAACCCCACCATTCAGCTTGAGCGAAAATGTTTTTTTATTTAATACAGGAGTTTGGTGCGGAAAGGCTTCCTTCAAACCTCTGCTCAGTATCTTTCGACTTCGTGCATAGAACAACTCTTGAAATACAACTACATCGTAATTATTTCTTTTAAGTTCTTCTACAATGGCTTTAGCGCGCTTTGCTTTTCCTTTCGCCAGCCCTCTTGGAAGCATTTGGATATTCCACGATAGCAATTTGAGTGAGTCTTGTGATTGACCGAACAGCGGAAGGGTAAATAGAATTAGCCAGATAGCCCCGATTCGGATCATGGTGCTAGCCTTTGTCGAGGTATTTTTCGGTAAGTTGTTGCAGTGTTTTGCGCTCGGTATCATCCACTACTGTTTTTACGTTTAGCATCAGCTCAAACATGGCTTGCTCGCTATACCCAAGTTTGGCCGCTACCGAAGAGCAAAATTTGATTTCTTCCTTATACAATCGCTCGTCAATTTTCATAAGCTGCACCAGGCTAAATAGATAGCTGAACTTTTGATCGGGGCTTAAGTTATCGGGAATTATCACCTCATGGGTAGTATAGAATAGTGTAGCTACAGATGATTCTGGAAAACCGTTGGCTTTTCCAATATTGGTGATATACGTTTTCTCTCGCTCAGCCATGTCGCCATCAATCCTCGAAAGATTTACCAACAGTTTCAATTGTTCTAGCAGCGCCATAGTTTTTTGTTTAACCAAAAATCAGAAATTTATTTGCTAATAAAAATAGCTTCAATTGAATTACCTTACATGCCATGAACTTTTTAGCACATCTTTTTTTATCGAGTAGCGATCCCCACGTTAAATTGGGCAATTTTATTGGCGATTTTGTGCGTGGCCGCGATTTGGCTGATCGCTATTCAATAGGAATGGCGAAAGGTATTGAGTTGCACCGCCTGATTGATGAGTTCACCGATAGGCACTCCATTGTTCGCCAAAGTAAAGAAAGGTTGCGGCCAAAATACAGGCATTATGCCCCTGTAATTGTAGATGTGTACTACGATCATTTTTTAGCGATCAACTGGCAATTGTATTGCACCGAACCATTGCCTGTATATGCACAAAACTGCTATTCGATGATCCTTCAAAACGAGACGTTGCTACCCGAACCAGTGAAGCAATTGATGCCCTACATGGTTAAACAAAATTGGCTGGTAAACTATGGCAACCTAGATGGCATGCAGCAAGTGTTCAATGGTATGTCGAGGCGATCTAAATTTGATAGTAAAATGAATGAGGCCGTTGTTGAATTAGAGCAACATCACTCAGCGTTTAATGAAGAGTTTTTAGCTTTTTTTCCACTTCTTAAATTGGAGGCTGATAATTTCTTGTTGAACCATTAATTTTGCCGAATGGATGTACCCTTGAGCAATGATCCCGAACTAAGCGGCAAATACTTAGGAACCATTAGCACTGATTTTATAAAAGTGGCTGATAGTTTAAAAGAAGCTTCGTATCAAATCAGGAAGGCTGGTTTTTCGTACCCTATTTTTGCTATTTCAAAAGAGACTATACCAATTGGCAGGTTATTGATAGATAAATATTCACAAGACGTGGATTGGAATTATTTCGCTTCTTTTTTAGATGAGTTTGTGCAGCGAGAGTTGGTTGCCAAAGATAGGGAAGCTGATTTTGTGAAAGCCTACAAAGACCCTGACGAATTTTGCTGCCTGTTTGTGGTGGATAAGGAATTTACACGCTTCGTTTTTATTCCGTACCCAGAAGATTGAGTTTTAAATAATTAAAAATTGAAGTTATTTATCTAAGGTGATTCCATCCCTGTGCCTTTAACGGCACAACAGTTTGTTGTTTAGTAACCATTACATTTTGAGCGGCATTGGTGTGCATATGCCCGATAAAATGAATATCGGGGTGGTTCTTTAATTTTTCGTGATCGCTAGGAGCAATAGTAAACAGCAATTCATAATCTTCTCCACCATTCAGTGCGCAGGTAATCGGGTCTATTTTAAACTCGATTGCGGTTTCAAATGTCAGCGAATCAATAGGAACATTTTCTTCAAAAACTTTTATGCCAAGTCCCGAGCTTTTTGCCAAATGCAATAACTCAGATGCCAATCCATCCGACACATCGATCATCGCAGTTGGCACTATATTTTTATCAGCCAGTTCATACACAATATCCATTCTTGCTTCGGGCTTCAGTTGTCGTCCCACTAGGTATTCGTATTTTTCAAGTTCGGGTTGCATTTCGGGGTTCGTTAGAAACACTTGCTTTTCTCTTTCTAAAACCTGAAGCCCAAGATAGGCTGCACCCAAATCGCCCGTTACACAAACAATATCATTTGCCTTGGCTGTGTTGCGCAGTGCTACTTTATTTTTTGCTACCCGGCCAATAGCCGTGATAGAAATGACCAATCCCGAAGCCGAAGAACTGGTGTCGCCACCTACTAGGTCAACTTTAAAGTTTTCGCAGGCCGATTTAATGCCGCTGTAAAGCGTGTCGATGGCTTCAAGCGAAAACCGATTGCTGAAGGCCAGTCCTATGGTAATCTGTTCTGGTATTGCATTCATGGCTGCAATGTCAGAGACATTTACGGCCACTGCTTTATAGCCCAAATGTTGCAGTGGTACGTACGATAAATCAAAATGAATACCTTCCAACAACATATCGGTACTTACCACCAAGTAATCATCACCAACGGAAATAAGGGCAGCATCATCGCCAATGCCTTTTACCGATGTACTGTTTTGCAACGAAAATTGCTTTTCGATTCGATCAATCAATCCAAATTCTCCTAATTCGGTTAGCTCTGTTCGTTTCTCGGCCATGGGGTAATGTCTTTTAGTCGGGTTACAAGTTCGTTCGTCTGGCAAAAATACAATTTGAAGGGCATACTACTGGCATTTGTTTGCGCCTCGTGTATCTAGTTCAAAACAATTGCTGAGCTATGAAAAACTGCCTTGTACTATTTATCGCTGTGTCGCTTCTTTTTAGTGCGTGTAGGGTAGAGAAGCCCTATTACCAAACTTTGGAAGGAAAGAAAAAACAAAAATATTATAACGATATTCAGTTTGGTGCTAACAAGCATCCGAAAATGAAGTTTTGATAGGCTAGCGATTGGCTGTGCCCAGTAAGCTTTTTAGTTTGTTCAGCGACTCCTGTGCTTCCTCTTCAAAGCCCAATATACTGGCTTGTTGAGAATAAACTTTCAAGAGCCTAATAGAATTGGGTCGCGCAAGTAGAGCATTTACTAAAATGGTATACGCCTCTAATTTGTCGGGATCATTTTTGGAAAAGTAGATTGCAGAGGCTAGCATCCCTTCTTCAAATAAATAATTGGCGTTGGACAAGTAAGCAAATTTTGTTTTGGCTTCCGCTGATTTTCCTGCAGCTTCATCTAGCAACGCATTCAAATATATTTTTTCGTTTTGATAACCTTCGGGCAATCCGATTTTTATACGCTCGCCAATTACTTGCCAGTTTTTTAGTTGGGCATTCAACAACAAATTATAAATCAACAGATCATCGGCCAGTTTTTTGTCTCTTAACTTAGTGCCTCTTAACGAAGCTAAATAGTAAGATGCTTTTTGGATTTCGTCAAGCTGATACCATTTGTAACTCCGCTCAAAAATTGCTTTTGCCCGCAAGTCTTCATCAGCTATGCTCTGAACAATTTTTTGAAAAAGAGAAGAGTCGCGTAATGAAACACGGTACCGACAAAGGCCATATTTTTCGGTATCGGATAACGTATTATGCTGATCTAGTGAGGCTTCAAGCACTTTTAAATAGATAGCGGCCTCTCTTCGTACAAGCGAATCTTTAGAACTAATCAGCGATTTCCAAATTGGCATTGCGGTACTTATGCTATCGGCCTCGGTATAACCCAATGCCTTTTTAAATTCAGCGCCAGCTATTTGTTTCTCATCGGCAATTTTAAAATACCGTGCGGCTGTTAGCGGATCGGCTTGTTCTAAGAACCAAATCCCCAGCAGATTAAAATATTTTCCTTGCCCAGTTGAGTAGGCAAGCTCTCTGATAATATCTAAAGCTTTTTTTATTAGTTGATGATGATAGTAGGATTGAGCCGTAGCAGCCAGCAGGTATTCTTTAAAATTTTCGTTACCTGGTTTTCTCGCCAAGCGTGCAATGGATGCAAGGTGAGCCGTATCTATTTTACTGGCTTTGTTGGTAAGTTGATTACAGAGCAACGTAGCGAATTTTACGGTTAGCAAAGTATCGGTAGGAAGTTGCACGTTTACATCAAGAGGTAGTTGCTGAGCATTTGCAAGCGCAAGCGCATTGCTTTTGGTGCCCATGTCTTTTGATTGCAAAAGGATCAACAATGAATCGGCAGGAAATGCCAACTTTAATTTAACGCTGGTGGCAAATAGGTTGGTTTCGGCAGTAGCTTTTGTGAGGGGGTGTTTTCTGGCTTTTTGAAAATAATGGAGTGCAGAATCAAGTAGGCCTATTTCATAAAAATTGAGAGCCTGCGCGTTGGCAAGTGCACCACTCGTTTTAAAAATCTTCAAGCCTTCTTTTACAACTTCTTGCGTTTGGCTATAGTTTCCATTTAAACTATAAATGTCGCTTAGGTTCAAATACGAAATCTCCGTTGGCATTCGTTTGATGATGCTTTCGTACTCTTTCAATTCTTTGTTAGGTTCTAATTGAGCTGCATACAAAGTAGCGAGCGAATAACGAGCGTGATGGTTGTTGTTTCGATGACTGATTGATTTGCGATAGTATGCCTCGGCACTAGATTGATCGCCTTGGTTTAATAACAGATCGCCAAACGCATTGTATTTTGCTGCGAATACGCGATCGAAATACGTACTGAGTGGCGAACTAAAAGATAGAAATGCAAAGGTGGCCATGATGCCCGCGATACGATATGTAAAAAAGGGCATCGCACTTGGCTTGTAAAGTATTTTATGTACTTGCACATTGGCCAATAGCATCGGGCCAAAGTTGGAGGTTACGTAAGCGATGAAAATAATTCCGTAACCGAGATGGCAAAACAAAATAATGTCGTTGAGCGATTCTGTTAGGGTGGTGCTATCGGTAGCAATGCTAAAACCGATGGTGGCAAAAGTAGTTACTAGAAATCCCAGGTATAAGAATACAACATGAACGGGATTCTCAACCGAGTCTTGATAAAGTGATTCTCTATTGCGCACTCCCCATACTCCTAAGACAGCAGAGACTGCCAGAAGAAAAAATGAATTTACCGTATAGATGTCCCAAAAAATATAACGTTCGCGTATCAAATAGGTAATTACCAAGTTCGCAAAGTAGATGGCCGACAGCAGAAAAAAGTGAAGGGCACTTTTGCTCGTGTTGCGGCTTCCAGATACAATGAGAACGAATAAAGCTACGATCTCGTGGCTGACCATTAAAATGAAAACGATGCACATAGCAACTGCCGTAAGCAAGCTATTGGCTGCCAAATGAAGAAAGGGCTGCTCTACCTGACTGAAAAAAAATAATGTCGCACCAACCAATATGGTAATGGCGGTAAATAGCGCTAGCCGAAAGTGAAAACTAGCATGACGTTGTATGGATTGAAAATAATAAGCTGTTCCGGCATACAGCAGAATTATTATACCAGGAACCACTTTATTGGCTAGCCCAAAAATCTGTAGCCCATCGAATTGAAAACTAACCAAAATAAGTATAACAAACCCGCTGCCAGCCAAAAAGGAATAGCGTTGCAGGGTAGTAATAAAAGTTATGAAGATTAAAAGTCCTATGACAACTCCAACCAAAAGTAAATAGAAAATCCAAGTCAGTGGTTGAAGCGAACTTCCAGAAAAGGTTTCAAATAAAAGCAGATTATCTACCGGAAAATCAATTGTAGAAAGGCCGATGGTAAAATTGCGAATGGGTAGTTCTACTAATTCTATTTGCTGAAACTGCTCCCAAACAAACGCAAGCGATGGGTTTTGAAAGTAAGTGTAACAAAACAAGATAATAAACCCAATGCTCATTGATGCCAAGCACCAGAACAATCGCTGATCGGCAGGCGACCAATTTTTCCAAAACCATCGCGTAAGCATTTATTCTAATACTTTAGGAACTCTGAAAAATTGATCGTCTTTTTTAGGGGCGTTTTGCAAAACTTCTTGAAGATTTAAACTTGGCTTGGCCACATCTTCGCGCAGAGCGTTTACTTCTTGGCTCATGGTAGTGAGTGGCTCAACACCATCCGTATTTACCTCGTTCAATTTTTCAACGAAGGTGAGCATGCTGCTCATGTCCTTCAGCATCTTGTCGGTATCTTTTTCGTTTATCTCTAGCCGCGAAAGATGGGCGATTTTGGCAAGTGTTTCTTTGTCAATGTTCATTTCAAGTTATTCTTTAGTTCTTGATCGATAATAGCATAAACGGTTTCTTTTAGCGAATCAATATCATCAAGTGTCATTCCTTTTGTTTCAATGGGTGGATGAAAGATTACTTTTATCTTTCCTCCTCGCAATCGAAGGGTCGATTCATCGGGCAAAATTATCCAATTGTTGGGTATGGTTACAGGCACAATCGGTATTTGTTTTTCGATGGCCGCGCGAAACGCCCCGTCTTTAAATGCAACCATGGTGGGCGGGTTTTTGGTAATCATTCCCCCCTCAGGGTAAATGACCAAACTTTTCCCTTCGTCAATTGCTTTCATTGAAGCAAGCAGCGTGTTCACTCTACTTTTTAAGCTTGCCCGGTTTACAGTGATGTGAAGTTTTTTGTACATGTAGCCGAACAAAGGAATTTTCTCCATGTCGTTTTTACCAACAAAAACAGTGTTGATTGGATTAAGCCCCATCGTGGGGATATCGAGGTACGAAAAGTGATTGGGACAAAAGATGTATTGCTGTTTTGAATCTAGATTGGCTTTGCACACGACTTGATAGGGGATGAGCGCAAGCGTAAAAGTACCCTTGGCCCACCATCGATTGATGATGCCCACCCATTTGAATTGGGATGGAAAAAAAATAGGAAAGAGCAACACCGGAAATAATACTAGAAATAGAATGGTAAAAACAGTGAAGCCGTAAGCAGTGTGGATAATTCTTAAGGCTTTCATTAGAAGTCAGATAGCAAATCTAAGATTTCTATTTTTTCAAAATCCTTCTTGTTTAAGGTTACTAATTTTAGATTATTATGAATTGCAGTAGCCGCAATAAAAAGATCAGGCAGGGCAATCTGTTTATTTTGTACGGTAAGCCTCTGTAGCAGACTGGCTGCAATTTTTGAAGCAGCTTCATCAAATGGAATAATAACTATCTCTTCAAACAAACTGTCCCAAAATAACTTTTGTTGTGGCGTAACGCCTCGGTAAATTTCGAACGAAGTAATTGCACTAATTGAAAATGAATAGTTACGCTCAGCTAGTTTATAGAGCGCAGTTGTTTCTTTAATTTTCTTACGAAAAAATTCGATTAAAATGGAAGTGTCTAAGCAAACTATTTCCCTTTCCATTGCTCAAAGAGCTCGCGGGTTTTCAAATAAGCTTGAAATTGCGCGTCTGACATGACAGGGCCTTTTAATAAAAGTGCTTTTAAACTTTTATTATTGGTAGTTTTTAGGTCTCTTTTCGTTGCCACTTTTTTTACTTTCAGCATATTCGCAATTCAAATTTAGATTTTTTGTTGGATTGAGCAACTATGATAAAGCTGAAAATTCCTACTTCATTCTTCTACTGTCATAGGATCACCTAACGCTAACGTTTGTGCTTCTGCAGTAGCGCGCTTTCGAAGCTGCGTCCTGTCCCACGAAACGAAACGTTGAACGAAGTTAAAAGTTAATACCATCGCGTCACGGCACCATTGCAGAAACATTTTGTTGGCTGCTGTGGTATTGTTCTCACCTTTTGTTGAAAACCACATGCGAATCTATTATTCGCATAACTTCTTCTGGTGTTAGACTGTATTTTTTACTTATCATTTTCGTCAAAGTCTCAACAATATTTTTATAGTCGTCAAAAAATTGTCCCTTTATTTTATAATAATTAGGGTGTAAATATGATTTTAAAACATCTTCACTTATGATGTTCGTCTGCTCGTCATTGCCTTCTTGGTCAGTTGCCCTTATTGAATAGATAAAACCATTTTTACTTAAGAGTTTTAATTTATATCCCGCTGTGATTAATGAACCTTTGTCGATGTCAAACGATATTGAACTGTCGGCATTCAAAATTTCTCCAATTCTAGGTGGTTTGGTCAGTACAAATTCATCTCCAACAAAATATGGCAACGAAAAATCTATTCTCTCAAGTTTCTGAAATTCAATTGTCACTTCTCTATATAATGAAGTCAAGAATTTATTTTTGATCAACTCTCTTTCCTTTGGGTCGTCAATGGTCTTTGATTGTCCAAATAAAATGGATGTCGTTAAAACAAAAATTAGTGTTGTCGGTAGTCTCATAATTTCAAAAATACCATTACCGCCAACCTACCTATTTATCCCATCCTGTTTTGGTATTACCATTAGCTCTGTTTGGCGGCCATCAATGTACCTGAAGCCCGTCTCATCAAAGTAGCCATCTTCTTCTAACTGAATGCGGATTTCTTTTTTCCACTCTATAACATAGACCGATGCATTCAACTCAATTGAGTAGGCAGTATTGTAATGCATGGGGTAATCGCCCGTGTGTGGCACGCCTGTTTGCATATCCCACATACCAATCGTAGTGCCTGCTGCATGGCCATGATAGCCGATGGGGTGTGTGTAGATTGAAGGATTGATGCCGGCCGCAATCGCCTGACTGCGCGAATCCGATAAAATAGCATTTCCACTTTTGCCTTCCTTAAAGTTGCTGGTTAAAATATCTTGCAATTTGTTTCCTCGCTTGAAGGCATTCTTTAAATATTCGGGTGCATCGGTTTCGCCCGGTTTTAAAATGTAGGCGTGTTGTTGTGTGTCGGTGTTTAATCGAAGGTAGGTGATTCCAAAATCTACGTGAAGTAAATCTCCTGGCATAATCACAAGTGGCTGTGGCCTTCTCATCATAGTGGTTTCAGCCTCTTCGCGCTGAATAGAAACAGAAGGTTGGAACCACGTATCTAGTTTGAGTCGTTTGATTTCTTCACGGTACCACCACACTACATCTTCAGTGGTGGTCACTCCGGGTTGAATGACTTTGTCAGAAAAGCCTTCGGCAATAATGTTATGTGCAATGCGGCAAATCTGTTGGTAGATTACCATTTCTTTTTCGGTGCGTGTTTCTAACCATGCCACTGCCAATTTTTCTGCTGAGGTTACGTGCGGGTAAAGGCGTTTGGGCAATACCGTTAGTAATTGGTCGTAATCGTTCGAAGTCATTCCATCGGCATGGCCCCAATAGGGTGCTTTGTTCACGCCAATTTTTTTAGGGCTACGCTCTTCAATGATTCGCGCTAGCTGCGCCCATTGGTCGGGTTGGCGATCGGGGTCCCAGGCACGTTTAAAAATTTTGCCTACATCGTATCGGGCTACGGCTAGGTATTCAAAACCTAAATCATTGCCTTTTCCATCTTTGCCTTTGTCGTAAATCACCAACATGGTGGTTCTGCGTGCAGCAAACCAAACCGCTGGCAATAGTGTGCGGATGATGGGGTCTTCGTTGTACTCACGGGAAGTCACTACCCACATATCAAAACCTTCTCTTCGCATGAGGGTGGGCAATACGGTGCGCAAACGATCTTCCAGCAAGTCGTCAATTACTTTGGCTTGATCGCGCTGGCTGAGGATGAGTGGGTATTGGGCAAAGGAGGGAGAGTTAAAAAAGATTAAAAGCAACAATAGAGTTTTTCTCATAGAATTGTTTGGATGGTTACTGGTTTATGGTTACTGGTTACTGGTTACTAGTTACTAGTTTCTAGTATCTTTTTTCAAAGTCTAATTTTTATTTGGCATCGCTGCCCTTTCAACACCTCTCGCGCATTGTCCACCTCGATTTTTGATTTTGCATCGTCCATCTCTTCGTGCACTTTAGCTTTTATTTCTTTCATGCGCATGGCTTCGATGAAGCGTTTTATTTCTTCCTCATTTTCCAAAATCAATTCAGGTACTTGAGTGGGCTTGTCATCATCACCCTTGGCCACCATCGTAAAAAAAGAAGAGTTGGTATGTTTGACAATGCCTGTCTTTATATTCTGCGCTTCTACTCGAATGCCCACGACCAATGAAGTATTGCCCACGTAATTAACTGAGGCCATCATCGAAACGAGTTCGCCCACTTCCACAGGTTGCAAAAATTCTACTTTATCTACCGATACGGTTACACAATATGTTTCGGCATGTTTGCTGGCGCACGCATAGGCCACTTTGTCCATCAAAGAGAGCAATGTGCCGCCATGAATTTTGCCGCCAAAATTGGCGTAAGCCGGAATCATTAACTCGGTGATGGTGGTTTGTGAGAGGCGGACGGGTTTGGAGGGGGTCATTTTGAGTTTATTTTAAAACCAATCTTTCTCCTTGGTAATTTTGAGGTATTTAGTAATTGCTTTAGAGCTTCGAAAATCGCCCTTATCTCGTCTCGTTGCTTACCTAACTGTTGGTCTTGATTTAATGTGGTCTTCTCAAGCCTTTCTAGTTTTAATAAAATGTCTTTATGGCTCAGTAATGTCTCTCTCATTCTGGTGAACACTCTGATAATTTGAATACTCACGTCTATCGCGATTTTGCTATTTAGGACGGTAGATAGCATTGCAACCCCTTGTTCAGTAAAGGCAAATGGTAGTTTTCTGGTTCCACCCCTCTGAGTATCTAAAGAGTTTGATATCACAATTTGTGACATCAAATCCCTAAACTCTCGGTCAGTCAACTGGAACATAAAATCATCTGGAAACCTCTTGGCATTTCGTTTTACGGCTTGATTCAAAACTCTGGTCTCAACAGAGTACATCTCGGCTAAATCTTTGTCAAGCATTATCTTTTTACCCCGTATAACAAAAATCTTGTTGATTATTTTTTCATCAGATAGAGCAATTGATTTTTGCATAACTACATGGTAGAATTCTAATGGCTAGTTTTCAAATATAAAAAATTTACCCAACCTTTTTACTCAACCAATGAAACCTCCAGACCATCGCGCTTGCAGTTAGCGTAAGGCCAATCAGTAAGCCGTACCAAATTCCTTCGGCACCGTAGTTGAATTTGAAAGCAAGCGCATAACCAATCGGCAAAGCAATGATCCAGTAGGCAACAAAGATGAGTAACGAAGGTATTTTTACATCTTGCAACCCACGTAAGGCGCCCGCACATACTACTTGTGTTCCATCTGATAGTTGAAAGAAGCCAGCAATAATCATCAAGGGGGCGACTTTTTTCAAAACTAAATCGTCATTGATATAGAGTGATGGCAAAAATTGCTTGCCGACCACAAATAAAATTCCCCATAGAAGCATAATGAAAAGTCCAAGCCCAATCAATGTAAACCCCGCCCTGCGGATACCCAAGACATCTCGTTTTCCATAAAATATCCCTACCCGAATAGTGGCAGCAGCGCCAAGCCCAGAGGTGGTCATGTAGCTAATGGTTGCCAAGTTGAGAGCAATTTGGTGTGCAGCCAAAGGGGCTGTGCCAATCCATCCCATCATAATGGCAGAAAACCCGAAAGCAGCCGCCTCAAAAATAAATTGTGCACCAGCGGGCAAGCCAATATGCAGCATCTTGTTAAGCATTGCCTTTGAGTAATTTCCAAAATTAAAACCAGCTCGATAGTTGGCAAACCGCTTGGCTTGGAAAACATACAGTGCCATCCATATCGCCATCGCTACGCGCGAAATAAAAGTTGCCCAGCCCGCACCGATCATTCCCAGCTCAGGGAAAATCCAGATGCCATAAATCAATACATAGTTCAACCCGATGTTGAGAAAATTACACGTAATCATAATCACCATGGCCATACGTGTCCGCTGCATGCCTTCGGCAAACTGACGAAACGTTTGAAATACCATCGTTGGCACGATAGAATAGGTGACAATTAATAAATACGGTATTGCCAACTCAACAACATCGTTTGGTTGACCAATGTGGTGAAGAATATTTTGACCGAATACAACAAGTAATGTTAGCAGCACGCCAATCGCAAGGTTGATGATTAGCCCATGACGCAGTGTATCAATAATTTTTTGAGGCTCGTTCGCGCCATCGGCTTCAGCCACAAGAGGAGTGATGGCATAGCTCACGCCAATTCCAAAAAAGAGAAGCACACCAAAAAAACTGTTGGCAAGTGACGCGGCCGCCAGTGGAGTCGCGCCTGTCCAGCCAATCATCACGCTATCGGCCACGCCCGTCATCACTTGCCCGAGCATGCTGATCATGACGGGGTAGGCGAGAAGGAAGCTGGTGCGGGCTTCCGTTTTGTATGAATTCAAAGTCATTTTTTTGATTGCATTAGGGCGACTTTCAAGATCCCCATCACACTTAGGCTATCGGTGATTTTTCCTTCGTTAACCATTTGCAACGCGTCTTTAAACGGGAGCTTCCACACTTTCAGGTCAGCTTCGGTGTCTTCTAAATTTGGTTTGCCGTGCTTCAAACCAGTAGCTAAAAAAACAAAACCCTCTTCGTCAGATACGGAGTTTGATAAATACGCTCTCAAAATCATTTTCCACTCCGCTGCTTCCATACCGGTTTCTTCTTTCAATTCTCGCTTAGCCGATTCGAGTGGGTCAATACCAATGGGGCTGCCACCTTCAGGAATTTCCCAGCTCCACTCATTCAGTGTGTAGCGATGTTGACCCACCAGCCAAGTATTTTGTTCATCATCTAAAGCCACAATACCAATGGCTTTATTTTTGAAATGTACTTTGCCGTAAATGCCTTCTCCACCTGCGGGGTTCACCACTTGATGATGTTCGAGTTTTATCCACGGGTTTTCGTAGATGTCTTCAGTAGTTAACGTCTTCCAAGGGTTTTGCATAACTAGATTAAAAGTTTAAAGTTAAAAGTTTAAAGGTCAAAGTGACCAACTTTTAACTTTGGACTTTTAACTTTATGCCTAATGCTCAAATCAAGTTTTACGAAAGAGAAGATAGAAGCCGGCTGCGATGAAGTGGGTCGTGGCTGTTTGGCGGGGCCGGTAGTGGCTGCGGCCGTTATTCTTCCAAAAAAATTCAAACACAAATTACTGAATGATTCGAAGCAGTTGAAGAAAACTGATCGCGAACAATTGCAAGAGGAGATTAAAGAATCAGCATTGGCGTGGGCTGTGGCGGAAGTAAGTCACGCGGAAATAGATGACATCAATATTTTAAACGCTTCGTTTAAGGCCATGCACTTGGCACTCGACAAATTGCAAGTACTACCTGAGTTTTTATTGATTGATGGCAATCGATTTAAACCTTATCGGGCGATTGATTATAAGTGCATTGTGAAAGGAGATGCCAAATATTTGTCGATAGCGGCCGCTTCCGTGCTGGCGAAAACCTACCGCGATGAGCTGATGGAAAAACTGGCCAACGAATTTCCGGGCTACGGTTGGGCAACCAACGTGGGCTATCCAACGCTCGAACACCGCGCAGGAATTAGGGCATTAGGCATCACTCCTTATCATCGAAAGTCGTTTCAATTGCTGCCTTCTCAATTGGAATTATTTGAGTAATTTTCTGCATGGCTTTTTCAATTTTTAAAAAGAAAGAGGATACGTTTGACTATACGAGCCAGCATACTTGCAAAAATTGCGGCTCTTCATTTCAAGGAAAATTTTGTTTTCGTTGTGGCGAAAAGGTAGTTGACGGTGCGGATCGTTCATTTGCGAAGATGGCCGAGAGCCTGTTGAATGCGTTTACCTTTTTGGAGGGCAAATTTTGGCGGAGCTTTAAACTCATCATCGCCCAGCCTGGGCAACTGTCGCATGACATTCGCAACGGCATTCAAGTGCCGTACATGAAGTTGGTAGGTCTGTTTTTTGTGGCGAATTTTTTCTATTTCCTTTTTCCTGTTTTTGATACGTTTAATTCTTCGTTGTTTTCACAATATTACCATCAAGTTCATAGCCCTATTGTGCAGACCCTAGTGAGTGAACACATCAAGGCCAATCATTTAGATCTAAAAGATTTTACGAATCAATACAATGCTCATTCGGGTAACCTGGCTAAGCTGTTGTTGGTACTGCTGGTGTTTATTTTTACGTTGCCGCTTTCGCTTGTTAATTTTTCAAAAAAGAACTTCTATTTCGATCATTTGCAGATTTCGTTTGAATTCCACGCATTTCAAATGCTGGTAAGTAGCGTCATTATTCCGAATTTATTAAAATGGATTATTCGGTTGGTAAGAAATTGGTTTGCGGCAGATTGGAGTGTTCTGTTGTCAGATAATGTCTATTCAAATTTTTCCTTTGCGCTTTTTGCGTATTTCTGGATACGCGCGCAGCGGACATTTTATGAACACGCTTGGTGGGTGAGTGTATTAAAAGGGCTTTTTCTCAGCTATATTGTTTTTATTGCTTGGGATATCTATCGCATGCTGTTATTCTTTTTTACCTTTTACACGATGTAGCATGTGCCTCATTTTTTTTGCCGTTCAACAACATCCTATTTACAAACTGATAGTCGCGGCCAACCGCGATGAATTCTATAATCGCAAAACTGCCCCGGCCGATTTTTGGAGGGACCAGCCAAACATTGTAGGTGGCCGAGACTTGGAGGCTATGCGCCCTGATGGAAGTTGTGGCACTTGGATGGCGATGAATAGAAATGGAAGAGTCGCCATGGTAACAAACTATCGCGACCCGAAAAACATTGACCCCAAAGCCCCTTCGCGCGGTCATTTGGTTTCAAATTTTTTAGAAGGTGCCGAAGAACCCGAAAACTATTTGAAAAATATTGAATCGAATGGCTTGCGTTACAATGGGTATAATTTGGTAGTTGGCACTGCCGATGAGCTTTGGTATTTGAGCAATTACCAAAATGAAATTCAGAAGTTGACGAAAGGCGTGCATGGCCTGAGCAACCATTTGCTCGATACGCCTTGGCCTAAGGTGGCACGAGGCAAACAGAAGTTTAGCGAGTTAATAAAAAACAACAACTTAACAGCCGATGCTCTTTTTGAATTTTTGTACAATACCGAGCGGGCAGATGACAATCAATTGCCTGATACCGGAATTGGTTTAGATCGCGAGCGCGACCTGTCGCCAATGTTTATCAAAACAAATGGATACGGTACGCGATGTTCTACGGTAGTGATGATTGATATTCAGAATAAGGTAG
>JAAFHY010000074.1 GCA_013298505.1 Cytophagales bacterium
AAAAATAGTAATCCCTGCTTTACAACTCTCCCGATCAAAAAGAAGGCACTCCGGCACCGGCAAAAAATATTTACCACCAACAACCACTACGAATGGAGTAAAACCAGTCATACCGGAAATGCCATGCCTTTAATTCGTTGTTTGTTAATCGTTGTTCGAAAAACGATCAACGACTAACCACCAACGAGTTTAATCTACATTGTCGTGCAAGAATTTATTGTTGCCCAACAAATTATTATCATCATTTAAGTTATATCGCGAAATGAACTGTTCTGAAGAGTGAGGTACATTGTCCATCTTCACACCTCTGCGTAAGTAAGCCGGTAGTGTCCACTTTTCATTGAATTCTTCTTTTGTCATTTCTTGCTTGCGATTGGATTTCAATTTCTCTCTTCGCTCTTTGGCTTGTTGCTCTAGTCTTGCTCTTGTTTTACGCACCTCCATCAAGCCATCATCATTGATCACTTGATCTGCTGAAATCTCTTTTCCAATCTGAAACTCATCATCTTCAGCAAACAAGCTTTCTTCACCCTCGTCTTCCTGTTGTGAGTCTGTTGCTTCGGTCTTATCAAAAAGGGTAAACGTATAGGCACGTTCTTCTTGCTTTGGCAATTCTTTCTCTAACTTTTCTTCAGTCTTTAGGATAGGTCTGTCAAACGGCTTTTGAACGATTGGAATTTCCACAGGAACCTCAGCGGGAGGCGGTGTATTAATCGTTTCCGCGCTTTGTGAGCCAGTGTTATCCTTGAATTTTAGTTCCAAGTCAGCTCCTCGTTGATTAACGGAATTATCGACCGCCCCAAAAAGAGGGATTTGAGATTTGTCGAGGTCGTGTACTTTTTTGTCTTCCTTCTTGACTGTTTTCTGCACCGTATCAAATCCAGTGGCGATGACAGTCACGCGAATTCGATCACCCAACGCACTGTCGACACCATGACCAAAAATAACTTCCGCTTCGTCACCGGTCTGTTGCTGAATGTACTCTGTAATAGTTGTTAGTTCGTCCATCTGTAGCTCAGCTTCCTCTCCAGAAATAATGGAAAGTAAAATTTTCTTTGAGCCCATGATGTCATGGCTATCCAACAACGGAGAAGCCAGCGCCTGCTGTGCCGCTTTGATTGCCCTTGTGTCGCCCCTTGTTTCCGCGGTACCCATCACAGCAGCACCTGCGTTCAACATTACTGTGCGAACATCTTGAAAGTCCACATTCACATACCCTGCCAGCGTAATTATCTCTGCAATCCCTTTCGCAGCTGTGGTTAGAACATTGTCTGCTTCACCAAATGCTTGCCCAATGGACAAATTGCCATAGATCTCACGAAGCTTGTCGTTTAATATAACGAGTACCGTATCGCAGCTGCTGCGGAACGATTCAATCCCCAACTCTGCCTGGCCTAGTTTTTTCTTTCCCTCAAAAGAGAAAGGAACGGTGACGATACCAACTGTCAGGATATCCATGTCCTTCGCAATTTTTGCGATGACAGGTGCGGCTCCGGTTCCAGTGCCACCACCCATTCCAGCCGTCACAAAAACCATTTTCGTTCCTGCCAGCATTTCGCGGATTTGATCTTTGCTTTCCAAGGCAGCTGCGCGCCCTACCTCTGGGTTAGCTCCACATCCAAGCCCCTCAGTTAGGTTGACACCGAGCTGCAATTTGTAGGGAACTGGGCTGCTATTCAGCGCTTGCAAATCGGTGTTTGCTACCACAAATTCGACATCTTTAATTCCTTGTCGAAACATATGATTGACTGCGTTGCTACCTCCGCCACCCACACCAATCACCTTAATGATTGACTTGTGATGTTTGGGGAGATCAAATTTGTATCCTGTTACTGGTTCAAACATGACTATGGTGTTTAGTGGTTTTTCGTTTTTCTGTTTTTACTATTAATATTCATTCTTATCACTCAGATCATCAATTAACAATCCTTTCGTTTTGTTAAGTATGTTCGAAAAGAAATCAGATGCCGGATTTTGCTTTTCCTTTTTCACTTTCACCGTCTTCTGATTCTGATTTTCTTTTGCTTCCTTGTACCGTTCTTCACGTTCATCCAACGAACGGAATCCAGATAGCACAAGGCCAACGGCCGTTGCATACATCGGGCTCTTCACCACTTCCAATTTACTTTTGCCAAGATGTTCATTAGGATAGCCGATGCGCGCATCCATACCTGTCATGTATTCTACCAACTGCTTCAACGAGTTTAACTGTGAACCGCCACCGGTGATTACAATACCACCAGCTAGTCTGTTCTCGTAACCTGAGCTGATGATCTCGGCATGCGCCATTTCGATCACCTCTTCCATTCTGGCCTGGATGATGTTGGAAAGATTCTTTACCGAAATTTCTTTGGCCGTGCGATTTCTAATTCCGGGAATAGAAACAATTTCGTTGGGACTTGCCTCTTCGGCAATCGCCTTGCCAAATCGAGTCTTCAATTGTTCCGCTTGCTTTGCCATCACCATCAGCCCATGTTGAATGTCAGTAGTCAAAATATTTCCTCCGAATGGAATCACGGCCGTATGCCTGATAATGCTATCATGAAAAATAGCAATGTCTGTTGTGCCTCCACCAATGTCAATCAAACAAACGCCTGCTTCTTTTTCGTCTTCGCTGAGCACTGCGATACTTGATGCTAGCGGCTCCAAAATCAAGTCTTGTATTTCAAGACCTGCTCTGCGTACACATTTATTTATATTGTTGATCGCACTGGTTTGTGCCGTGATAATATGAAAGTCTGCTTCTAGCTTAACCCCACTCATACCAACGGGATCTTTGATGCCCTCCTCATAATCAACCGTATAGTCTTGTGGCATCACATGAATGATCTCACTGCCCGGTGGAATGACAATTCGATACATGTCTTCGGTCAGGCGATTCACATCTTCGATGCTTACCTCGTCTTCTTTCGAACTGCGGGTGATACTACCATGGTGTATGGAACTGCGGATGTGTTGTCCTGCAATACCTACATTCACCACACCGATATCTATTCCCGACATATCGCTGGCTTCTTTGACAGCCTTCTCGATGGCGAAAACAGTTTTATCAATATTGGTTACAATTCCTTTTATCACGCCTTCTGACTCGGCTTTGCCCATGCCTAATACTTCGAGCTTGCCGAACTCATTTTGGCGACCTACAATCGCAACAATCTTCGTTGTACCGATGTCAAGCCCTACTACTATTTTTTCGTGTTCCATGATGTTCTGTATGTTTAGTGGTTGTTTATATTTTCGCTCTGAGTTAAAGAATTTAGAATATAGAAGTTAGAAGTCAGAATTACGCTCCTAAGAACTAGTTCAAACTCGATGTAACTTGCCTTTAATATTATACGTCTACTCATTATACTTCTCAATTTCTATATTCTATATCCTGACTTCTATATTCATTTTCATTCAGCAATCACTTGCCCCTCATACTCCAAATTCACGCGTTCATACCTCGTCCAGCCACGCGTAGGTAAAATTTCTTTATAGAAAACCATGAGCTTCTTGAATTTCATTTCGATATTCTCCGGCTTTCCGAATTCAATCAACTGCCCTGTTACTTGTGGGTAAATTGAAATCTTCCCGTTCTTTGCAATATCTAACTGCGCCACCTGCGCTTTCCAGAATTTGTCTTCATTGATATATTCGATCATTTCAAGAAGTTGTTTTCCCTCTTCAGATCGATTTAAGTCTTCGCTTTCCAGCAATTGTTTAACGGCTCCACTTATCAATACCACTCGAGAAGTATATTTTTCCGAAACAGGCATGACGACACCATCCTCTGCTATGTAGGCGTCAGGCGCATCATTTTGCACGATGCGAGCGATTGGTCTTCTCAATTCAACATTGACAATTAAGTTTCCTTTGAGATCGCCAAAAAGTTCAGCATCTAAAATGTGTTTGTCATACTTCAGTTTTTTTTCTATTTCTTTCAGTTTAATACGACTAATACCAACGCCTTTAATTGGCTCTCCACTACCCTCTACCAATTGCAAAACATCGGCCTCGTCTAAAAAATGATTTTCATTTAAATTGTCTAATTCAACCACAATGTCCTTGCAAACAGATCCACCTCGTTTACGTTCACTAAAAGCAATCAAAAAGGAAAGCCCCAGCAGTACTAGTGCAATTTTTATTTCTTTTCGTATGCTAAACTTTGTTTTCATCTAAATTCAATTCACAAAACTTTACTATTCACCTATTTTTGAAATCTCTTTTTCAACATCTCTTTAATGGGTTTCACAAACGTATCAATGTCACCGGCCCCCACTGTTGCTAACACCTCTACCTCCAAATCTTCTAACTTTTGTAAAACATCGCCTTTGCCACAACGAATCTTGACTGTACTGGTGATGTTTTTAAACAGCATATCTGAAGTGACGCCCGGAATCGGTTCTTCTCTTGCCGGGTAGATATCCATCAACAACACCTCATCGGCAATACTCAGACTCTTTGAAAATCCTTCTGCAAAATCTCGTGTGCGTGTGAAAAGATGTGGCTGAAAAATTACTGTCAATTTTTTTCCTGCGTACATTGACTTTAGCGAAGTAAGAAATGCTTCAATCTCCGTTGGGTGATGTGCATAGTCATCAATGTAAACCAAATCATCGCGTTTGATGATAAACTCAAATCTCCGCTTCACACCTTTAAAAGACTGAAGCGCTTGGCGAATATGTGTTTCACTTATTCCCAATTTTAATGCAACGAGCGTAGCAGCGATTGCATTTTCCATGTTATGAAAACCAGGGACACCGAGCTGAATTTTCTCAACCTTCTTTCCAAAGCCATGAAGATCAAATTCAAAAAATCCGCCCCGACCAGTCGGGGTAATATTGCCGGCAAAAAACTGTCCCCGGCTCATGCCATAGGTTTCTTTCGAAACTGAAATTCCTTCTGTTAGTGACTCGATTGATTCATGTATAATCAGACTTCCTTTTGCGTTGATCTGTTTGATGAAATCCCGGAATGATTTTAACATGCTTGAATGATCTCCGTAAATATCCAAGTGATCGGCATCTGCAGACGTAACCACAGCTATCTCTGGAAATAAGCGCAGAAAAGAACGGTCGAATTCATCCGCTTCAACGACCACGATAGTCTTATCATTGACTTCGCCCTCCATAACCAAATTTGAATCGTAGTTGGTAGTAATGCCTCCCAGAAATCCAACCATATTTACGCCAGCCGATTTTAGAATATGAGCGATCAAGGAAGATGTAGTGGTTTTTCCGTGCGTTCCCGCCACCGCAACTGTCTTGTAGCTCTTCGTTAACAGTCCCAATACTTCTGAGCGTTTTAGAATCGTGAATCCCAAGTCTTTTAAATAAGCATGTTCTACGTGGTTCTTCGGGATGGCTGGTGTAAAAACTACCAGTGTCTTTTCCTTACTGATATATCCGGGAATGAATTCAATCTTATCTTCGAAATGAATTTCCATTCCTTCCTCTAATAATTCGTGCGTAAGTGGAGTAGGCGTACGGTCATAGCCAGCGACTCGCAAGCCCTTATGCTTGAACCAACGAGCAATGGCGCTCATGCCAATGCCACCTATGCCCAAAAAGTAAACGCTATCGTATTGTTCTAACTTCATGTTCTACTCCCATCAGTTTTTCAATTTCATTTACAATCTCTTCAGTAGCATGTGGCTTTGCCCACTTGCCAATACTGACGCTCAGCTTCTCACTCAACTGTTCATCATAAATCAATTTTAACACCTCGCTAACGAGAGACTCTTTTGCTTCTGAATCCTTTACCATCAATGCAGCGCCTTCATTAGCCAACGCCATCGCGTTTTTTGTCTGATGATCTTCCGCAACATTGGGCGAAGGAACTAGTAGGCAGGGCTTTTTGGCAATACACAATTCAGATATCGCTAATGCACCTGCGCGCGAAATGACAACGTCAGAAGCTGCATAAGCCAAATCCATTTGTTTCAGGAAGTCAACTACGCGAATCCTTCTAAGATCTTTGTTTTCGACTTGTGCCTTGATGCCCTCATAATACAGTTTGCCAGTTTGCCAAATGACTTGAATCTGAGAATCAATCAATTTGTCTATTCCAGCCAAAATACTTTCATTAATGGTTCGTGCACCAAGGCTTCCACCTAAAATGAGGAGCGTACGATCGGAGCTAGTAAAGGCAAAATGACTCAACGCCCTTTCACGTTTTGAATCTAAATCGATAATGTCCTTTCTCACTGGATTTCCCGTGAATACTATTTTCGAAGCCGGAAAATATTTCTCCATACCCTCATACGCCACACAAATCTTAGCTGCCTTGTGTGCCAATTGTTTATTCGTTAAGCCCGCATAAGAGTTTTGCTCTTGGATCACAGAAGTTACTCGTGCTTTCGAAGCCGCCAGCATGATAGGACCGCTCGCGTAGCCGCCAGTCCCAATCACTACGTTCGGTTTAAAACCTTTTATAATATTTCCGGCTTTCAAATAGCTAGCAACCAGTTTGAATGGGAACGAAAGGTTTGAAATCGTTAGTCTTCGTTGTAACCCACTAATCCACAAGCCGATTATTTTGTATCCAGCTTCTGGCACTTTGGTCATCTCCATTCTTCCTTCCGCACCCACAAAGAGAATTTCAGCGTCAGCATATCGTCTTTTAAATTCATTAGCAATGGCCAACGCAGGAAAAATATGTCCACCTGTGCCTCCTCCACTAATAATGATGCGATATGGTTGTTTTGAATTCAAGAAGTCAGAATTTAGAATATAGAATTTAGTTGTTTAATCGTTTTGTCTTCAGTCGGTTTACTAGTAACATATTTTTTTAAAGAAATCAGTTAACAAAGTCTATTTTCAAATTTTCAAATTGCCTCATCTTCAAATTACTATGCTGCTTTTGCTTCTAAATCTTTGTGTTCACCTACAACTTCTTTCGAAGTACTGGTTTGTCCCCAGTTTTCTTCTTGTTCACCGCGACTCACGCTCAAAATAATTCCAACAGATAAACCGGTGAAAACCATGGCTGTACCGCCCATACTGATTAAAGGAAGTGGCTGCCCCGTAATTGGGCCCAAGCCAACCACTACTCCCATATTGACCATAGCCTGACAGACCAAATCAAAACTTAGACCTGCCGATAACAAACCCCCGAACGCGCGCTCACTATTATAGGCAGCTTTCATTCCTCGGTGGAGTAAAACCAAATACAATGCAAGAACTATCACTCCTCCAATCATACCATACTCTTCAATCACAATTGCATATACAAAATCAGAATAAGGATGCGGCAAAATATTCCGTTGATCACTATTACCTGGCCCCTTTCCAAAAACACCCCCGGTCGCCACTGCTATGCGTCCGTGTTTTGCCTGAAACGGAAGTTCAGTCCCATTGACAAAAGCAGTAATACGACTTAGTGCTGTAGCACCGCGTGTTCCGAACTTCAATGCAACAGCGCCAGCGAGTAAGCCAACCAAAACCAGCATCGCCAAATACTTAACCGGTACACGACCGATAAACATTACCAACATACAAGTCGCGAACAGCAACATCGCGGTCGATAAATTTGTGAGAGCAATCAACCCGCATATCACGCCACACCATATTAGCATAGGAATGAGGGCTTCTTTTACATCATCTATGTTTTGTTGCTTTTTGGAAAGCATACTAGCGAGGTTGATTATCAATGCCAAACTCGCAAAATCTGATGGTTGGAAGGAAGTGTTAATGATTGGCAGCGTAATCCATCTGGCTGCTTCGTTGATAGTGGTTCCATTGGTGAACGTATAGATTAATAGCGGAACACTTACCCACAACGCTAATCGGGATATTTTAGAATAATAACGATAGTCTATTTTATGAGCGACCCACATAGCACCTAAACCTAAGAAAACCATGAACGTGTGCTTCAATAAATATGACTCGGTACTAGCCGTTCTTTTGTATGCCAGTGTCCCAATAGAACTGTAAACAACCAGAATGCTAATAAGCGACAGAGCAAAAACAACAGCCCAAATAACCCTGTCGCCTTGCAGGTTTTTATCAGCCCATTCTTTTATTCTACTCAATTTCATAAGTAAAAAGAATTTAGAATACAGAATTTAGAAGTTAGAATCATTTTTGAATTGCTTTAATATAAGACTCTAGAAGCCTGCCCACTTCACTGGCCCTCTCCATCAATACTGTTGTTTCGTAGTACTCTAGATCTTTTGCCAAAATCAAATAATACTCTGTTTCCGACAATGACCCTTGTGCTATGTTAAAGAATCTTAGTTTGTCTTTCTTTCCTTTTTTCTTGAATCCTTCCGCTATATTAGCCGCTACGGAAACCGATGATCTCTTCACCTGAGAAGTAGATCCGTATAACTCCTCTTTAGGAAAAGAATTCGTCATTTTGTAGATGCCTAGCGCTAGTTGATGTGCCCTTTGCCACACCACCAAGTCTCTAAATGATTGAGCTGGTTTCTTATTCTCCATATTCTACATTCCGACTCCTAACTTCTGACTTCTATTATTCTCAACTTCATCCTTCAACTCCAAAACAGCATTTCTAAATTGTGCGCCACGATCTTCATAATTCTTAAAAAGGTCAAAACTTGCACAAGCAGGTGATAGCAAAACAACATCTCCTTTTTCTGACACCCGCAGTGCTAGTTGTGCCAATTCCTTTACACTTTGTGTTTCGTAAATTTCCTTCACTTTGCCACTAAAAGCCTTTTTTAGTTTCTCGTTATCCTTCCCCAAACAAATCAACACACGCACTTTTTCTTTTACCTGATCTTCAATCAGTGTGTAATCATTTCCCTTGTCAATCCCTCCGGCAATCCAAACCAGAGGACCCTTGTAACTTCCTAGTCCATAAACCACTGAATCGACATTAGTGGCTTTGGAATCGTTCACAAACTCAACACCATTGATGGTCGCCACTGATTCAAGTCGATGTGGTGCATTAACAAATGTCTTCAAAGCCATTCCAATTTTCTCAATCGAAACACCCGCTAACACAGCGGCAGAAACGGCAGACATCGTATTGATCAAATTATGCGGTCCCTTTAACGCGGTTTGCGCCTGTGTAAAAGAGAAAGATTTTCCATTCAAAGAAAATGTCATTTCTTTTCCATTAAAATAAACCGGTACACCCGGATTTGATTTTAATGATACCCTGACTTTAACAGGTGAAATTGATTTACTAGCCATCTCTTTTTCTATTACCGCATCGTCTGAGTAATAAATAAAAGATCCGGAAGAGTTCATGGATTGAACTAATCGAAATTTAGAATTGATATAATTCTGCATTTGATAATCGTAGCGATCCAAATGATCAGGGGTAATATTCAAGAGAATTCCAATATCCGGCCGGAATGTTTTTGTGCCATCCAATTGGAAGCTACTAATCTCAATCACGTACCAATCATGATGAGCCGTTGCTACTTTCCGGGCAAGACTCTCTCCCACATTACCTGCCAACGCAACATTAAGTCCAGCCGACTTCAGAAGGTGATATGTTAACAAGGTGGTTGTGGTCTTTCCATTCGTGCCGGTTATAGCAATTACCTTTCCTTTTAAATAGCGAAATGCAAATTCAATCTCATCGATGATTTCAATCCCTGCGGCTTTTACCTTCTTAATAACCTCTGCTTTATCGGGAATTCCCGGACTTTTTATGACAAGTGATGCGCTAAGTATCTTTTCGATCGTGTGCTGCCCCTCCTCAAACTCAATAGAGCTGTCAATCAATTCCTTTTTGAATTGATCTTTGATTACACCTTGGTCCGAAACAAAAACAGCAAGTCCCTTCGCCTTTGCTAAGATAGCTGCGCCCGTTCCGCTTTCGCCTGATCCTAATATGACGACTCTTTCGCTCATCGTAACTTTAGTGTTGCCAGACTAACAATAGCCAATAGTATTCCCACAATCCAAAATCTTGTCACAATTTTAGATTCGTGTATTTGCTTTTTTTGATAATGATGGTGGAGGGGAGACATCAGTAGTATTCTTCTGCCTTCGCCATATTTCTTTTTGGTGTATTTAAAGTAGGTCACCTGCATCATTACCGAAACCAGCTCCACAAAAAAGATTCCACATAGAAGAGGAATCATCAATTCCTTTCTTACGGCTAAAGCCAACACAGCAATGATTCCCCCCATTGACAAACTTCCGGTGTCACCCATGAATACTTGTGCCGGGTAAGAGTTGTACCATAGAAAGCCAAGGCACGCACCCACAAAAGCAGTACAAAAAATTACCAGCTCTCCCAGATTTGGGATATACATAATGTTCAAGTATGTACTAAAGTCAACACGACCTGACAGGTAAGCAAATATGGCGAGCGTTAGTCCAATAATCGCGGAGGTTCCAGCCGCAAGTCCATCAATACCATCTGTAATATTTGCTCCATTTGAAACTGCTGTAATAATAAATATTACAAAAAGCGTGTAAACGATCCATGTATAATCAGCATTCCACCAGGATATCAAACTGCTATAGTCAAATTCATTATTTTTTAAAAAGGGAACCGTTGTCTTGGTAGATTTTACATCATATTCTGACCTAACGTCAGCGGGAATCGCAGCTATTTCAATGCTAGCAACTGAGGGGGCTGACTTCTCTCGGATGACGACATTGTCATTAAAAAAGAGAGTCAGCCCCACAATCAAGCCAATGGAAACTTGACCCACAATTTTAAATCGCCCAGCCAATCCCTCTTTATTCTTCTTAAATACCTTTATGTAGTCATCTAAGAATCCGATAAGCCCAAGCCAAATGGTGGTGGCTACTAACAAAATGATATACACGTTGTCGAGCTTTGCCATCAGCAACGTAGGAATTAAAATAGCAGCGATGATAATAATACCACCCATTGTAGGTGTGCCCTTCTTCTGCAATTGACCTTCTAATCCCAAATCACGAATGTCTTCGCCCACTTGCTTTTTGCGCAAGAAATTGATTAATCTTTTTCCGAATGTGATCGTAATTAATAAAGAAAGAATAGCGGCCACTCCTGCTCGGAACGAAATGTATTGAAACAACCCTGCTCCAGGGAAGTCAAAGTTTTTTTCGATATAGTCAAATAAATAGTACAGCATTAATTCGCAAACATTTTTAACATTCGTGTTAACACTTCTTTATCATCAAAAGGATGTTTGACCCCTTTTATTTCCTGATAGTTTTCATGCCCTTTACCTGTCACGATAATAATGTCCTTCTCTTTCGCCAACATGCAAGCCGTCTTGATCGCTTCCTCACGGTCTACCATCACCAATGTTTTTTTGGCGTCCGTTGGTCCAACACCAGTTTGCATCTCCTTGATGATTTCCAAGGGGTCTTCACTCCTTGGATTATCTGAAGTGAAAATTATTTTATTGGAATACTTACAAGCCACCGCAGCCATAAGCGGTCTTTTTGTTTTATCACGATCACCCCCACAACCGACTACTGCGATTACTTGCTCTTGACCGGTTCTAAAATGTTCGATTGTCTCCAACACATTCTTGAGTGCATCGGGCGTATGGGCATAATCAACAATAGCCGTGAATTTAGAACCGGGTAATACCAATTCAAATCTTCCGGGTGCTGTCGTTAACGCTGAAAGTTTAAGGAGAACGGTTTCGGAATCTTCGCCCATCAAGCACGCAGCACCGTACACCGTAAGAAGATTGTAGGCGTTAAAGTCGCCTATTAACTTAAACCAAACGCTGCGTTCACCAATCTCCAACTCCAGCCCTTCAATGGAATTAGTAATGATTTTGGCTTTGTAGTCTGCCATTTTCTTCAACGCAAAAGTTTTCTTTTGCGCTTTGGTATTTTGAAGCATCACCATGCCGCGCTTGTCGTCTATATTGACTAGCGCAAAAGCATCAGATGACAAACCATCAAAAAATCCTTTCTTAGCTCGGATATAACTTTCGAACGTACGGTGGTAATCCAGGTGATCATGTGTGATGTTGGTAAAAAGTGCGCCTACAAAATGCAATCCCGCGATGCGACCTTGCGCAACTGCGTGAGAGCTAACTTCCATAAAACAATGTGTACAGCCCGCATCCAACATGCTCACCAGAAGTTCGTTTATTTGAATGGGGTCTGGAGTTGTATGCGTAGAAACAAAATCTTTGTCCACAATCTTATTCACAACTGTGGACAACATTCCACAGCGATATCCTAAAGAAGAAAATAATTTATAAAGCAACGTTGCAACAGTCGTCTTCCCATTGGTCCCCGTTACTCCAACTAATTTCAATTTTCCAGAAGGGTTGCCATAAAAATTGGATGCAATAATTCCCAACGCTTGAGCACTATCTTTGACTGTTACATAGGTCGCTTTATCGGAAATTACTTCTGGAAGTCTTTCCGCGACAATGGCAACAGCACCCAATGAAATTGCCTTGTCAATAAACCCGTGCCCATCTGATTGTGTACCCTTTATAGCAATAAACAAAGAACCTGCTTTGACCTTTCTTGAATCAAAACAGATCGTATTGATATCCACATCAGTACTCCCTGAAGTAGAAGTGATTGGTACTTTGTACAATATGTCTTTTAGAATGGCCATTAACTTAGTCTCAGATAAATTCTAGCGCCCTTGCTTATTTTTGTTCCCGGAGATATAGACTGACCTGACACCCGGCCTTTTCCTTCGTATGAAACCCGAAGCCCAGTTTTCTCTAACAAGAAAATAGCATCTCTAAACGTCATCCCCGTCACGTCAGGAACATGATCTCTGACAATGGCATTCTTCTTCCACACTATAGCATTTCCATTTTTTGAAGTCTTGATCCATTCTTCTTCGGTGGCTGTGTGGTTGGAAACACCCAACTCATTCGCAATCATTGTCAACTCATCTTGCTTTCCAGCACGAATCGTAGGAAACACACCCGGCTCTGACATTTTTGCTTTCTCCATGGCCGTGTGAAGATTAATATCTCTTGAATAAATATTGTCGGCAATGTCTTTAAACACTGGGCCTGCTACGCTATTTCCATATTGATAGATGCCACGTGGGTTTTTTACTAATACGATGGCTGAGTATTTTGGCGCATGGGCAGGAAAGAAACCAACAAATGAAGTAACATATCTTCTCTCATAGCGGCCGTCTTTTAATATTTGAGCAGTTCCGGTTTTTCCCGCAATGCGGTAGTAGCTATTTTTTAAGTTTTTTGCCGTGCCATTGTCCACCACACCCTCCAACAGAAGCTGCAATTGCTTCAGTGTTTTAGAAGAACATATTTTTGAATCGATTTTCTCGGTTTCATATTCTTGTTTAATCCGATCTGCCTCACTGACTGAAGTGACAAAAACCGGTTTAATCATTTTGCCATCGTTGGCGACTGCATTATACAAAGTCAAGGTGTGCAGTGGAGAAATTTCAAACCCATAGCCGTAGGCCATCCAGGGAAGTGTTATGCCGCTCCAGTTTTTATCTTTGGGGCGCGTGATTTTCGGATACGATTCACCGGTGATCTGTAATCCAAGTGGTGTAGATAGTTTCAGTCTGTCGACATATTCTAAAAACTTGGAAGGCTTTGTGCCAAAATGTCTATCCATCAACTTGGCCATGGCAATATTTGAAGAGAGTTCAAACGCGCGCTTTATTGTAATTTTTCCGTATCCTCCCTCGTCATGGTCGCGCACGATTCGATTGTAAAACTTGTATTCACCATTACCCGTGTTGATCGTGTCAGTCAGTTCAATGTTCGTTTCTTCCAACAAAGCCATCATTGTCACTAACTTAAAAGTAGAGCCGGGTTCGATAGAGCCACCGACTGCGTGATTAAATTCTTCCTGAAAGCCACCACGCCCATCGGCCGTTAAATTTGAAATAGCCTTGATGTGTCCCGTTTTCACCTCCATCACCACAACAGTACCTTCGTCTGCATCATGTGCTTGCATGGCTCTGTGAAGTGACGTCTCGGCCACATCCTGGAGATTGATATCAATAGTTGTCTGAATATCCAGGCCATCAATGGCTTTGATGTTATTAGCATCAAATACAGGCTTCCACGTACCGCCTGCAATTTTTTGAAACAAGGCCTCCCCGTCTTGTCCACCCAATGCCTCGTCAAAACTATATTCTAACCCTGCGCCTTTTCCATCTTCATTTACAAATCCAACAGTTCTTCGGCTCAAATTCGAGAAGGGCCGATAGCGCACATCCATTTTTTCGAAAATCACTCCACCTTTGTAGCGGCCATCTCGGAAGATGGGCCAACTCATCATTTCTTTCTTTGTTTGGTAATTGATTCGCTTGCGATTAATGGTAACATATTGTTTACCCGTGGCCCGCGCATCTTTCAGCATTTCTTTATACTCTTTTGCTGACCGGTCTTTGTAATACCTAGACAAAAACCAAGAAAGTGAGTCAATTCCTTGCCTAAAAATTTCTTCCTTCGCCAAGGTAGGATCTATGGCTACTTTATAGAAGGGAAGACTGGTTGCGAGCAAACTTCCATTGTCTGAATAAATATTGCCGCGGGTGGCCTTTACCTTTTTATAGTCAAAGTTGATTTCTTCACTCATCTTGGCCCACTTCTCGCCTTCCACAATTTGAATGTGTCCTATTTTAGCGCCCACACAAATAGCAAAAATGAGAACGCATAAAAATGCTACTCTTACTCTTACTAATATGGATTGCTTTATGTTCATCAATTTTTCACAACTATTTTAAAGGGTGGGTTTAAACTTTCCTTTAATCCTAATGGCTTCACTCGCCTGGCAACTTCACTTTGTTTACTCGCAAACATGACATCTGATTTCAAAGTCGTATAGTCGGCCCGCAAGTCTTGAACTTCGGTTTGAGCGCGATCTATTTGACGAGTCGTTTTTTCGGCATAGTGAGTGTTACTGATGTAGATCAAACTCAATAACACAACAAACAATATTTTAGGCAGGTATTGCACCGGAAATCCGTCTTCAAAATAACTCTCTAACTTGAGCCGCTTCTCCAAACCTGAAAAAACGCTCTTGCCACTGCCGCTTGTCTTGGTTACAGGCTTTACGCGGGGCTCATTTGCTTTTTGCGGTGGCTCTATTCTGAATTTATTCTCCATTTCTTTTTCGTTGTTGGTTGTTCGTTTTTAGTTGTTCGTTCGAATAACGATCAACTACCAACGACCAACTATATTTTTTCTGCTATTCTCAATTTTGCGCTCCTTGCTCTGTTATTTTCATTTACTTCTTCTTCGGATGCTTCAATCGGTTTTCGATTGATCGCCTCAAAAGGCCTTACTTTATTTCCGTAAAAATCTTTCTCCACATCGCCATACATTTTACCACTGTTGACGTAGTTCTTCACCAACCTGTCTTCCAACGAGTGGTAACTCATCACCACCAGCCTTCCGCCCTTTTCCATTACCTCGCCACATTGGTGCAAAAAATCTTCAAGCGCCTGCATCTCTTCATTCACTACGATACGCAACGCTTGAAACACCTGGGCGAAATACTTAAACTCCTTTCCTCGTGGAGCAACTGTTTTCAATAAGCCGATCAAATCATTTATGCGA
>JAAFHY010000075.1 GCA_013298505.1 Cytophagales bacterium
GGGTTGATGGAGCTGGAAAAAATCTGGGCAAAAGATGCTGGAGACCACACGATGTTTCTATTTGATGTGAAACGTTTTCAAACCAATCATAAAGACATATTGATGTTGGATGATTTGAGAGAGAAAAAATTGGTAAGAATTTAATTTGATAACAAAGTTGGCCGCAAGCCACAGGCCGCAGGCTACAAGCTTGTAGCCTAATTGCAATCAACATCACCCATGCACAAAAAACAGAATCTCCCCACTAAAATCTGCACCGTATGCGGACGCCCGTTTACGTGGCGAAAAAAATGGGAGAAGGTGTGGGACGAAGTAAAATATTGCAGCGACCGATGCCGAAATAATCGAGGCAAAGCCCAGTCTAGATCAGTTTGAATTGAGCCTACAGAAGATCTTTAATCGCCACTAATCCACGAATAAATACTATCAAGGCAAAATTGAATTCGTGTGAATTCGTGCTATTCGTAGTTAGCCTTTTCATCCCCTGTGCTTCAAGGCTATTCGTGGTTTAACACAACAAAACACTTGATTTTACTAAAAATTGGATGTTTTTAAGATTTCAATTGCTTTTATTTAGAATGATTCTAAATTTGCGCATATTATTTAAACAACGCACCACATGTTACCACTAAAAGAAGCCACCAGCGCCAAACACAAAATTGCCGAACGCATGCCCTTTAACGCACGGATGTTTCGAGGCTTACTGACCAAAGAGCAATACTTATTGTACCTCAACCAGCAACTACAAATTTTCCAAGCGATTGAGCGCATCGGCTTGCCACACACTAGCCTTAAGAGAACGGAGAATGTACAGGCCGATATTGTAGAGCTGAAGGCTCAAGGCAATTCTGCTGAGCTGGTGCTCAATAGCACCAAAGCCTATACCGATTACCTGAGTTCTCTTTCGTATGAAGAAGTTTTACCTCATATCTACTTAAATTATTTGGCACTCGTTTTTGGCGGACAGATGATCAAGAAATCCGTTCCTTCAACAGGGCGCATGTATGATTTTGAAAGTATGCAAGATGCCGTGCAGTCAATACGAGCAGTGCAAAACGACAATTGGGCAGATGAGGTGAATAAAGGATTCGACCACAACATTGCCATCTTCGAAGAACTGGAATCTCATTGCCTGATTGAAAATTGAATTTTTAACTTATGGAATTCATTAAAGACATTGGTATAGCTGGGTTTCTATTCTTTCTGATAAAAGGGTTGGTATGGTTGGTTTTGTTCGCCCTCGTTTACTTTGGCCTAATTGACAAAGAGAAGGTGAGAGTATTAAAATCAAAGCTAAGTTTTTGGAAGAAAACAGTAAGATGATTGAGAATGCCTCAGGCTACATAAAAATTTTGAAATGGGCAGTTTACCAATCAAAAATAGAAGATGTCACTAAGATTTTTTAAAAATCATGCTTTCGGACTTGACGAGCGTTAAACTGGCTAGATTAAGTGATGCAATTTTTCCCAGGTATTTGTTACTTGTCGACACAGATCTATGAAGTATAACCGTATTGAGTTTTCAAGAAGATCAGTCGACTTATCAAATTTACAATAGTCGTGTCAAGGGACATCCATTTGTGCTGATTGCAAGCATCCATTTTCCCTCATATATTTATGATGAAAAAATCTATGGATCAATGTAACCGCGCACGTTAGCACGGACTTTACTTTGTTTCTGATGATTCCTGATATCTCATCTAAATATTAACTTTAAAGGAAGATATGAATGCACAAATGAGTTCGTTGCGTGATATCATCTACGGTGCTGTAGAATTTGGCGCAGACTTGGCAGCGGTTTGCAATGAGCTAGGCTTTGCGCCACATGAACTTAATGACTCTGAGAAATTTGTTACATACGACCAAGCTGCTAAGTTTTGGGACGTGCTGTTGGATCATACCAAAGACCCATTGCTTGGTTTACACTTAGGCGAGCGTGCAAATCCCACCATTCTTGGCATGATTGGCTATTTGATGCAAAGCAGTAGCAGCGTTTATGAATCCACCCTCATGCTATGCAAGTTCAATGAATTGTACACACCTGTGGTGAAATTTTCTGCCGAACTAACATCAAAAGACTTTTCTGTTCACTACGACCCTGCCATGTCGTGGCAGCAAGTTGCCCCTGAGGGAACGAGACAGGCAATTGAAATAGGTATGTCAAGCGCCTTGGCCATTGCCAAAACACTGACAGGAAAAAAAATACATCCTTTGTGTGTTGAGTTAACCTATCCTCCGCGCATGCGCCAGGAGTACGAGCGTGTTTTTCAATCCAAGATAAATTTTAACAGTAAACGAAATACCCTTGTGTTCAGCAAAGATGCGGCAACTGTTCCCATCCTCAGCTATGACAAATCGTTGTTTCAGTTTTTTAATGATACACTTGAGCAAAAGTTAAAATCATTGAATGAGAATGAAAGTTTTTCAGATAGGGTAAAGCAAATGTTAATCAGTGACTTCAAAGGCCAATCAGCTTCTATTGAAATAGCCGCTTCGAAGTTGAACTTAACACCCCGATCGCTCCAGCGAAAACTGAAAGACGATGGAACAAGCTACCGCGATATTGTCAACGACCTTAAAAAAGATCTCGCACAAACCATTATGAAGCGGTCGGATTTTAGGGTTGGCGAAGTAGCCGAAATATTGGGATACTCCGACTCTAGCGCGTTTAGAAAGGCTTATAAGAAGTGGGGGTTTGCCTCCTAGTTGAAATCCAGTGCCGTTCAATGAATTGTTGTAATCAAAGATTACTTCGCTGCGAATGGTTAACCACGGATTTACATTAAGACCGAGTTGTCTCAGATAAATATAAGTCAGGCAGAAAAAATTCAAAGTTGCCTACTTCTTCTATGTTGTGGCGAAGCCATGCCGTGCCCATTTCTTTCGTAAAAATGTACTTTGTAAGCAGCCGATTCAAAAGTACTCGCCCGAGGAGATGGTTGGTGCCCACCTTCATATTGGAGATGTATTTTGTGCCTTCCGTAACAGGGCGGAAATCATGCGTCAGATTAAATATCTCTACCCCCAAAACAGTCAGCGTCAACACAATACCGGATTGATCTAGTTTTGAAACGGTATCAACGGTATCGATTAAGTAATTGCTATTTCCATTGAAAGCCTCCACAATCCGAAATTGCGAACCTACCCCAACTTTCCCATCACGTCCAACTTTTTTCAGTTCCCAATGGATGTGGTCAATAGGATGCCACACAAGATAACGTGGATATAATTTACCCTGATATATCATCGTACCCTTGATGTTCCTGAACCACCAGTCGAGCATTGCGGGAGTCACTCCCTTAATGATGTCATGTTCTATGTGCAATCGAAAAACTCCGTCTTTGTCAACGCTAAAATTCGTCTGTGCCGAGCCGAGGCTCTTCATTTTCCAATTAAAGGGTCTCTCTGGTAATAGCTTCCATTTCATGGCGATTCTCTTTTATCACAAATTTCAATTTTGATGGTCATTAAAAATAGGTGGTTTTCTATCGAACCTTAGAGTAGAGAAAATTCTTTAGCAATAACCTGCCAAGCCAACAAGGCTACGGCAATGCCTACCATTACAATTGCCTTTTTAGTTATTCCAATGTTGAGTCTATAATTCCGTTCCATGATGCCCATAGCTTGCTCTTTACCTATTTGTACAAACGCGTTTGTTTCTGTTTCTGACACATTCTTATCTTTTTCAAAAAAGAGTATCATTTCAGTTTTTTTTCTATGCAAAGAAACGGTTGTGTGCCTTTATGCTATTTGTTATTTCGCGACAATTAATAGGCATTTTGTGACATGCATGTTCAGATGAGCATCCTTCGGGACATTATTTATTCCGCTAAACCTAGAGTACTCCGACTCCAGTGCGTTTAGAAAAGTATGTAAGAAGTGAGGTGTTTGCGTATGTAAAAACCCCTCTTAAAATTAGAGGGGATGCTTATCATTTAAGATTTTCATTATCGCTTTAAAGCAATGGGTACTTCTAAAATAAGTTGAATCAATCGATTCTTAGATTCCCTTTCTTCATTCAGGTCTGTAAAGCTGTTTCCATAACGAGCTTCTACCATCACTTTATTAAAAAGTGTAATACCAACGCCAACTTGCAAGCCAACATCAACATTGTGGTCAAAATTTATGTCGCTCGTGTTTTTGGATTTGTAGAATTTGATGCTGCCCTCTGTGTTGATAAATTGTTCCGTACCACCTTCCGTTGTGCGGGTAGCTACTGCTTTGTACTTTCCGCCTAGGCCAAAAGCAATCGATGGCCCTGCGTAAAACGAAAACCTGAAGTTATCTGACCCTAACTCATATTTGGCAAGTACTGGAAATTCTAAATAGTTCACCGTATATTCCTGATGGGTATTGATCAACGAGAGTTGTTCAACAAAAATGAATTCACCTTGCGCATCTACCTTAAATCCCTTCTGCACAAATAAAATTTCTGGTTGAATGGAGAAGAGAGAAATGCCATTTGGTTTAACAGGGATGCTATAGCCAACACCGATGGTGTAGCCCGATTGACTACTGAAACTATTGATCATCATAGGCACATGCTCGCTCGCACCCAAGGTCGACAAAGAAATGCCGATTTTAGGGATTAGCGTTTGTGCGTGGCCAGAGATGCTTATCAAAATGATGATGGCGATACTTATCCTTGTTCTCATGGTCAATGGATTACTTTTTTCTCCTGTGGTTACGATAATTTTGCAAATTGACCTATTCTCCATTGCCCATTGATAACCAATATGTTTTGAATCGTGATTTGATATTCTTTACCATTGGACGATACGACTATTGTAATGGAAGCCTTAGTATGGTCATCCTTTGCTACTTGGTATGATGTAGTCACGTACTTAACAGCACTCCAGTCAATCCCCTTCACTTTACCATCACGTTGCAGTTTATCAAACGATTCCTTTAATACGGGAACTAATTTAGTGTGGTATTCATTTGCGAAATCAGCTTGAGCTGCTTTCAAATTGTTACCATACACGTGGGCATTCTCTTCCATCATGTTTTTAAATTCTTCAAGAGAAGGGAACAGTTGTTCATACTGTGCAAAGGATGACTCTTGAAGTGAGGCAACGACTTTTGCGCCAAGTTGAGCGGAGGTGTGTACTTCAGATTTTGTAACATTGACCAAAGTGCCGGCTGCAATAAACGTTAAAAGAGTGGCTACGAGTGCGCCTAGTGTGATGATGATTGTTTTCATAAAGGTGTTGTTTTTAGTTGTTTAGTTTTTTTCTACTGTTTTATTGTTGTCATGAAAACGGTAAAGCCCGTTTCATGTACTTGTTACTTTGCGACAGAAATCAGGTAAAAAGCGACAGCTAATTTTCTGATGTAAATTTTTGTCAATCGCATCAAGATGCTTTTGGAGGAATGGGTGCAGGCACTAAGTTATTCACTGGCTTCAGCGATTTTAAATAATGAAACACTGCCCTTAAATCGTCATCCGTCATATTTTTGTATATCTGCCAAGGCATGGGCGGAAGTAAGTCCCTACTGCCTTCAAGGCCCTTTAGTTTTCCCTTCCGCATGGCCGTTTTAAAATTTTCAAAACTCCAAGCACCTATGCCTGTGTCGTCAGGTGTAAGGTTGGCCGCGTACGATGTTCCCCATGGCCCCACATAGGCGGTTTGATTCATACTAAATAAAACCCATCCATTGTGGTCTCCAACGGGTGGAAGTTTTTCATTTTGATTATGACCAGACAATAATCTAGCTGGGTCTGGCGCGGGCCCTTGCGGGGTCATTACTTTAGGTGAGTGACAATCGTTACATCCGCCAATGGTAACGATGTAACTTCCTCTTTTTATCAACTCGGCTTCGCTGAGTGCGGGAATAGCTTCCGCAAACGTTGGATACTCTTCAACGTTAGTCCGTTTCTCTTTTTGAGAGCATGCTGATACAATAGTGCCGATCAGCGCGATCATTAAAATTTTCTTTTTCATTTAACTAATTATTTCTAAGCAGAAACGGATGTAGCGGTTTCAGGTATTTGTTCTTTTGCGACAGAAATCAGATAAAAGACGACAAGTGATTACCTGCCCGAAAAATTTGTCTAAATCTTATCAAGATGCCTTTGGCAAACTGAGTGTCGGCACTAAGTTGTGTACCCTAATTAAATATTAGCTTCATAGCACATCTACTTTTGGAGTTTCACTCTCAACAATGGATAGCCTCTACCTTGGCTGTCTTTGTTGGTTCGCTCATATATTCCAAAACCAAACTTTTCTCGATATTTCACCTTTAAAACTTATTAGCAATTTAATTGTTAAGGAAAATAATCCGTTTTGATTTGAAACAAGCAATCTCCCTCATCTTCCCCCACCAGCTTTTTGAGAAGCACCCTGTGTTAGACAAAAGTAGGTCTGTATACTTAATAGAAGAATTTCTTTTCTTTAGCCAATACAATTTCCACAAACAAAAACTTGTCTTTCATCGCGCTAGCATGAAGGCGTACCAGCACTTTCTGGAAAGTAAAGGTTATGAGGTAATTTATGTTGAGGCGAAAGATAAACTTGCCGATGTTAGAAACCTGTTACCCTATTTAAAGAAAAAAGGATTTGCAGAAATTCATTATGCTGATGCGACTGATTATTTATTGGAAAGAAGAATCGCCCAGCAAACCGAAGTGTTGAAATTGAACGTGGTCAAGTATGACTCACCGCTTTTTATTTTGACAAGCGAACAAATTGATAGTTACTTCTCCACCAAAAAACGTTTTTACCAAACCGACTTCTACACGCAGCAACGCAAGCACTTTAAGATATTGGTGGACGAACAATTGCAACCTGCGGGTGGCAAGTGGACATTCGATACCGAAAACAGATTGAAATATCCCAAAGGAAAGAAAGCCCCTGAAGTAACGTTTCCCAAACCAAATGAGCATTGGCTGGAAACTGTGGAATACGTGAGCAAGAACTTTCCCAACAATTACGGAGAAATCAATAATACCTTTATCTACCCAACTACTTTTACTGAAAGCCGTGCTTGGTTAAAACAGTTTTTTCAAAAACGGTTTGCTGAATTTGGTGAATACGAAGATGCACTAGTTAATCGAGAAAGCATTTTGCATCACAGCGTACTCACACCAATGATGAACGTGGGCTTGCTCACTCCAAAAGACATCATCGACCAAGCCATAGCTTACGCGAATGAAAATGAAGTTCCATTGAACTCGCTCGAAGGATTTGTTCGACAAATTGTAGGCTGGCGCGAGTTTATTCGTGGTGTGTACCAAACCAAAGGCACGCAAGAGCGAACCACCAATTACTGGAAGTTTAAGCGAAAAATTCCTGCCACGTTTTGGAACGGAACTATCGGTATTGCTCCCATTGACAGCACGATTAAAAAAGTATTAGCAACCGGCTATTGCCATCATATTGAGCGGTTAATGGTGTTGGGTAATTTTATGTTGTTATGTGAGTTTGATCCCGATGAAGTTTATAAATGGTTCATGGAACTCTTTATAGACTCGTATGATTGGGTGATGGTGCCCAACGTGTATGGCATGAGTCAGTTTGCGGATGGCGGTTTGATGGCTACCAAGCCTTACATCAGCGGTAGCAACTACCTGATGAAAATGAGTGACTATCCAAAAGGCGATTGGCAGCCGATATGGGATGGCTTGTTCTGGCGGTTCATGCACGTTCATCGCGATTTCTTTTTAAAGAACCCGCGATTGGGTATGTTGGTAAAAACCTTCGATAAAATGCCAGATGAAAAACAAGAAGGGCATATTCACCAAGCTGAAAAATTTTTAAAAAACTTAGGTAGCGAATAAGTGGGCAAACCAGCTATCAATATTGTGTGGTTTAAAAGAGACTTGAGGCTTACCGATCATCAGCCTCTGCTGCGAGCATTAGAAAATAATTTACCTGTTGTCTTGATTTATTTGTACGAGCCATCGGTGATGAACTTTGCCGATAGTGATGAGCGACATTGGCGGTTTGTGCAGCAATCACTCGCTGATTTGAATAAAACACTTTCTAAATATGGCCAATTCATACAGGCCATTCACAGTGAAGCAATAACCGCTATCCAAAAAATAAGCGATGTCTTTGAAGTAGTCACCATCTTCTCACATCAAGAAATTGGGAACCACATCACCTACCAACGCGACCAAGCGGTCTCCGAATTTTGCAAACAAAGAAATATTCTTTGGAAAGAATATCCGACCAATGGAATCATCCGCGGGCTGCGCAACAGAAAAGACTTTAGCAAAAAGTGGCTAGAGACGATGAGTGCTCCGTTGTTTTCTGTGGATTTAACAAAATTAAAATCTATTCAATTACCGACTGGGCTCGTTCCCGAGTTTACTATTTCCTACCCTGCCAACAATCAATTTCAACCGGGCGGCACTACAACGGGTAATCAATATCTGGCAAGTTTTCTATATGAACGAAAAACCGGCTACAGCAAACATATTTCAAAACCAGAGGAAAGTCGCAGAAGTTGCAGTCGACTCTCGCCTTATTTGGCCTGGGGCAATCTCAGCATGAAGGAAGTTTACCAGGCTTCCTTAAATGCGATTGCAGTTACAGGTGATAAACGGAACATCGGGTTTTTTATCAACCGCTTGCATTGGCATTGCCATTTCATTCAAAAGTTTGAAAGCGAGTGCCGCATCGAATTTGAAAATCTAAATAAAGGGTTTAACGAAATCAGAACTGAAGTAGATAAGAAATTAGTTGATGCTTGGGAGAACGGACATACGGGTTATCCTTTGATAGACGCTTGCATCAACTGTGTGAAAAGTACTGGCTACCTGAATTTCAGAATGCGGAGTTTGATGGTATCCTTTTTCACGCATCACCTATGGCAACCCTGGCAAGCAGGTGCTCACTTTTTGGCAAGGCAATTTTTAGATTATGAGCCAGGCATTCACTACCCACAGTTTCAAATGCAAGCTGGCACCATGGGCGTGAATACCATTCGCATTTACAATCCGGTCAAACAAAGTACAGACCACGACCCTGAAGGAAATTTTATCAGGAAATGGGTTCCTGTTCTGAAGAATGTTCCAACAAAATTTATTCACGAACCTTGGTCGATGTCGCTAGAGGAGCAGCTTGCTGTTGGCGTGAAGATAAGTGATGACTATCCGCTACCAGTGGTAGATATTCAGCAAACGGCTCGCCACGCCAGAGAGCATTTGTGGAAAACCAAAAAGACTAAGGCTGTACAACAAGAAAACCAAATCATTTTGAAAAAACATACCAAGCGAAAAACTGAGAAGGAGGATCCCATACAACTAACCTTACCCAGTATGTTTTCAAGTTGATGACTGATCGGCAGTCTTCGCTAAAGAGTATATGCTGTTACCAAATAGTCCACTCAATGACTTAGAATTTTTCCTATTTAAAAAGCCTTTTCCTGAAAAAGGGATCGCTAAGCCAGTGCAGCGTAAAAAATATAGGCGTTCAGCACCATGAAAGTGAAGGCGGGTAGCGAAACCAACAAACTATCTTTTACGCGCAGTCTCGTAAAGAAACCTAAAAGCATTAATAATGCTAACCCGCCAGATGAGATAAGAAGGATGGGAACCGAAACAAACCCTACAATCAAACCGATGCCACCCGTGATCTCTAAAACCGCGGTTAACACCCCGAACTTTTCGAGTCCAAAACGCTTGAACTCATTTTTCATGTTAGGAGAATAAAAATAAGAAACCCCATAAATTAAGAAGGAGACACTTGAAAAAAGTGTAAGCCATGAAAGCAAAGTCATCTTTAAAATGGTCTTTCAGAGACGTATGCCAGAAAGAGGCAGAGGAGTAGCAAAAAGAAGGAAGGGATATACTTGTGTAATGGGTTTTTCACTTTGAAATGAAAATACTGAGCTGATAACATTAGAAAGCCCATCAAAAGAGAGGGAATGAAAACCAAGGCAGGATACCAGATACCTGCAACTATCAAAGTCGCAAGTATTATCTTCGCTGCGCCTACACCCGAGCGGACAAGAACGCCTAATTCGTATTGTTTGAATTCGATTATAATATTATCGAAGCGGAATACCCATACATAGATAATAGAAGCAGCAATAACGATTTGTGCTAAAATGGCTAAAGTGTTCATGACGCTCTTGGTTTTATTTTTAATTTAATCTATGCTATTTTTTCTTTTTCATTTCCTGCAAGGTCAAATAAAATCCGGTTGAAAACAACAAGGTAATCAATGCAGCAAAATAGGGAATAAGATCAGTCATTTGATTTGGTGCTAATAAGCTTTAAGTAAATCCCAAATCCTAGTATAGAAGGCACCCATAAGCCAACAAATATGGCGGCTTCTTTCTCGCCCTTAAACCATGATAATTCAGCGAAGACAAGCGAGAGGATCGCTGAAAGAATTAGCAACTTATCTGTGATTGTGAATTTTTTAAACATAAAATCGAGTGTTATAAATTGAGTAAACAGTGTCTGCACAAAAATGTTTGCTAGTAAGTAACCGAATGAAGCAAAAATCAACTCATCTTTTAAAATGAGAAAGCCCGCTTGGGGCTCTCCATTTTAAAATAATAGTTGAAATTAAGCTGGCAAAATCACCTTATTAACCACATGAATAACACCGTTATCCGTCTCTACATTCGCAACTACCACTTCAGCATCATTGATCAACACTTTTCCATCTTTCAAATGAATGGTGATTTCTTGTCCATTCACTGTTTTTGCTTTCATGCCATCAGATAAATCGGTTGACATTACTTTGCCGGCTAGAACATGGTATGTTAAGATACCTTGCAACTTGGCTTTGTTGGCCGGTTCAATCAATGACTCTACTGTGCCGGCAGGCAATGAAGCGAAGGCTTCATCTAGCGGTGCGAATACAGTGAATGGGCCTTTGCCCGACAATGTCTCTACTAATTCGGCAGCCGTTACAGCAGCTACTAGTGTTTTGAACGATCCGTGATTGACGGCAGTTTCTACAATATTCATAGTTAATTATTTAGTTGAGACTCTATAAGGCAGATATCCGCTTATTGTTCAACGAAAGAGATGATCAAACCGTTAAATAAAAATGAAGTAAACTGCAGATAACTTAATTTAGAGAGGCACAGGCCGTCCTTAAATTTTTGAAAGTGTATAATTGGACTGCAATGATCGTTTACATTTTTTTGCTTGGGGCGTGTAACACATTCGTTGTGGTAATGTTTGCGTTCGAAAAATATATATTAGCGCCAATCTTTTGAACACTTGAGACGTTCGCGTGTTATTCAACGCAATTAAACAACACATTATGAAAAATTTATTTTTAGTACTCCTTGCAGTTAGCATGTCGTTCACGGCTATTAGTCAATCAAAAGATGTGGTAGATATTGCTATTAGTTCACCCGATCACACAACGTTGGTGGCTGCTGTAAAAGCTGCTGACTTGGTTACAACATTGAAAAGCGCTGGTCCATTTACTGTATTTGCTCCCACCAACGCGGCTTTCGATAAGCTTCCTGCAGGAACGGTAACAACATTATTGAAGCCTGAGAACAAAGCTCAATTGGCTAAGATATTGACCTACCACGTAGTAGCTGGTAACTTGGATGCAGCAGCAGTTGTTGCCGCTATTAAGGCTGGTAATGGCAAAGCCGTTGTAACAACCGTAAGTGGTGGTAAGTTGACTGCCTCTTTGGATAAAGACAAGGTTATGTTAACTGATGAATCAGGTAAAACTGCTTATGTAGTGGCTGCTGATTTAAAAGGAAGCAATGGCGTTGTTCACGTTATTGATGGCGTAGTACTTCCAAAATAAGATTTTCAATTTCTAAAAAATGGCGCTTCAGGTAATGGAGCGCCATTTTTGTTTGTCAACCGTAGGAGATCGAGAACAATTTTTTAAGTTTTGTATTAAATAAAGCATGCATCATTTTTCTACTGCCACCATTGCAACCTGGGAACGCTTTTACCGAGCCAACTTTATCAACAGCCTTACGGGTTTCAAATCGGTAAGTTTGATTGGTACTGTTAATAAAACAGGTCAAACCAATCTTGCTATATTCAGTAGCGTAGTTCATTTAGGATCCGATCCTGCGCTTATAGGGTTTATCAATCGGCCGGTTCAGGCTGCGCCACATACACTTGGCAATATTCAAGCCACCGGAGTTTATACGATTAATCATGTTCATCCATCATTTTTAGAATTGGCTCATCAAACAAGCGCTAAATATCCTGAAGAGGTAAGCGAGTTTAATGAACTTGGGCTAACACCAGAATGGATAGATACCGTTAAGGCGCCTTTTGTCAAAGAGAGTAAAGTAAAGTATGCGCTTGCGTTGGAGGAAATAATCCCCATCAAACTCAACAATACATTTCTAGTTATAGGAAAACTACAACACGTAAAGCTAGAAGAAGATTTACTTTTGCCAGATGGTTTTCTGGAACTTGAAAGGGCTTCCTCGATATGCAGTAATGGAATAGACGCGTACTATTCAACGAGGTTGATCGACCGATATGAATATGCTAAGCCTGGTAAAAAGCCAGAAAAGATACCAAAATAGAGTTGGCTAATACTTATTCGATGCAATAGCAGAAGGTGTTTTGTTTTGTCGATCAACGCTTTTGATTGTTTCAAAGACAATTTCTCACTTATGCTGTTAAAGAGTAACTCTCATTTCATTTACGATGACCAAAATGGCAAGCCTATTCAACTCAATCTATTCAAAAATACTCTCTGAAGAGGCGCGCAAAAAGAGCGAAGGAGTGATCGTTATCGTTGCTATTGCGAGTTTCTTGCTCCATCTTCTATTGATTGTACTGGTGGATTGGAAAGTAGTAACGTTTGATGGCTACACGGAACTTTTTAATAACCCGATTGCAGCTATTTACACGCCCTTCTCTTTCATTCTGATTTATGAAGTGTATCTACTCATTTACTACCTGCCCAAATCAACCACCACCTACATCGGCAAGCAATATGAGATTATGACATTGATTGTCATCAGGCGAATCTTTAAAGATCTCTCTCAGCTTCAGTTAACACCCGATTGGTTTAAAGTAACTAGCGATCTTCTATTAACATACGATTTGATTGCAACCATGATTCTCTTTTTACTAATTCTGTTGTTCTATCGGCTCAACAGAAAGAGTTCAGTCGAATCAGAGCCAAGCGAACTGTCATCCGAAATCACTCAGTTCATAAAGATGAAAACGATTATTGCTAAGTGCCTAGTACCGATTTTTGTACTGCTAGCCTTTTTTAGTCTGGGCGAGTGGATCTATGATAGTTTCTACTCGGCAAATCATCCTGTCACCTCCATTCAAGATGTCAACAAAATATTTTTTGATACCTGCTTTACGATATTGATTTTAACCGATGTGCTGTTGCTGCTCATTTCCTTTTTACACACTGATCAATTCAATAGAGTAATTAGAAACTCTGGCTTTATCATTTCCACCATTTTAATCAAACTATCTTTTGGTATAGAAGGGCTGCTGAATATAATTTTGATTGTAGTGGCTGTGTTATTTGGTGTGATAATCTTGGCCATCCATAATCAGTTTGATAAGCTCAATACGCGATCATCTAATTTTAAATAACCACGTTTACTTAAAATCTATTTACGAAAGCGTTTGAGTTCGTATCGCTAATTTTAGAATCTGTGAATACTTAAAAAAAACCTATGGATTTTGAATCCATAGGTCGTACAATAACTACACAAAAAGAATTTAGATTATAGTTCTGAAAAACAAAAGCATGGTTTACTTTTGAATTGCTTCCTCAACAGTTTCAAAATATTGAATATCCATTGAATTGAATTTTTTGGTAGGATAAGACTTATTAATTTTTTCTCTTCCAATTCGTACGCTTTGGCGAAAAATATCATCCAAGGGTAATATTTTTCTATGAGTTTTTAAACCAAGATCAAATGTTTTTTCTTTCCACTCGATAAAATACCACTCCATAGAAGGTTGGTGAAATACCGAAAGTTTGCGCTTGTCAAAAATAAGTTTAGTGATACCTCTTTTTGCTGTAAGTTCTCCAATATAATTAAAAACCTCTTTAAAGGGATCTAAAGGGATGTAATTTGCTGTGGCTTCAACAACAGCAATGTTCGGTGACTTTGTGACGGTGTAAACAGTAGCATGTTTAAATTTTCTTTCTTCGATTAAGGTGTCAAGAGTTATTTTTTCCATTTACGTATTAATTATATTTGCTTGTTTAACATCAAGTAAAACAAATTGTTCGCTGAAATTATTATCTACTTTGTGGGAACAAATACAAGGTTAAAAACCTTTTGTTAGTCCTTTGGAGGTTTAGTGCTATGGAGAATGAGGAAATAAAATATTTAAGTTCGGTACTAGACATGCGTACGATGGCTTTAATGGAGCGCGAAAGCGATCTGGCCGATCGTCTAGAAGAAATAGCTTCTCAGCAAGAGGAGCTAACAGCTGCCATTGAAGAGGTAGTTGATAAAAATAAAATGCTGCTGAAAACACTCACATCATTAGAAGAAAGAAACCAAGAACTAGATCAAATCTTGTATCGCATCTCTCATGATTTACGATCGCCTATCACGTCAATTAATGGTGTACTAAATGTTCTAGAGTATGAGCCTCGTACAGATACCCAACAGATTTGTATAGATCACATTCGTGATAAATCTAGTCAAATGGACGAATTGCTTAAATCGCTGTCCATTTTGGCAAAGACAAATTCGAATGATGTGCACTATGCAGATACACCGATTGAGCAATTAGTTCGCGATTGCATCTCTGATTTACGATTTGTACCGAATTTTTCGGCTGTGGTAATCCGGTCAGAGTCAGTGGGCAATAAGATGATTTTTACCGATCGTTTATTAATTAGTATTTTGATAAAAGTCCTTCTGGCAAATGCACTCAATTTTCGTGCTCCGTCAACAGACGGCTTTGTGCTCATTAAAACAAAAGTAGAAGATTCTTTTTTTGAGATTGAAATAATAGATGATGGAGAAGGCATATCAGACTTAATTAAAGATCAAATATTTAATATGTTTTATCGAGGATCTGAACGATCTACTGGCAATGGGCTGGGTTTATACATCGCTCGTAAGATTAGCGAACAATTAAAAGGTATTATTCATTTCACTAGTACCAATGGCATAACAACATTTAAACTAGTTGCGCCTAATGGCAATAAATTAAAGTAATATTGAAAACAATTGGTAATCGGTTTGCAGAGTAGACTCACATTGCTAGACGATCGATATTACACAAACTTCTTTTTTAATAGTGAATGCTGAGCAAGCATTTTTTGATAGCTATCAGGCTGAACTGATAACATACTTTGCAATGACTTAAAGGTGCTGACAGTCGCTGCTAATCTGTCTCGAATAGGATCGCTTGGTAAACCAATGTATTCGGCCACTTCATTACCTAAATAGAATCTAATTTGAGAAGGCACTAACTCTGCCTGATCGGGGGGAACACTCACCTTATAGTAACTCAACAGTTCTTTAGTAAG
>JAAFHY010000076.1 GCA_013298505.1 Cytophagales bacterium
GTGTTCCAAGTTCTTACCTCAATGCCATCCTTGGCGGGATGATTTTGATCTTATTATTAATGCTGGTTATTCTTGGGTTGATCGTAACGGCTCTTAAAAAATTCTTAAGCCAAAAAGATCTTAGTTCCGAAGATGAAGAAATTGTTAACTCTCCGTACACCTTATCTACTGTTACGCGCAGCACAGGGTTTATTTTCTTAGTCGTATTTTTAGTTTCGTCCATCGGTTTTAAAACTGTAATTGACGGACTGTATTCGATTGGTGTTCAACAAGACTATCAGCCCAAGCAACCCATTGCTTTCTCTCATAAATTACACGCAGGCTCGTACGAGATCAATTGTAAGTATTGTCACACGGGTGTATTGAAAGGCAAGCAAGCAAACATTCCTTCTCCCAATATCTGTATGAACTGCCATACGCAGATCAAGACAGAGTCGCCTGAGATTCAGAAAATTTATGCGGCCATAGGCTACGATTCAAAAACAGCTTCGTACACAGGCAAACAAAAGCCAATAGAGTGGGTGCGTATTCACAACTTGCCCGACTTAGCATATTTCAATCACGCTCAGCACGTAAACGTTGGAGGCATCGAATGCCAAACTTGCCACGGCCCGATAGAAGAAATGGAGGTGGTAAAACAATATTCACTTCTTACAATGGGCTGGTGTATTGACTGCCATCGCAAAACAGAGGTGAATACAAAAGATAATGCCTATTACGACAAGCTGAATGAACTACACTCATCTGCCAAAAAATCTAAAATGAAGGTAGAAGACATTGGAGGTTTGGAATGCGCTAAATGTCACTATTAATTATTATAGGATAAAGATTTCGGTTACGATAAAGATTCTATGAGCACTACTACTAAAAAGACATACTGGAAAGGATTACCACAATTGAAGAACGACCCTTCATTTGTAAAGCATGCCGACAAAGAGTTTGTCGATATGGGCATGCAAGAAGACCCAGGCCATTCAAGGCGCGACTTCTTAAAAATGATGGGTTTTAGTGTGGCTGCTGCATCGTTGGCAGCGTGCGAGGCTCCCATCCGCAAGGCCATTCCGTATGTGGTTAAACCAATGGATGCCGATGCGGGTATACCTAATTACTATGCATCTACCTACGTAAATGGTGGCGATTATTGTTCGGTAGTTGTAAAGGTACGCGATGGCCGCCCAATTAAAGTAGACGGCAATAGCTTATCAAGCGTAACGAAAGGTGGTACCAGCGCTCAAGTTGAGGCATCCGTGCTTTCATTGTACGATAGCTATCGTCTGCGCGGCCCTAAGCTTGACAATAATGCTACCGAGTGGGAAACAATCGATAAAGAAGTGATTGCTAAGCTTGCTGGAATTGCTGAAAAAGGGGGGCAGTTAAGAATAGTAAGCAATACCATTTTAAGCCCATCTACCAAAGCTACGATTGAGAAATTCAAATCGAAATATCCAACTACCACACATATTCAATACGATCCTATTTCTTATTATGGACTGTTAAAAGCAAATGAAGAATCGTTTGGCACTGCCATGATCCCTTCCTACGATTTTAGCAAAGCAAAAGTGATTGTGAGTATTGGGGCAGATTTCCTCGGCACTTGGTTATCGCCTATTGAGTTTACAAAAGGCTACGCATCAACGAGAGAGATAAGTGAAGACAAACGCGAGATGTCTCGTCATTATCAATTTGAAAGCAACTTATCGCTAACAGGCGCAAATGCAGATTATAGATCAACCATGAAGCCTTCGCAAGAGGGTGCCGTGCTAGCACAGATTTATAATATTGTTGCGGGAAGAAGTGCAGCCGATTCAGGAGTTGCGCATGTAGAGAAGGCCGCTAAAGAGTTGTTGCAGAATAAAGGCAACTCATTGGTTGTTTCCGGCTCAAACGATAAAGAAGTTCAAGTACTTGTCAATGAGATCAACAACCTGCTTGGCAATTATGGCAGCACAATACTCACATCTGATCCCATCAACTTCCGGCAAGGAAATGATGAAGCAATGGCAAGTTTCGTTGCCGATGCAAAAGCTGGAAAAATAGCGGGTGTGATTTTCTTTAACTGTAACCCTGTTTACGATTATCCCGCAGGTGCCGACTTAGCTGCCGCCTTAAAAAATATTGAATTAACTGTTTCTACCTCTTATACTCCCGATGAGACCGCCTCTTCTGTTAAGTATATGGCGCCCGATCATCATTATTTAGAATCGTGGAATGATTTTGAGCCAAAAGCAAACCGCTTTAGTTTATCGCAACCTGCTATCACACCAATTTTTAAAACCCGTCAGGCACAAGAGAGCTTCTTGATATGGGCTGGCGAGACAGATGTTGAATATTATTCTGTTGTTAGTTCAAATTGGAATAATTGGTTCTATGGCAAACAGACGGCATCTACAAATTTCCAATCCTTTTGGGACAAGTGCTTGTACGAAGGCGTTTACGAAATACCTTCTGAAAAGAAAGAACTATCTTTTACCTCTCATGCCGATGAGGCTTTTTCAAAAGCAACTTCTGGTGCAAAGTCTTCGGGCTATGAACTAGTTATTTATGAAAGCTATGGTATTGGAAATGGAAATCAAGCGAATAACCCGTTGCTTCAAGAACTTCCCGATCCGATTACAAAAGCAACATGGGATCATTACGCAACTATTTCACAAAAAGATGCAAAGTCTCTTGGTATTGATAGCGATGCTGAAGGCAACACTAAATTATTATCCATTACAGTTGCAGGCAAGTCGATCAAATTACCAGCCCTCATTCAACCGGGTCAAGCAGTTGGCACTTTTGGAATTGCATTGGGTTATGGACGGACAAGAGTAGGCGTTGTAGCCGAGGGTATTGGTCAAAATTTGTATGGTTGGGTAGGTAATTCAAATGGATCGCTTAATTACAACGTTACTGCGGGCGTTTCGGTGGCAGTAACTAGCGATGACTTCCAATTAGCCCAAACCCAAATTCATCAAACCTACATGGGGCGTACGAGCGTCATCCAAGAATCGGTTCTATCAGAATTTAAGAAAGATGCTGCTGCGGGTCGTGAGTTTCCGAAAATTTCTAATTGGGATGAAAAAGTTGATGCTTCTTCTCTTTCATTATGGAAAGGCCACGAATATAAGAACCATTATTGGGGCATGGCCATAGATTTGAACACTTGCACAGGTTGTGCAGCTTGTGTGGTGGCTTGTAATGTTGAAAACAATGTTGCGTTGGTTGGCAAGCAAGAAGTTATTAATCGAAGAGAAATGCATTGGCTACGCATCGATCGCTATTACAGCAGTGATGCCAACCCCGAAGATTATAAAGCAGCAGAGATTGCTTCCGAAAATCCAGAGGTAGTATTTCAGCCTATGATGTGCCAGCATTGCAACAATGCACCGTGCGAAACGGTTTGTCCAGTGGCAGCGACTACGCATAGCACCGAAGGCCTAAATCAAATGACCTACAATCGTTGTATTGGCACTCGCTATTGCGCAAACAACTGTCCTTATAAAGTACGTAGGTTCAACTGGTTCAAGTACCACGATAACCAGCAATTCGTTCAATCAAACCCTGCAATGAATACCGACCTCGGTCGAATGGTATTGAACCCTGAAGTGACTGTTCGCTCACGTGGTGTAATGGAGAAATGTTCATTCTGTGTGCAACGTATTCAAACTGGCAAGTTGGGTGCTAAGAAGGAAAGAAGACCATTGAAAGATGGAGAAGTAGTTACCGCTTGTCAGGCTGCCTGCTCTACAGGTGCAATTGTTTTTGGAGATATGAACAATCCGGAAAGCAACATCAGCAAACTGTTGAAGATCGAAAGCGATCCTAACAGACCTTACGGCATAGACAAGAAAATTGGTAATCCACGGGCTTACCGGGTGTTGGAAGAAATAGGAGTAAAGCCTAATATCTTCTACCTCACCAAAATCAGAAACAAAGACGAACATAAAGAGCACGCATAATTTGAATGTTGATTATTGAATTTTGAATTTTAACTATGCAAGTAACTTCTTCGATACGCGAACCCTTAATTACCGGAGGCAAGACCGTCCGCGATGTTTCAGAAGACATCAGCCGTCAGGTAGAAGGTAAGCCTACCCAATTGTGGTGGATTGCCATGGGGATTTCCCTTACACTTCTAGGTTTCGGTTTCTATTGCCTTTGCACCCTTCTGTGGGAAGGAGTAGGAGTATGGGGACTAAACAAGACAGTAGGTTGGGCTTGGGATATCACCAACTTCGTGTGGTGGGTAGGTATTGGTCACGCGGGCACGTTGATTTCAGCAATTCTTTTATTGTTCCGTCAAAAATGGAGAATGTCAATAAACAGAGCAGCAGAGGCAATGACCATCTTTGCTGTTATTTGCGCTGCAACTTTCCCATTCGCGCACATGGGGCGTTTGTGGTTAGGTTTTTATTGGGTGTTTCCATTGCCAAATACTTGGGGCTCTCTTTGGGCTAACTTCAATTCTCCACTCTTGTGGGATGTGTTTGCGATCTCTACTTACTTCTCGGTTTCGTTGGTGTTTTGGTACATGGGTCTAATACCCGACTTTGCTGTAATCAGAGATCGTGCCGTTCGTCAAGGTCATCAGCTACGTGCGAACATTTATAATTTCTTGAGTTTTGGATGGGACGGTGCCGCACGCACGTGGAGCCGCTACGAGTCGGTGGCTTTGATTCTTGCTGGGTTATCTACACCACTTGTGCTTTCGGTTCACACCATTGTATCAATGGACTTTGCTACTTCTGTTGTTCCAGGATGGCACGCAACAATTTTCCCTCCTTACTTCGTGGCGGGTGCGATTTTTTCAGGCTTTGCCATGGTGCTTACTCTTTTGATTATCACTCGTAAGGTTTTCAAACTAGAAGATTACATTACAATTTATCACATCGAGTTAATGAACATTGTAATCATTATCACCGGCTCTATCGTGGGTATTGCTTACATCACCGAGTTTTTCATAGCATGGTATGGTCAGGTTCCTGCCGAGCAGTATGCTTTTTTTAACCGCATGCAAGGGCCGTATTGGTGGGCGTATTGGTCGATGATGACTTGCAACGTAATTTCTCCGCAGCTATTCTGGTTTAAAAAGATCCGGACAAACATTGTGGCTACGTTCGTTTTGTCGATCATCGTAAATATCGGTATGTGGTTCGAACGTTTCGTAATTATCGTTACCTCTATTCACAGAGATTATGTGCCATCAAGTTGGTCGATGTTCCACCCAACCATTTACGATATGGGCGAATATATCTTCACGTTCGGTTTATTCTTTAGTGCATTCTTACTCTTCGCTAAGTTCTTCCCAGTAATTAACATGGCCGAGGTTAAGAGTATTATTAAATCATCATCTGAAGTCAAACAGAAGCATTAATTATGGAAAGCAATAAGAATTTTGTGGTAGGCATTTTTGATGACGAGGACATCCTTTTGCATGCCGTAGAGCACACTCGCGAAAAGGGCTTGAAAATTCACGAAGTCTATTCGCCATTCCCTGTTCATGGGTTAGATGATGCGCTGGGCTACAAACGCTCTCGCTTACCAATAGCAGCATTTATGTTTGGCCTTACGGGAACATCTTTAGCGTTGCTGATGCAAATCTGGATGTTGGGTTACGATTGGCCAATGATTATTGGTGGTAAAAATCATGCCTCACTTCCTCCTTTTATTCCAGTGACTTTTGAAATGACCGTTTTACTTGCTGCTTTTGGAATGGTGGGCACGTTCTTTATTGCCAGCGATATGAAGCCGTATAAATGGCCGCGCCAATTCGATTTGAGAAGCACCGATGATAAACACGTAATGGCGGTTGATTTAGCAGCTAACAAAATGAGCAAAGAAGAAATAAGTGCTTTACTGAAAGCGCAAGGTGCGTCAGAAGTTAACGAAAAGAATTTTTAATAGAATGTAACTATGCGATTAGGATTAAAATTATCGATCGGACTAGTAGCAGCGATTTTCTTGGCAGCATGTAAAGCCAGTGGAGATTATCAAGGATTAGAGTATGCTCCGAATATGTATCATTCCGTTGCTTACGAACCGCTCTCTCAAATTACAGACCCCATGCAGGGTACAATAACAAATGCTTTAGATAATGGCAGGGGAGAGTTCTACAATTCAAACCAATACAATCCGTACAAAATGAACTTACGGTTGCCTCCTGCACATACCGTGAGAAGAACGGCCTCTGGCTGGTTGCCTTATAGAGGGGGCAATGATACTACTGGGCTTCGCTTGGCAAACCGATTGAAAAATCCGTATGATTCGACAAAAGCGATTTTAAGTCAGGGTAAGGCTGCTTACGAGATGTATTGTCAACATTGCCACGGAGCGAAAGGTGCTGGCGATGGAAAAGTAGCCGCTGGTGTTACAATCGATGGGGTAGAGCACAGTGTCTACCCAGGGGTTGCAAATCTGAAAGGCGATGCTTATAAGAACATTACAGAAGGCCACATCTTCCATGTTATTACTTACGGAAAAGGGCTGATGGGATCACATGGTTCTCAAGTGAGTGAAGAAGATCGCTGGAAGATTGCAAAGTATGTAAAACAACTACAAAAGAATTAATTTCTATTCTACATGATAGCGGACGAAAAATATATTTTTAAACCAGCCACCAAGCAAAAGCTTTACATCCTTATTGCGTTAGGACTTTTTCTTTTTGTGATCGGTGTGTTTCTGGCGCAGCGTAGTGGGCATCATGAAGGAGCCGAGAAGCATGCGTCCATCGAAATTGCCAAAACTTTAGTGGCAAGCTCAGAGCCAGCAAAGCATGGCGAAGCACATGCAGCGGAAGCACACCACGGCAGTGCTATTTGGCTGAAGCGGATTTATACCTCTTTGTGGCAGAATAATATCTTCTTTGGTGGCATTGGTATTATTGGTTTGTTTTTTATTGCTATTCAGTACGCGGCTCAGGCCGGTTGGTCGGCACCGATTAAAAGAATACCGCTAGCTATTGGCCATTGGATTCCAGTGGCTGGCATTTTAATGGTGGTGCTTTGGTTCGTGGTTAAAGGAGATATTTTCCATTGGACTGATGCCAGTTTGTATGTGAAGGGAGGTGAGCATTATGATAAGATACTTGACGGAAAGAGGGCTTACTTTTTCGGTCCATTCAATACAAGCAGTTTTCCTATTTTCTATGTGCTACGAATGGTTCTGTTTTTTGGATTGTGGTATTACTTCTTGATTTGGATAAAGAAGGAGATGCTGGCAGAAGATATTAACGGTGGAGAAAAACATTGGTTAACAGCACGAAAGATTTCAGCTTACTTTCTTTTGATTTTTGCTGTTAGCTCTTCGGTAGCTGCGTGGGATTGGGTAATGAGTATCGATCCACACTGGTTCAGCACCATGTTTGGCTGGTATGTGTTTGCAAGTTGGTGGGTAACTGGGTTGGCAACTATTACTTTAATTGTTGCACACTTAAAAGGTGCTGGCTACATGAAAATGGTTACTCAAAATCATATCCATGATTTGGGTAAGTTTGTTTTCGCATTCAGTATTTTTTGGACTTATATCTGGTTCTGCCAGTTCATGCTTATCTACTACGCCAACTTACCTGAAGAGACTGTTTATTTTATTCAGAGAATGAGGACGGCTCCATATAGCTGGATATTTTATGCAAATGTTTTCTTAAACTTTGTATTGCCATTCTTGTTATTAATGACAAGAGATGCAAAACGACAAGTGTCAATGTTGAAGGTGGTTTGCCCAATCGTTATCATCGGTCACTGGTTTGATTTTTATAATATGATCACACCGGGTGCGATGAAAGGAAATGGAGGGATTGGATTATTGGAGATTGGACTAGGGCTTGTGTTTGCTGGAGCGTTTTTGTTAGTGGTGTTGAACGCACTTTCTAAACTGCAACTAGTGGCTAAGAACCATCCGTTTATGCAAGAGAGTTTGAATCATCATATTTGATTAATACGATTTTAAAGTAATATTATGAATTGGATAATTTGGTTGGGAGCGGTTTTAGTGCTGGTCATTCTTTATATGATCTTCAAAATTGGAAACCTAGTAGGATTGGTAAAGGGTAAAAAGGATGAAGAGTTTTCAATTTCTTGGAATAATATTAATGCCTATTTGTTCATGGCCTTCATGGTATTTGGCCTCATCGGATTTTTCTGGTATTCGTTTGCCTATTTTAGCGATTACGACCCTCCAGTAGCATCTATTCACGGTAAGATTACGGACGATTTATTTTGGCTCACCATGTGGGTAACTGTGATTGCCTTCACCCTTATTTTCATTGTCATGTTTTGGTTTACGTTCGCTTATCGTTACGATAAGTCGAGAAAGGCAGTTTTTTTTGCAGACAATACAAAACTTGAGTTAGTTTGGACGGTCGTACCAGCCATCGTATTAGCTCTTTTAATTCTTAAAGGTTTAAGTGTTTGGTCTGACATTACCAGCCCTGCCAGTAAAGATGCCGTAGTGGTTGAAATGGTAGGTCAGCAATTTTTGTGGATGGCTCGCTATCCAGGTACAAAAGATAAAGAGTTAGGCCATCATAATTATAAGTTAATTGATGCGTCTAACGAATTTGGTTTAGATCTTACCGATAAAAATTCATTTGACGATTTCAAATCCTTGGAACTCCACATCCCAGTCAATAAAGAAATTTTGATGAAGATCAGAGCAAAGGATGTATTACACAGTGTATTTCTTCCTCACTTCAGAGTAAAGATGGATGCTGTTCCTGGTGTGCAAACGCACTTTAAATTTACGGCTACAAAAACAACAGCCGAAATGAGAGAGGAATTGAACAATCCTAAATTCAATTATGAGATGGCTTGCACCGAAGTATGTGGTCGCGGTCACTTTTCGATGAAGTTTCCAGTGGTAGTGGATACAGAAGAAGATTATAATAAATGGCTTGCTAGTCAGCAGTCTTGGCTCAGCCAAAACCCTGAGTATATGAAATATGTGCCTGCCGAATTGAAAGAAGCAGCGATGATCAAAGCAGGTATTCCATTAGATAATGCAGTCACAGTTCAAACTGCGGCTATTAAATAAGTTTAAAAAACTATGGCAACATTAGACGTTCATCACCAAACAGAAATCCAACATCATGATGATCACGGGCATGATCATGAACATCATGGCAATTTTTGGACAACCTACATTTTCTCTGAGGATCATAAAGTTATAGCTAAACAATTTTTGCTAACAGGCATGGCTTGGGCACTGATTGGTGGCGTGTTATCTGTGCTATTTCGGTTGCAATTAGGCTTCCCAGAAGCAAACCTATCTTGGCTCAAACCTATTTTGGGCGGATGGTTAGATTCAAACGGAAAGATTGATCCTGAGTTTTATTTGGCACTCGTTACCATGCACGGAACGATCATGGTGTTTTTCGTTTTGACGGCTGGTTTGAGTGGTACGTTCAGTAACTTCTTGATCCCTCTTCAGATAGGTGCTCGTGATATGGCATCAGGTTTTATGAATATGCTTTCGTACTGGTTCTTTTTCTTATCCAGTGCGGTCATGTTTGTCTCTTTATTTATTTCTACTGGCCCCGCTGCAGGAGGTTGGGTAATCTATCCGCCTTTGAGTGCGTTGCCTCAGGCGATTCCTGGCTCAGGTTTAGGTATGACCATGTGGTTGGTTTCGATGGCTTTGTTTATCGTGAGTTCATTGTTAGGAAGTATCAATTACATCACTACCGTTATTAATATGAGAACAGTAGGTATGTCTTTTTCTAAATTACCTCTTACCATCTGGGCATTTTTCTTAACAGCAGTAATCGGTATTTTATCATTCCCTGTTTTATTTTCAGCTGCCTTGTTATTAATTTTTGATAGGAGTTTTGGAACTAGTTTTTATTTGTCAGACATCTATATTGCTGGCGAAGCCCTTCCTAACCAAGGGGGCAGCCCAATTTTATTTCAACATTTATTCTGGTTCTTAGGTCACCCCGAAGTGTACATTGTGTTACTCCCTGCTTTGGGTATAACTTCTGAAATTATTGCAACCAATTCGCGTAAGCCAATCTTCGGTTATAAGGCAATGGTTGGATCCATGCTATTTATCGCTATTCTTTCGTTTGTAGTGTGGGCGCATCACATGTTCGTAACGGGCATGAATCCTTTCCTTGGGTCTGTTTTCACTCTTTTAACATTGATTATTGCGGTTCCATCTGCGGTTAAGATTTTCAATTACGTTACTACACTTTGGCAAGGTAACATTCGATTTACTCCTGCCATGTTGTTTTCCATCGGTCTGGTTTCATTCTTCCTTACGGGAGGTATTACCGGTATTTTCTTGGGTAACTCGGCAGTAGATATTCAATTGCACGATACCTACTTTGTAGTAGCTCACTTTCACTTAGTAATGGGTAGTGCTTCTTTCTTTGGCATGATGGCAGGGGTTTATCATTGGTTTCCTAAAATGTTTGGCCGTATGATGGACGAAAAACTTGGCTACTTACATTTTTGGTTAACTTTTGTGGGTGTGTATTTGGTTTTCTTCCCGATGCACTACATTGGTATAGCAGGTTTCCCAAGAAGATATTATTCTTGGACGGCCTTCGAAACGTTTAGTGGTTTTGCTGATTTGAATATGTTAGTAAGCGTTGCAGCTATCATTACGCTTGCAGCACAGTTTGTATTCTTGTTCAACTTCATTTATAACATCTTCAGAGGTAAGCACGCACCTGCTAACCCTTGGAATGCAACAACGTTAGAGTGGACCACACCACGTTTACCCGGACATGGCAATTGGCCTGGCGAAATACCAACTGTTTACCGTTGGCCTTACGATTACAGTAAGCCTGGTTCAAAAGAAGATTTCATCCCTCAGCACATTCCTTTTTCTGAAACGCCAGAGTCAAATCTACCAAGTGAGAACGATCAGATTAAATTGGAATTAGGAGGTGTAGGAACAAAACACTAACAGATTCAAGATATAGAATTCAAGATTTGCTGATTGTAAGTTTTGAAGTTTTAATCTTGAGTTATTGAATGAAAGAAAAAACAGCAACCAAGGGATTCTACAAGCTTTGCTTAGTTACCCTAGTTGCTGTTTATTTTTTAATAGCAGTTGGTGGCATCGTAAGATCTACCGGCTCTGGAATGGGCTGCCCCGATTGGCCAAAATGCTTTGGGCAATGGATTCCTCCAACATCAATAAACCAATTACCATCCGATTACAAGGAATCATATGCCCAGTACAGGGCAAAGAAGAACCAAAAATTCACATCGTTACTAAGAGCAGTAGGCATGAGCGAAACGGCAGATAAAATTCTTGCCGACAAATCGGTTTTGATTGAAGCGGATTTCAATCCCACCAAAACGCTGATTGAGTATTTGAATAGGGTGATAGGAGTGATAGTGGGATTGTTTATAGCAGCCTTGTTTTGGAGTTCATTGAAATTAAGAAAGCAGAAGCCTGCACTATTTTGGATTTCGCTCGCCACTTTGCTGGCTGTTATTGTTCAAGGTTGGTTTGGGTCAATTGTGGTCTCTACTAATTTAACAACATGGACTATTACAGTGCATATGTTAATTGCTTTGGTGATTGTTTCGATGCTCAACTATTTATTAGTGACTAGTGCCTTAGAAAGGCAAGAGGCTATTCCACAACGTGGAATTTTTGCTGTTTTGGTTAGTTGCTCGGTTGTTCTTGTTATTCAAATTTTATTTGGCACACAAGTAAGGGAGGCCATCGATAGGTTATCGTTAATGGCTCGTGAGACTTGGATGGCTTCTTTAGGTCTGGAGTTTATTATTCATAGATCGTTTTCGTGGCTTGTTTTAGGATTGCATATTTTACTAATATGGAAGCTGCGGAAAATAGCTTCTGCAAAAACAATATCGCTCGCATTATTCGTGCTAATTTTGGGTTCATTTTTAACAGGTGTGGGGATGGCTTATTTTGATGTTCCGCCATTCTTACAGCCAATTCATTTAGTGCTGGCAGCCATCTGTTTTGGGTTTCAACAATTTCTCTTTTTTAAATTGAACAGAAAAGGCGAGGTTGTGTTTAACTAATAGAAATAATGATTACTCAAAACATAAGTACGTCATCATTACTCCTTTTAAAATCAAGGAGTTATGTTGAGTTGTTAAAACCAAGGCTATCAATGCTGGTTGCGTTTTCGTGTGCCTTTGGTTATGGGCTTGCCTCTCGTACCAGTTTAAATTGGCAAGTGCTATCCATGCTTACGGTTGGTGGCTTTCTACTCTCAGGCGCTTCGGTTTGCATCAATCAGATTATTGAAAAAGACTTAGACAAAATCATGGTTCGCACTATGAACCGCCCTATACCTACCGGCCGGGTGACGGTAAATGAGAGCATTATCTTCGCTATTATTTGCTTGGTTCTAAGCTTGGCTATTTTGTGGGTTTACACGAACCCCCTAACGGTTGTCCTATCATTTGTTTCGATGATTTTGTACAGTTTTGTGTATACTCCACTAAAGAGGGTAGGTCCAATTGCTGTTTTTGTGGGAGCCATTCCTGGAGCACTTCCTCCGCTGCTCGGATGGATTGCTTACACAGGCACTATCACCTTCGAGGCGATGATTATTTTTGGCATACAATTTATTTGGCAGTTTCCTCATTTTTGGGCAATTGCTTGGGTAGCAGATGATGACTATAAAAGAGCTGGCTTCAAGCTTTTGCCTTCGGGTGGCGGAAAAGATTTGAATACGGCTATTCAGATAATGATTTATACCATGTTCCTCATTCCCCTCGGCTTATTGCCAGCGAAGTTTGGAATGACAGGTTTGGATTCTGCCATTGTGGCGTCAGTCTGTGGAGTAGCGTTTTTCGCACAAACATTTTCGTTGATGAAAACAGGAAGCCAACAATCGGCCAAGCGTATTATGTTTGGTTCGTTTTTGTATTTGCCGATTGTGCAGATTGCTTATTTATTGGATAAACTTTAATTGAACTATGAACGAAGCTATTGATTTTAAAATTGTAGAAGAACCTAAGAAGCCGCTGGCCATGAATCCAAAGAAATTTGGGATGTGGCTTTTTATGGCCAGTATCTTTATCCTCTTTATGGCATTTACATCTGCTTACATTGTGCGCAGGGCAGAGGGCAACTGGCAGTTATTTGAGTTGCCTAAGCAGTTCTTGTTTTCAACGGTAGTGATTGTACTCAGCAGCGTTACCATGCAGCTAACTTACTGGAGCGTAAAGAAGGAACTTACCCAACGAGTAAAACCTATGATACTGATTACGTTTATCTTAGGCATAGTTTTTTTATTTTTACAATGGCTAGGATGGGAGGAGATGGTTGGACAAAGCGTGCATTTAGTTGGTAATCCTTCAGGATCATTTCTTTATATTATTACAGGTTTGCATGGAGCTCATATTATTAGCGCAATTGCTTTTCTATTAATTGTTCTACATAAGGCTTTCCAAAATAAATTTGATTCGGTTCAGATAGAAATCTGTACAACTTATTGGCATTTTTTAGGTGTTCTTTGGCTATATTTGTTCGTTTTCTTAACATTGCTACGATAAAAATCTAACCATGGCACACGCAACTGCTACAACAGCACCGGGACAAGATGTTTGGAATGGAGGAGCCTCTCCGATGGGCGCCAGTTACGGCAAGCTCATGATGTGGTTTTTCCTTCTATCAGATGCTTTTACATTTTCGGGTCTTCTAGTTACTTATGGGTTTGTTCGCTCGGCTCACCCTTCATTTACTGGGTTGGCAGATGCGTTTACGTTCTCCCACGCTTACTGGCCTATCCCTGAAAAGGTATTTGAAGCAGTTCCATTTTTTCACGGGTTCTCAGCACCTTTAGTTTTCGTAGGTATCATGACGTTCATTTTGATTATGAGTAGTGTTACCATGGTGTTGGCGGTAGAGGCTGGGCATAGAATGGATCGTAAAGCAGTAGAAAAATGGATGTTGTGGACTATCTTGGGTGGCATCACTTTCTTAAGCTGCCAAGCTTGGGAGTGGACTCATTTTATTGTAGGTACCGATACTCCTACGGCATTCAAAGATTTTGTGAACGGAGCATGGGTTACTAAAACGGTAACAGGTGCTAACCTTCACGTAAATCAATATGGGCCACAAGATTTTGCGGATTTCTTTTTCTTCATTACTGGCTTCCATGGTTTCCACGTATTCAGTGGGGTGCTTTTAAACTTTTTGATTTACTATAATACGGTTACAGGCGTTTATCAGCGAAGAGGGCATTATGAAATGGTTGAGAAGGTGGGCTTGTATTGGCACTTTGTAGATTTGGTTTGGGTATTTGTATTCACATTCTTTTATCTCGTCTAAACGTTTTCAGCTATGGCACATCACTCAGAAGAACAAGAGATTGCAGTACTTCCGCCCGATAAAGAAAAGATTAAAAAACTTTGGACGGTTGCCGGCATATTAGGAGCATTAACGGCAGTAGAATTTTTAATCGCATTTACGATGCATCATGGTGCTGCTAAGACCACCATATTCGTAATTATGACCATTATAAAGGCTGGCTACATTGTAGGTGAGTTTATGCACCTTAAATACGAAGTAAAGGTTTTGTTCTGGTCTATTATGGTGCCAATTGCTTTCATTGCTTGGATGCTCGTAGCCTTTTTGTACGAAGGCTTCCAATTATCAGATATTAACTTTATTAACTTTTAGAATAGCAAAAACATAAGCAATAGAGTGGCTAAGGTGTAACACTTTAGCCATTTTTGTTTTGAGGGGTTTAGCGTAATTAGTTTAGATTCAACGACTCGTGAAAAGGAAAAATTTCTATTTGGCATTAGCGCTTGTTGTTCCAGTACTTGTATTCGTTTTTCTGAAATTTTTCGGGAAAAATAAATTTGAGATACCTGTATTCCATCAAACCCAAATCGAAAGAGTAGCTAACTGCAGCGATGGTTTTGCCGCCCCCTACCTAGTTCCAGATTCAACTATTTCATCGCTCGGTTGTAAACTAGGCGAAACTATTTTAGTGGTTTTTATAAACTTAGAGGGCGAAAATAAGTTAAGAATAACAGAAGAGTCAGCAGCAAATAGATTTAAAATTGTTGATTTAGCAGACAGCTTGTTGACGGATTTGAACAAAAGCATGTTTGTGTGTACTCTTCTAAAACCGCCAACAGCTAATGCGGTATTGATTGATACCAAAAAGCAGATTCGGGGCTATT
>JAAFHY010000077.1 GCA_013298505.1 Cytophagales bacterium
AAAACCATTGATCGAGCAATCGATTGATATCTTCAACGAGCACGATATAAAAGACATTACCATCGTTCGGGGCTACAAAAAAGAAGCCTTTAAGTTTCAAAACATTAAGTACATCGACAACGATAAGTACGAAACAACTGGAGAATTAAATTCGCTCTACTTGGCCAAGAAGGAAATCGTAGACCATGTAATCGTATCCTATGGCGATATTCTTTACAGGAAATATATTTTGTCTCGCTTGCTAGAAGAAAAAGGCGACATTACCATTGTGGTAGATGCAACCATCAGCGAGCGCGAGCCAAATTACACAGGCGATTTCGTTCAATGCTCACGCCCTCATTCTAAAAAATACAACGATGTGCCTGCCGAGTTAAAAGGGATTACGTATGGAAAGGTAGGGGCAAACGTGCATGGTGAGTGGATTGGTTTATTGAAAGCAAATAAGGTAGGTGCCGATGCAATGGCAAAAGCGATTGAAGAGTTGGCTGCAACCCCAACTTTTAGCGAATTAAAACTTACCCACCTGATGAATAGGCTAATCGAAAAAGGTGTAAAAATTAACGTGATGTACATCAATGGCCACTGGTTAGACATTGATAGTTATGCCGATGTTTCACGCGGACAAAAATTTTAATCGGATAAGGCTTACTATGATTACTGCAGATAAATTTTTAACACCCGCCAAAGAGCTTGGCTTTAATTTCTACACGGGTACACCGTGCTCGTACTTAAAACCATTTATCAATTACGTGATTGATACCGATGGTTTTGATTTTGTAGATAGTGTAAACGAAGGAGATGCCGTTGCCATTGCAGCCGGAGCCACCATTGCCGGGAAGCGAGCCGTGGTAATGTTCCAAAATTCTGGATTGGGAAATGCGGTCAATCCATTGACCTCGTTAACGTATACATTCAATTTGCCCGTGATGGTGATTACTACGTTGCGTGGCGAACCGGGCGGAGCAGCAGATGAGCCTCAACATGAATTGATGGGACAAATAACCATTCAAATGTTGGAGACCATGAAAATGCGCTGGGCTTATTTTCCGCAAGTGGATGCAGATGTTGCACCAGCTTTGAAAGCTGCCGATGAGTACATGAAAACAACCAGCCAGCCATTTGTATTTGTAATGCGAAAAGATGACGTGGCTGATTGGAAGCTTCAAAAGAAACCCAGCATTTCTAAAAAGTCATTGACAGTAACGCATACCGATGCGTTTGAGTTAGATTATAAAGAGCGCACTACTAGAACTCCTGTGCTTGAAATGATTCAGCAAGAGTTGGGCCAAGAGGTAGCGGTGATAGCCACTACCGGAAAAACAGGTCGCGAATTATATGAAGTGGGGGATTTGGCTAATCAATTTTATATGGTTGGTTCGATGGGTTGTGCATTGGCTTTTGGGTTAGGCCTTGCCTTATCCAAAAAAACATTGAAAGTAATTGTGCTTGATGGCGATGGCGCTCTCTTAATGCGCACGGGTTCGATGGCTACGGTAGGTGCGTATCGTCCACAAAATTTAGTTCACATCTTGATCGATAACGAAGCACATGATTCTACCGGAGGGCAAGGTACTGTAACAGGAGGCGTTTCGTTTGGGGCTATCGCCATGGGTTTTGGGTACGAAAAGGTTTATTCGACTGATAAAGTAGAAGCGTTCAAGAATATACTTTCTGAAGTGAAAGGCGGTAATGAAGCAACGTTTGTTCACCTAAAAACACAAAAGGGTTCGCCCGAAAAATTGGGTAGACCAAAAGTTACACCTGCACAAGTAAGTGTGCGCTTTGCTAATTTTGTTCAGTCTAAACAGAGATAGGGTATATGAATCAGGTAAAGCGAAATATTCTTTTAAACCCGGGTCCAGCTACCACTACCGACACTGTTAAAAATGCAATGGTGGTGGCTGATATATGCCCGCGCGAGCTTGAGTTTGGAGAATTAACGCTATCGGTGCGAAATGATTTGATTCGCGTAGCACATGGCGAAAAGAACCACACCTGCGTAATGCTAACTTCTTCTGGAACGGGAGGAGTTGAAGCCTGCTTAACTTCTGTTGTTCCGCATACTAAAAAGGTACTCTTACTGATTAATGGTGCGTATGGCGAGCGGATGCAAAAAATTTGTGATGCGTATCGGGTTGAGCATATCGACTATAATCAAGAATGGGGTCTTCCATTAGATTTGAATGAAGTAGAATCATTGTTGAAAAAGAATCAATCAGAAGTATCGCATATCGCTTTCATCCACCACGAAACCACCGTGGGTATATTAAATCCATTGAGTGAAATCTCAGCGCTGGCAGGAAAGTATAATGTCGAGACGATTGTAGATGCGATGTCGTCTTTTGCAGGGATGAAGATTGATGTGGAGAAGGATAATATTCATTACTTGGTTTCTTCTTCTAACAAGTGCATTCAGGCGATGGCAGGCATTAGTTTTATTATCACCAACAAACAATCGCTTCTAAAAACAAAAGAGGTTGCACCGCGTAATTTTTATTTCAACCTGTTAGACAACCATCTCTACTTAGAAAAAAATAAACAGTTTCGATTTACACCTCCCGTTCAAACGGTGTATGCGTTAAGGCAAGCGCTGAATGAATATTTTGAGGAAGGTGCTGAAAATCGTTTTGCCCGCTATGCAGCCATGTACGAGATCATGCGGAAAAAGGTATTGGAGTTGGGGCTTACTTTTTTAGTAGAAGAAAAGCATCATGCAAAATTGTTGACCGCCATTCACGATCCAAAATCACCCGCCTACTCGTTCGATGAAATGCACGACTATTTGTACGAGCGTGGATTTACTATTTATCCGGGCAAGGTTGGAAACATCAATACATTTCGTCTCTCTAATATTGGAGCTATCTATCCGAAAGACATTGAAGATTTCTTAGTTGTGTTTGAAACATATCTTCGATTGAAGAAGATAATTTAAGTTCTTAAACCTGTAAGGTCTTTCTTTTTCAGGCGAGAAAGACCTTACAGGTCTCTTGAGTTACCTTGAAACGTTTCTCTTCACAAGAATAAAAAATAGCGTTGCCAAGCCCAATAAAAAGGGATAATACATAAACGCAATAACTTCAAAAGCAGAAACCTGCTGATTGGCAATGGCCACCGCAGCAAGCAACTGTGCCCCATAGGGCAGCAACCCTTGAATGAAGCACGAGGTAGTATCTAGTATGCTGGCACTACGCTTGCTATCAATTTCATTCTTATCAGCAATTGTTTTGGCCAGCGGGCCAACAATCAATATCGTAATCGTATTATTGGCAATGGCTGCGTTGACTAATAACGTCAATCCAGCAATACCAAGCTCACCACCTTTCTTACTTTTAATCAGTCGAGAAACATGGTATAAAATAAAATCAATTCCGCCATTGTAGCGGATCAATCCAACGATCCCTCCAATTAAAATGCACGTAATACTCAATTCAAACATCGAAGCAAGACCTGTGTTGGCTGCGTTTACAGCTTGCCACCCATCTATGCTGCCGCTGCCTATTCCGATAATCGCTGTTAAGGCAATTCCACTTATCAATACCCAGATTACATTAAGGCCTGTTAAGGCAGTGCCAAGCACAAAAAGGTAGGGAACAATTTTTATGAAAGAATACTCATGCGCCCCCGAAACAACCGATGAATCGGTAACGCTACCCGAAAAGGCGTAGATCAAAAAGGTAACGATAGAAGGAGGAAGGGCGATCCAAAAGTTTACTTTAAACTTATCTCGCATCTCTACATTCTGCGTTCGGGTGGCGGCAATCGTTGTATCAGAGATCATCGAGAGGTTATCGCCAAACATAGCACCGCCTACTACTGCGCCAAGTGCAATGGCCAACACTCCTGGTATCGATTCGTTTAGCCCCACGGCAATAGGCGATAGCGCGACAACAGTACCTACTGACGTTCCTAAAGAAAGAGAGATGAAGCAAGCAATCAAAAATAATCCTGCTATGATGAGGCTAGGAGATAAATAAGTAAGCGCAAAATTCACGGTAGATTCTACTGCGCCCATGCTTTTGCTAATGGCAGCAAAAGCGCCTGCCAACAAAAAAATAAAACACATCAGCATAATGTTGGCATCGCCCATGTGATGAGTAAACTCATCTACTTTTTTTGCAAAAAGCACTTTTGGAAATTGAAGAAACCCTACCACAGCAGCCAATAGAAATGCTACCAGTACAGGCATCTTATAAAAATCATGAAGCCACAATGATGAAAACAGATACACGGCTAAGAAAATGAATAAGGGAAGCAAGGCAGAAAATCGCCCTTTGTTGTTTTCCATGGTGGTTGGGTAGTAATAAACTTTTCAAAAGTACTAGAAGCAATCTCAAAAGTAAAATTACCGTCTTTGCGAGGGAGGTACGACCGAAGCAATCCTCTTTTGGCTTCGCGAATGGAGATTGCTTCACTTCGTTCGCAAAGACGTAGTTTTTTTGAGATGGCTTCTAAAAATCGTCCGAAGTTGTATTGGTGAATTTTCAACGAGATCGGCTTTCTATGCCTAGTGATTTTGGTTACATCTTGTTACAATCGTTTACCGTTTGGTTACATCTCTTGCCTAGCGGAGGCCGTTATTTGACATGTAATTCATTCAACAAATTTAAAAACCAACTTATATGAAAATTCAATCCATCATCTCTGCAGGGTTCATCGCAATCCTAAGTATGTCGTTCGCGGCCCAAGCTCAAACCGAAGCTCAGTCGGCTGTTAAAGTATTACCCTCTACTGAAAAAGGGATTATTAAAATTTTATTTGCGCATGAGCCATCTGAAAATGTAGAAGTGAAATTTTACAACGAAGATGGCCTATTAAAAAAAGATCGCATCAAGGCCGCTACTTTCAAAAAGGGATTTATTAAGAAGTACGATGTAAGTGCAATTGACACCAGAAAATTCTCGATCGATGTAGACTCTGAAAGCATATCAGTTACCTATCGCTTAGTTGAGTCGAAAGATGGGAAGAGCTATACTGCGCTTTTAGAAAGAGCTAGCTATACACAATCATTGGTCGCTTCGAATAAATAGGGTTATTTGGAGCAGGGTGGATGGCCGCAAGGTCGTCCACCTTTTTTATGCCAATTGAAGAATCTAATTTTTTTAAAGCCATACCACATAAAAATGTTTATAGCATCTCTAAAAACTCCTTGTACCCTTCTCTTTTGGAGAAGGGGGAGGGGTTGAGGCGATGAAAGCAAAGGTTTTTAGAGATGCACAAAATAAAAAAGCGCCAGTCAGATTTTCGTTAACGAAATACTTGACTGACGCCTTAACGTAGAATTGAAAAGTAGTTATGAAGCTATGCCATCGGCCAATAGCACCACTTTGTTTTTCAGCACTTCTACCACTCCGCCCGTAATGGCCACCTGACTAGTTGCCTCTTTCGATTTGTATTCTACCAAACCTTGCTTTAATAAACTAATCAACGGGGCGTGGTCGTTCAATACCTGAAACGATCCATCCGTTCCCGGAAAGGATGCCGATACAACCTCTCCTTCAAAAACTTTTTTATCGGGTGTAATTATTTCTAAATGCATTTTTTTTAATTCAATATTTAAAATTCAATGTTCAAAATTAGATACGCAATTTTGAACATTGAATTTTGAATTACTTAGATTCCGCCATCATCTTCTCGCCCTTCGCAATTGCTTCTTCAATGCTACCTACCAGGTTAAAGGCCATCTCAGGTAAATGATCTAGCGCTCCATCCATAATCATGTTAAATCCTTTGATAGTATCTTTAATATCTACTAACGCACCCTTCAAACCAGTAAAGGCTTCGGCCACGTGGAATGGTTGCGACAAGAAACGTTGCACACGTCTTGCGCGTGATACCGTCAACTTATCTTCGTCAGACAATTCGTCCATACCCAAAATAGCAATGATGTCTTGCAATTCTTTGTAGCGTTGCAATGTTAGCTTTACTCGCTGTGCGCAATTGTAATGTTCATCGCCCACAATATCAGCACGCAAAATACGCGAGGTAGAATCCAACGGATCTACCGCAGGGTAAATACCCAATTCCGCAATTTTACGAGACAATACCGTAGTAGCATCTAAGTGAGCGAATGTAGTAGCAGGCGCAGGGTCAGTCAAGTCATCGGCAGGCACATATACCGCTTGCACAGATGTGATCGAACCGTTCTTGGTAGAGGTGATACGCTCTTGCATGGCACCCATTTCAGAGGCTAGTGTAGGTTGGTAACCCACAGCCGAAGGCATACGGCCTAACAAAGCCGATACTTCTGATCCCGCTTGTGTAAAGCGGAAAATGTTATCAACGAAAAACAAAATGTCTTTTCCTTTTCCTTGGCCATCGCCATCGCGGAAATATTCGGCCACTGTCAATCCCGATAAGGCCACGCGCGCACGTGCACCGGGCGGCTCGTTCATCTGACCGAACACAAACGTTGCTTTTGAATCTTTTAATTTGTCTTGATCTACCTTCGATAAATCCCAACCACCTGCGTGGAGCGATTTCATAAACTCGGGTCCGTAATCAACAATACCCGCTTCAATCATTTCGCGCAATAAGTCGTTTCCTTCGCGTGTACGCTCGCCCACTCCTGCAAATACCGAAAGCCCTGAATAGGCTTTTGCGATGTTGTTGATCAACTCTTGAATCAATACTGTTTTACCAACACCCGCACCACCAAACAAACCGATCTTACCACCTTTGGCATACGGCTCGATCAAGTCGATAACTTTAATACCTGTATATAACACCTCCGAAGAAGTTGATAGATTTTCGTACGCAGGGGCTGCACGATGTATAGGCAACGATTGCTTTCCGGCAGGTTGCTTAATGCCGTCAATCGCTTCGCCAATCACGTTGAAAAGGCGGCCTTTAATATCTTCACCAATCGGCATTTGAATGGGTGTGCCTTTATCGGTCACTACCATCCCTCTTACCAACCCTTCGGTACCTTCCATCGAGATGGTCCGTACCCGATCTTCGCCCAAGTGCTGTTGGCACTCTAGCACCACGCGGGTGCCATCGCGCTTGGTCACTTCTAGCGCATCGAGAATGTTGGGAAGTTTAGAACCGGGTTCGTCAAAGGCCACATCTACTACCGGGCCGATTACTTGGGTGATTTTGCCGCTATTCGCCATGTGTTAATTTATTTATTTGCTTTTTATTTTATTGGTTATCAGCATTTTAAGAATAGGCTGGTATTCATAAAAACCGAACCGCAAAAGTAGTTTTTTATGGCTTCTGTGCAAAGAGTTGTAAGTAGATATTGGGAGAATTTTGAGGGATGGGGAATTGAACAAAATTAATGAGTTAAATCTGGCAAGTGCAGTATAGTCTGGGTTTAAGGGGCAACTAGACAATACTAAGTAAAGAATCAGTCAAAGGGAATCGACTTGTATCTCAGAGAAGGCAAAAAAAGAGCCTCTTGCGAAGGCTCTCATTTAGGTTTAAGCTTTTTTACTTCGCGTACGCCACGCTCCTCATCTCCCTAATCACCGTTACCTTTATTTGTCCTGGGTACTGCATATCCTTTTCGATTTTCTGTGAAATATCGAAGCTGAGTTGTGCGGCACGTTCATCGGTTGCTTTTTCGGCATCTACCATCACGCGCAATTCTCTACCTGCTTGTATGGCATAACATTTTTCTACGCCTTCAAAACTAAGACCTACATTTTCTAAATCTTTTAAGCGCTTGATGTACTGCTCCATCACCTCGCGCCTTGCACCAGGGCGTGCACCAGAGATGGCATCGCAAGATTGTACGATGGGCGAGATGATGCTCGTCATCTCTATCTCATCGTGGTGAGCACCAATGGCATTGCAGATGATTGGATGTTCCTTATACTTTATCGCCAACTCCATGCCTACGATAGCGTGAGGCTTCTCTAATTCTTCGGGCCATACTTTACCTATGTCGTGAAGTAAGCCTGCACGTTTTGCTTGTTTCACATTCAACCCTAGCTCGGCAGCCATAATGGCGCACAGGTTGGCCACTTCGCGTGAGTGTTGCAATAAATTTTGTCCGTACGATGAACGATAGCGCATGCGACCCACCATTTTAATAAGTTCTGGTGCGAGGCCATGAATTCCCAAGTCAATCACTGTACGCTCGCCAATTTCTACCACTTCGTCTTCAATGTTTTTGGTGGTTTTTGCAACAATCTCTTCGATGCGTGCTGGATGTATGCGACCATCTTGCACTAAGCGGTGCAACGAAAGCCTTGCAATTTCGCGCCTTACGGGATCAAATCCTGAAATGATAATTGCCTCTGGCGTATCATCTACAATAAACTCTACTCCGGTGGCGGCTTCTAGCGCGCGAATGTTTCTTCCCTCGCGGCCAATTATTTTTCCTTTGATATCGTCACTTTCTATATTGAAAATGGAGACGCAATTTTCTACGGCATGTTCGGTAGCTGTGCGCTGTATGGTTTCTACCACAATTTTCTTTGCTTCTTTTGTAGCCGAAAGTTTTGCTTGCTCCATAATGTCTTTAATGAAAGAGCTTGCCTTTGTTTGTGCTTCTTCTTTCATCGACTCTACTAATTGGTCGCGTGCTTGGTCTGCAGATAACTTAGAAATGCTTTCTAGCACAGCTACTTTCTGTGCATTGAATTTGTCTAGTTCTTCTTTGCGACTTTTCACCAATTCGTGTTGGCGGGCAAGGCTTTGTCGCTCTTCGTCTACTTCTCCCTCTTTTTTCTTTAAGGTTTCTAGTTCCTTTGAGATTTGAGCTTCGCGCTGTTTTATTTTTTGTTCGTTGCCAATGATTTGATTTTTCTTTCGGTTGGCTTCCTCTTCAAACTCTTGCTTCATTTTTAGAAGCTTTTCTTTTGCTTCTATGATTTTGTCTTTCTTAAGATTCTCGGCCTGTAGTTCGGCTTCTTTTACTATGAGCTTGGCTTTTTCGGTGGCGGCTTGCTCATTTTTTTTGATTCTGCGTTTATACAGAAGGCTTCCAATTGTTAGACTCAGCAGCACAGTTGCTACCAGCGCAATGGAGGCAATTACAATTATTTCCATGATGTAAAAAGTTAAGTTTGGCCATTTCCCAAAATGACAGAGAAGTCAATTTTTTTGATTCAGCATTGGAATCAAAAAAGGAAGGAGAGTGATAAAGACTAGAGAGCTTGAGAAACCAATTGATTGAGGTGATTTACTTTTTCCACCACCGCTTGGTCAATTACACCGAGGGTTTCCTCTTCTGCCATTTTATCTACTAGGCAATCGAAGGCTACCATTGCGAGCAGATCTTGTTTGTCGTCAATTCCAAACTGCTCGCGATAATGTTTTATTTTCTCGTTGATGAGCTTGCCGGCCGCACGCACTTTTTCTTCTTCTCTGCGTTTTACCTTCATCGGGTATTCGCGGTCTGCAATTTTTATTCTTACGGATAATTCGTCCATCAACTTTACCGGGTTATCTGCTCAAGTGAGCTATGCACTTATCGATTTCACGGATATACTCGTCTACTTTCCTTTTCAACTCCGAAGCACTTCCGTCTTCTGGGTTTATATGGTCTACAATTTTAGTGATTTTAATCTGATTTTTAAAATTATGGAGTTGCTCATCGCGCTTCTTCAGGTCTGCTTTAAGATCGTGATTCTCTAATTTTAATCCCCTCATCTCGTCTTTGAGATTTTTATGCTCACTTACAAGTACCAAAATCTTGCGTTCTAGGCCGCTTAGGTTGGTTTTTAACGATTCTTGATCCATAAGTTAATTCAAAATTGAAGATTCAAAACGAAGACTGGCAAAAGGCCGATGCTAACTATTCTGAATTCTATATTCTAATTACTAAATTCTATTTCCTAATAACTGCCCCCATTTTTTCTTCAAAGGCACTCATTAGCTTGTTCATGGTCTTATCAATCTCATCGTCAGTCAGGGTTTTTGCTTCGTCTAGCAAAGTAAAGCCAAGTGCATAGGCTTTTTTTCCTTGCGGAATTTTATCACCCTCGTAGACATCAAATGCAATTAACTCTTTTACCAACCTCTTTTCGGTTGCTGATACTAAATCTTTGATTTCGGCAAAAGTTACTTTTTTATCTATCACCAGCGAGAGGTCGCGCCTTACTTCAGGAAACTTTGGCACTTCTGTTACAACGAACTTAGGGTTTGCCATCTTGAAAAGCAAGGCTGTAGATAGATCGGCATAAAATATTTCTTGCTTAACACCAAAATCTTTGAGCAGCGTGGTTTTTACCTTTCCGATTTTGCCAATTTCTTTGGTGCCTTTCAAAATCTTTACCCCAAACTCGAACAATGGATCGGCAAATGCTTCTTGATTACTGTTTTCGATGGCCGATTTTTGAAGTACTTGCGAAATGAATTGTGCCAGATCGTAATAAGTTACTTGGCGCGATTTGGTTTGCCAATTTTCAGTTTCAAAACTTCCACTCAGGTAAAGAGCAAGCCTCTCTTCTTCGCAGTACTTTTCTTTCCCTTGTTTAGCAGCATCTTTCCAATAGATTTTCCCGAACTCAAATAGCTTTAAGTCTTTTTGCCTGCGGTTGATGTTATAGGCGCATACTTCTATTCCCGTAAAAAGCATGGTTTGTCTTAAAATGCCTTGTTCTTCGCTAAGTTTATTCAAAATTTCAATGGGTTCGCCATTAAAAGCTAACTTATGCTTTAACTGATACGCGGCATTGCTTAGCGAATTGGTAAGGATTTCAAAAAAGCCATTGCCCGAAAGCATTTCGCCAACACTACGCTTAAATTTATTTATATCCTTGTCGGGAAAACTGGCCAGGTAGTCGGTTCCGGCAATTTCGGTTAGCTCTATATTATTGAATCCGTAAATTCTTAATACTTCCTCTACCACATCGGCTTCTTGTGTTACATCTACGCGATAGGGAGGAACCGAAACCGTAAACCGATCTTCTTTTTTATCTGTGATTTGAATATCTAAACTTTCCAAAATGCCGAAGATCACATCGCGCGAAAGCGATTTGCCAATCAAACGGTTTACATTTTTATCTTTTACTTCAATAATCCGGTTTTGAATTTTAGTTGGGTAGATGTCTACCACTTCAGAAGCAATTTCTCCGCCAGCCAATTCTTGAATCAGCAAAGCAGCACGTTTCACAGCATACAGGGTTCCGTTTGGGTCGGTGCCACGCTCGAAGCGAAACGAGGCATCGGTTTTCAAGCCATGGTGCATGCTGGTTTTACGAATAACATTGGGCGACCAGTAAGCACCTTCTAAAAATACATTCGTGGTTTTTTCAGTTATTCCAGAATTGATTCCTCCAAATACACCAGCGAGACACATTCCATTTCCTTCGCCATCGCATACCATTAAATCAGTAGCAAGAAGTGATCGTTCTTTACCATCTAACGTTTTGAATTTAGATCCTGCAGGCAATGTTTTTACGCTAATTTTTTTGCCTGTTATTTCTGCCACGTCATACGCATGCAGCGGTTGCCCCAGTTCGTGACAAATAAAATTAGTTACATCTACTATATTGTTGATGGGCGTTAGCCCAATGGCTTGCAAACTGTTTTTCAACCATGCGGGCGACTCTTGTACTTTTACATTTGCAATAGAAACGCCCGAAAAGCGTGGGCACATTTCGGGTTCCTCTACCGAAACAGGAACTGTGAGCGAAGTATTGTCGACTTTAAACGAAGTGATAGACGGCCAATTTAGCTCGCGGTTTTTTGCAGCTTTAATATCGCGCGCAACACCAATGTGGCTGGCGGCATCGGCCCGGTTGGGTGTTAGTCCGATTTCTAAAATAGAATCGGATTGAATATTGAAGAACGATGCGGCAGAAGTTCCATTAGCAACAGTTGTACTTAACACCATGATGCCAGCATGGCTTTCGCCCAAACCGATTTCATCTTCGGCACAAATCATTCCTTCTGATTGCTCACCACGGATTTTAGCACTTTTAATTAAGAAAGGTTCGCCTTTGGTAGGGTATACCGTAGTGCCCACAGTAGCTACAACTACTTTTTGTCTGGCTGCTACGTTAGGTGCGCCACAAACAATTTGAAGTGGTGCGCTCGAACCCACATCTACGGTTGTGATAGAGAGTTTATCGGCATTGGGATGTTTTGCGCAGGTGAGCACTTCGCCAATCACCAGACCTTTCAGTCCGCCTTTTATCGTTTCAAAAGGCTCTACACTTTCTACTTCTAATCCTGTACCAGTAAGTGTTTGACCAATTTCTTCTGCCGTTTCGGGAATGCTAATATATTGCTTGAGCCAGTTGTAGGAGATTTTCATTTAAGAAAGGTGAGGGTTGTGGTATTTGGGTTGGTGGTTAAAGATAAACTGTAAAAGTAAGATTTTGCTATCGTTTTTCTATTAACTGAGAGAAGTCATCTGGCTTAAGATTTATTTTGCGAGAAATTTAAGGCTATACGCTGGGAAAGAATAAAAGATAGCTATGGATTTCGCTGAAATACAATATTATGATCAGGCCTTTCTGTGAAAATCTGTGCCATCTGTGGCTAAAGTAATTCTTGCTTGTGATTTTTACTCAATCATGATACTTCTTCTCGCCAGCTTTTACAGCAATCGTTAAAATATTTTCTCTTGGCGGAAATGGGCATGAGAAATTATCTGAATAAGCACAATACGGATTATAGGCTTTATTAAAATCAAGGGTGATGGAAGTAGCGCCTGGAACTTTCTTCAAATCGAGATAACGACCCGCTCCATACGTCTCTTCGCCACTAGTGGCATCGGCAAACGCCAGAAACAATGTGCCTCGATATGGCCCCGCATCCATCACTTCCAAAATCAACAAGCTATTTTTTTTTCCGTCAAGAGTAAACTCAGCACGGGCAAACTCTAGGTATTTTTTTTCTACTCCATCGCTGGTAGCAAGCACCACTATTTTTTTTGATTCGATGGGCACCAAGTTGGCAACTACTTTATAAGCGAGGTCGGGTGCATAATAGTTGAGGGTTGTAAATTTTGTAACGCTGTCTTTGTTTGCGTTGAAGGGAGAGCCTTCATCGTTTTTCATGAATTGTTTTTTTTCTTCACGTTCGCGGGCAATTAGTTTTGTGTATTCTTCGGGCGACTCTCCACCGGTGAAACTATAATAGACAATAGTAGCTAAGAATGCCATTACTGCTAATATGATGATTTGCTTACTGTTCATAGCTGGTTCAAAATTCAAAGTTCAAAATTTGTGGTATAGGTTTAATCTTGATTTTTGAATTAAATAATACCCTCGTCTGCAAAGCTATAGTATTTTGTGCCTGCTATAATGAGGTGATCTAGCAATTGTATTTCTAAAAAGCGACCTGCTTCCTTCAGCCTTTTTGTTAGGTCGATGTCGCTTTGGCTTGGGGTAAGGTTGCCAGAAGGGTGGTTATGTGCTACTACCACACCGCTGGCTAATTCTTCGAGCGCCATTTTATAAATGATCTTTGGATCGGCCACCGTACCTGATACACCTCCTTCGCTGATTTTCTTTTTCTTGAGTACTCGGTTCGCCCGATTGAGCAGTAGCACCCAAAATTCTTCATGCGGCAAATCGATCAAGTCGCCTTTTAACTGATCGTAGGCGTCTTTAGACACACCGATTTTTGGTTTTTCTTCTTGGTCTACTTCTTTTCTTCTACGGCCTAGCTCGAGTGCGGCCACGATTGTGATGGCTTTTGCCTCGCCAATGCCTTTGGTTTTCATCAGGTCTTTTACCGATAGTTTGGCGAGTTGGTTCAGGTTGTTATTGCCTTGTTGTAAAATCTTTTTAGAAACCTCTACAGCACTAAGATTGGCCGTGCCAGAACCGATTAGGATTGCTATCAACTCGGCATCTGAAAGTGCCGAAGTGCCTTTCAATAATAATTTTTCCCTAGGTCTGTCTTCCGGATTCCAGTCTTTGATGTTGAGGGGTTTGCTGTCTTCGATTTTCATAAGTAGGTCTTTGAAATTTAAAAAGTACCTATGGTGGAGATCGAAAGTTACTTAATTTTGATTTATAGACGATGCAGATTGTGATTGATAAAATATGCGCTTAGCTTTTATATGTAAAAACTGTGAGGAGGAAAGTCAACTGAACTTTGTAGTGGGCGATCGCTTCCAATTATTAGCAAAGCATAGAGGAAACTATTCATGCCAGTGTGCAAAGTGTGGTGCACTCAACGAAATACATGTGAATCGAATTTACGCCCGAAACAATAGGCCTTTACTGATTATAAGTTTGATTTTTACTTTTTCCTTGATGGCTTACTTAGCGAATCACTTTTACCTAAACTATGTTTCAGGTCGCTCATTGAATATCGGTTTGAGAGGTATAGGAATTGTTTGTGCAGCACTGGTTATCCCACTGTTTGTTTGGAGCGAACTTTACTCAGCGGAATTAGAAAAAATAGGACAATTTAACGACCACCGGGCATAAAAAACCCTCCTCACTCCATTTGTTCAGGAATGAGGAGGGAATAAAAAAATCCGATTTAAAATCTTATGCTAACGCGTTTACACGCTTTGCTAACTGGCTCTTTTGGTTAGCTGCTTTTTTCCAATGTATTACGTTCTTCTTCGCCAATTTATCGATCATGCCACTCACTTCTTTCAACAGTGCTTGCGCTTCGTCTTTTTTGGTGGTAGCGGTTAACTTCTTTATTTGACTACGAGTAGTTTTTGCTTGGTAGCGGTTTCTCACTCGCTTTGTCTCGTTTGCTCTAACTCTTTTCTGTGCCGATTTGTGATTTGCCATAAGTGCTTTTCTAAAAGGATTGCAAAAATAAGGGCAATAACCTGAAATGCAAGGGTTATTTATCCATTTATTTTAGTGTGTTCTGGTAGATTTGTTTCAAATTTAGGTCAAATCGAGCTATATTTTACTTTTACCGAGACTAATGCCCCGATTGAAATTAGTAACAATAGGATTATCGCTGCTTTTAGGGCTTAGCTCATGGGGCTTTTTTGCGCACCAGAAAATAAATAGGTTAGCGGTATTTACGCTGCCTGTTGAGATGATCGGGTTTTACAAAGCCAACGTTCAATACATTGCCGAAGCTTCGGTTAATGCCGATAGGCGGAGGTATGCCGTGGCCGAAGAAGCCCCACGCCATTACATAGACCTAGATCATTTTGGCGATAGCGCACTTTATAAACTA
>JAAFHY010000078.1 GCA_013298505.1 Cytophagales bacterium
ATCAATATTCCTATTTTAAGCACAACTGGCTATTATGATGGTGCAGAAATAAGTGCTTTGCAATACTTTAAATTGCATACCAAATACAACAAAAAGGCGAATCACTATTTCGTTGTTGGCCCTTATGACCATTGGGGTGGGCAGCGTTCGGCATCGCCAAAATTAATGGGTTATGATATAGACCCAGTTGCCAATATAAGTATGCAAGACATGGCCTTTCAATGGCTCAATTATATATTGAAAGACGGGCAAAAACCTGCACTATTAAAAGACAAAGTAAACTATCAGGTAATGGGAAGTAATGAGTGGAAACACGTTGCATCATTAGCCAAAATGAATAACGATACACTGACTTTTTATTTGGATAAAAGTGTACTCAACAACAAAAAGCCAACAACAACAACCCATATATTACAGCCTGTTGATTTTAAAGACCGAGAAAATCAAAACACCTTCTATACACCGGAAATTATCTTTGACACACTTGATGTAAGCAACGGATTGGTATTTACAACAAAAACATTTAATAATGATTTTTCACTCAATGGCTCATTCTTTGGAAAACTTAGTGTATCAATCAATAAAAAAGACATGGATATTTCAATGGCCTTATACGAACTAAGAGCCGATGGAAAATATTTTTTTCTTACCCGATATGTAGGCAGAGCCAGTTATTCAAAAGACAATAGCAAAAGAACTCTGTTAACCCCAAATAAAAAAGAAGCAATACCATTTTCAAATACTCATTTAGTCAGCAAAAAGATAAGTAGAGGAAGTAAGTTGGTAATTCTTTTAAATATCAACAAACACCCTTTTGAAATCATTAATTATGGTTCGGGTAAACTCGTAGCGGATGAAACGATCAGGGATGCCGAAGAGCCTTTAAAAATTAAGTGGTATAACGATAGTTTTATCAAAATACCCGTTTGGAAAAACTAATCACATGAATTACCACACATTTGAACCATGTAAAAACCTAAGCACTCTTGTAAAATGTTACTGGACTTTGGAAAATTTGAAGGAAGATAATCCGCAACGGCAAACAATTGTACCTGATGGTTGTATGGAGATGATTTTTCACTATGGTGATTTATACAGGCAGTACATAGCTGATGGAAGTAGCATTATTCAACCTAGATGTTTTGTTTTTGGGCAACTGACAAAAGCACTTCAAATAGAGCCAACAGGCAAAACAGGTATTTTTTCTGTTCGTTTTTACCCGGATGGGTTTTTACCGTTTGCAACCATTGCAATCAAAGAAATGGAGAACAAAGCGGTTCCGTTAGAAAAACTATTTGATAAAGATGGCTTAACAATAGAACAAGCTATATTAAATGCCAGCTCCACTGCGGAAAGAATAAGCCATATTGAAACATTTTTATTAAGCCGTTTGGAATCAGTGGAAGCGATTGATAAAATTATAAAATCAACAATTGAAACTATTGTAACTGCTAACGGGAAACTTGCAATTGATGAGCTTTCTAAACTAAACAATATCAACCGTAGGCAATTGGAACGAAAATTTTCTGCTGTAGTTGGATTAAGCCCAAAACAACTTTCAAAAACCATAAGACTGCAAACCACACTTAAAATGCTGATAAACAAAAAATTTACAAGCCTTACGGGTTTAGCTTATGAAGGAGAGTATTATGACCAGGCTCATTTCATCAGGGATTTTAAAGAGTTTACAGGGCTTACGCCAAAAGAATTTTATGGTAATAATTTCAAAATGTCGTCTCTCTTTTATGGAGCAGATTAGCTGTCGCATTTGTACAATTTTGAGTTTGAGCAGTACCACAATTTTACTGCTTAACTTAAAAATATTATAGCCATGAACAATTTAATCAATTGGTTTGAAATACCAGCAGCAGATTTTACAAGAGCAGTATCGTTTTACGGAGCTATTCTTGGGGTAGGAATTGAAGAGAAGGAAATGTTCGGAACAAAAATGGGATTTTTCCCTACTGACGGAACGAATGTTTCAGGAGCTATCGTACAGGGTGAAGGCTACAAACCATCAACAGATGGAGTACTCGCCTATCTGAATGGCGGCAACGATTTGCAAACGGTATTGGATAGAGTTGAAGCAAATAATGGACAGGTTATCGTTACTAAAACTCAAATAAGCCCTGAGATGGGATATTTTGGAATGTTCATAGATACCGAGGGAAATAAAATGGCTGTTCATTCATTAAACTAACTTAACAAATGAAAAAGGTAATATTCTCAGCAGTCTTAAGTATGCTTATCTTTTGTAGCTGGACTTTTCAGAAAAACAATAGAATAAAAAAAGCGGAATGGCTGGTAGGTACGTGGGAAAATAAAACGCAAAGAGGAACGATTTATGAAACCTGGACTAAATTAAGTGCGTTTGAACTATCAGGAAAAAGTTACATGCTGAAAGAAAAAGACACGATAGTGTTTGAGACAGTAAAACTGCTAGAGGAAAAGGATTCTTTATTTTATATGCCAACAGTAAAAAATCAAAATGGTGGTTTGCCTGTACGCTTTACAGCGAAAGTTATTTTAGATAGAGAGTTGGTATTTGAAAATAGACTACACGATTTTCCTCAAACCATTTCCTATACTAAAGTAACGGCAGACTCATTGGTTGCTAAAATTTCAGGTACAAAAAATGGTAAGGAACGCAGCCAAAAATTCCCGATGAAACGGGTGAAGTAGGGAATGACAAATCACAATGATAAAAGAATGAAATACTTAGTTTGCTCACTTTTTGTTTTGTTTACCACTATAATCACTACAGAAGCTCAGCATGCCAATCCTCCAGACAGCCTTTATATAGTTAAGGATAGTATACTGATTAAAACAACAGACGGTGCATCAATTTCTATATTAGTAGTCCGCAGTAAAAATCAAATAAATCCCTTACCTACCATACTGCAGTTTACTATTTATCCCAGAAAAATCGATATTAATAAGACTAAACTAGCAGTTGATAAAGGATATGTAGGCGTATTTGCTTACACCAGAGGTAAAAAAAACAGCAATGATGAGTTGATTCCATATGAGCATGATGGTGATGACGCATATGAAGTAATTGATTGGATTAGCAAGCAAAATTGGTGTAATGGAACGGTAGGAATGTACGGTGGTAGCTACGGTGGCTTTACCCAATGGGCTGCATTAAAGAAATTACATCCTGCTTTAAAAACCATTGTACCTTCTGCTGCATCTGCATTAGGCATTGATTCACCAATGATGAATAATGTAGTAATGAATTTTCCATTCTCATGGACTTATTATGTATCCAATAATAAATTTTTAGATACAGAAGATTATAACAACAAAAAGCAATGGAATGATTTAGAAGAAAAGTGGTTCAAGACTGGTAGCTCCTTTCGCTCACTGGATAGTTTGTTAGGGAGACCCAAAAACAAAATATTTAACCTTTGGCTCGACCACCCTGCCTATGACAAGTACTGGCAAGATATGATTCCATATAAGGAACAATTTGCAAAAATAAACATCCCCGTACTCACTACTACAGGTTATTATGATGGCGGTCAGGTAGGAGCTCTCTATTATGTAAGAGAACTCAATAAACACAATCCTAAAGCCAATCAATATTTAATTATTGGACCTTATGGTCATGTTGGTTCGCAAGGATTACCAGACAGTGTTTATAATGGTTATAGAATTGACTCAGTAGCCGAGATTTCAATAACAAACATAATTTTTCAGTGGTTTGATTACATTTTAAAACACAAAGAAAAACCACCCTTCTTAAAAGATAACATCAATTATCAGGTAATGGGAAGCAACGAATGGAAGCATACCAACCAATTAAAAAATACAAGCAATGATTCACTTGTATTCTATTTAGACAATTCAAACGAAGGCATTCTCAACCAGAAAAAACCCAAGAAAAACAAGTTTGCTCAAATGGAAGTTGATTTTGCAGATAGAAATTCTATAAATAGCTACTATTATGCTTCCAGGCTTTTTTGGGAAGACTTAAATAACAGTGGCGGTGTAATGTATAAAACTGCACCATTACTTGAAGACGTAGAATTTACTGGCTGCTTTACAGGACAAATGAATGTTTCTATTAACAAAAAAGACATGGATTATAGTGCTGTTTTGTTTGAACAAATGCCCGATGGAAAATACTTTTATCTTACCTATTTCATGGGCAGAGCAAGCTATGCAAATGATAACACGAACAGAAATTTGCTTACTCCGAATAAAAAGACAAGCCTGCCTTTTTCAAATAGTTATTTTACAAGCAGAAAGCTCAGTAGGGGTAGTAAACTTGTATTAATAGTAAATGTAAACAAAAGTTCTTCTGAGCAAATTAATTATGGAACGGGCAAAGACGTAAATGATGAAACAATAAGAGATGCCCAAGAGTCTTTAAAAATAAAGTGGTACAACGATAGTTTTATCAAAATACCCGTTTGGAAAAAATAATCGGAAAGCAAAATACTAACTTAAAAAAGTTATGAATTCAGGTATGACAAGGGAAAATGGTTATGAAGATGTAAAAATTAATACCAAAATAAAGCTCTCGGCTCTTTGGGCTTCTGTTACCTTTTTTTACATCTATGGTGATTATTTTGAGCTCTACGTGCCAAACAAAGTACGAGGCATAATCGATGGTATTAGTATGCTGAATAGCCCGGTTAAACTATTTTCGGCATCATTGCTGTTAGCGATTCCTTCATTGATGGTTTGCTTGTGCATTATTCTAAAACCGTCAATAAACAGGCGGTTGAATATAATAGTTGGTATTTTTTTTACTGCAATTATGCTTTTGATAGCGGCAATATCATTTAGCGAATGGAGAGTTTTCTACGTTTTTTATGCAATTGTTGAGAGTATACTCACATCAATCATTGTGTGGTATGCTTGGAAGTGGGCAAAGAATTAAATAAGTCGATAATTATGATAGCTGAGGTTTCGAATAAAAGACTCGCAAGGATTGCAGGCGTACTTTATTTAGGTGTAGTGATAACTGGGATTTTTAGTTTGGCTTATGTGCCTTCCAAACTTATTGCGGTAGATAATGCAGCATTAACGTATAAAAATATCGTTTCCTCTGAAATACTTTTTAGGTTTGGAATTGTTAGCGGGTTACTATGTTATACGTTCTTTCTCTTTTTACCACTTGCCCTTTATAGATTATTGAGACCAGTCAACGAGTACTATGCCAAGCTAATGGTTCTCTTAGCAGTGATAAGCGTTCCCATATATTTCCTAAATGTTCAAAACGAGTTTACAATCCTTTCATTGGTGAATGACTCAAAAAACCTTTTTGGTTTTTCTGCTGAACAAATTCAGTCACAGGTCATGCTGCATCTTGAGCAGTATAAAAATGGAATGCGAGTTATTCATATATTTTCAGGGCTTTGGTTGTTTCCGTTTGGCTATTTAGTATTTAAGTCTGGCTTTCTGCCCAAAATTTTTGGTGTGTTTCTAATGCTTGGCTGTTTTGGTTATCTAATCAATTTCGTAGGCAATACGCTAATTCCTGACTACTCAAAAATTGGAATTTCATCATACATAGGCATGCCTGCAAGCATTGGCGAAATAGGAACTTGCTTGTGGTTTTTAATAATGGGTGCAAAAGATAAAGCAACCAAGTAGACTTCGAAAATGACAAAGGCAAATTCAAGTCAAGGAAAAAAAATCTTAAATAGTGTGGTAACAGTATGGTTTACAATAGCTGTATTGGGGCAATGGATTTTTGCATTGTATGTACTTTTATTCTACGGTAAAGCAACTGTAACAGGTCATCTTGAAGATTGGAACAAGGTACTTCCACACGGATATATTGCCGGTGAAGCTATTGGTAATTTAGTTATTGGAATTCATCTATTATTTGCGATAATCATAATTTTTGGCGGTCCACTTCAGATAATTCCAAGGGTCAGGGAATATGCTCCAACCTTTCATAAGTGGAATGGCCGTCTTTACTTTTTTATTGCTTTTGTTATAAGTGTAAGTGGACTTTATATGGTTTGGGTACGCGGTTCAATTGGCGGAATGGTTCAACATATCAGCATCAGTATAAATGCGGTCTTGATTATGATTACAGCAACACTTGCAATTAAATACGCGATGGCACGTAATTTTAAAGCTCATCGTATCTGGGCAATTCGCTTATTTCTTGTTGTAAATGGTGTTTGGTTCTTCAGGATTGGATTTAATTTTTGGTTATTTATCAACAAGGGGGTAGTCGGTTTTAACCCAAAAACTTTCGAAGGCCCGTTTTTAAACATTCTCACTTTTTCACAATACATCATTCCGTTGCTGTTATTTGAATTTTATTTACGGGCAAAAGAGAGTTCAAACCGAAAATTTGTTTTTACTACAATAACATTACATATTCTGTTCACGATAGTAATGATAATTGGGATTTTTGTAGCATCATGGAGAATATGGTTTCCAAGGATGAGTTGAAAAAAGATTTGCTTGCTGATTATGTCTTAATTCACTAAATCTATCATAGACAATGACGGTAAAACAACAAGTCTTCTGAAGAAGTAAAATACCATTCGAAACATAATCCTAGTTATTACCCAAACAAAACATAATATGACAAAACAAACTATTCTCTTGCTTTTGATTGTGAGTTATTCAACAGTTTGCGCTCAGAAAAGTGACACTGTTCGCATAAGCCCACAACAAATCAATAGCCAAGTTCTAAGAGAGGGTACGCATCGGTATCTTGTTTATTTCAAAACGAAGAAGGATGCGCCTCGGACACAAACACAATTTTGGACCAGAAAGCTTGCACGCGTAGATTATAACAGCAAGCCTTGCATTGTAATTACTCAAGAATGGGAAGACAAAGACAGCATAATGCATGTAGTGAAATCAATCTCTGATGCAAAAACGATGCAGCCATTGTACCACAAAACATGGTGGAAGACACAAAGGTCAAGAACAGCTACCACCAAAACGGTGAGTGAAACGATTGTTGACTTTCTAAACAAGACGGTCGAGTATAACGGCAAAATGTTAAGCGAGGCCGATACGGCCCAACAAGTAAAGAGAATATGGGAAGGCTATAAATCATCTATTGACAAATACTTTTTAAACTGGCATTTGGATTTAGAAACATTTCCATTGCTGCCTTATAAAGAAGGAGTGTCATTCGTTATCCCTTTTTATGACCCCGGCACTGCTTCTCTTTTTCAAAAGGTCACTTACACTGTTACGGGTTCCGCTCAGTTAAAAGGTTACAACGACCAGAAAATCGATTGCTGGCTATTAGCGCATGAAGATAAAGGGAATAAAGAAGTTTTTTGGATAAGCAAAAAAACAAAAGAAGTGCTGAAACTAGAACAAGAAATCAACGGCAGTCTTTATCGTTACAAAATCAAATTGGGATTTAGTATGTAGGGATTATTTAGAACGCAATGCCCAACCTATCACTCATCCAAAGAGGAAAAAACGCTTTTGTATTAATTTTAGTTTACCCTTTCTGCTAAATTTTATCTTTGTTTCAAAACCCTTAACCTGCGTAAAATTCAATTCGTTAATGTCATCAGAAGGTAACTAATTTAACCCTTCTACATTATGGCTTCAACCAGTGAAACAGGACATGCGAAGAATGTTGCAAACTTTGAAGAACTCATCGGGTTTTGCAACGGGTATGGGGCTGCCTACAATCCAAGCAAGGCTTCGATCAAGATCGCAGCACTCCAAACTTTGCTTACGGGCGCACAAGCTGCGCTTGCGGCTGTTAAGTCAGCTAAAACAGAATTTGATAATGCTACCAATGACCGCGAGATTGCCTTTGAGCCACTCAAAAAACTTTCCACCAAAGTATTGAATGCACTCGCGGCAACTGATGCAGTGCAGCAAACTATTGATGATGCAAGCACAGTCAACTTCAAAATTCAAGGAAGAAGGGCAAGTGCAAAAGCAGTAGCACAACCTGCCAAAGAAGGAGAGAAAGCAGTAGAGCCAAACAACATCTCTACCTCGCAGCAAAGCTACGATAGTCAAGTAGACAACTTTGCTAAGTTGATTGAAACACTTTCAGCAGAGCCGTTGTACGCGCCCAATGAAGTGGAATTGCAAGTAGCATCTTTGAATACCTTGCTTGGAGATTTACGGAGCAAAAACAGCGCGGTAATTACGGCTACCGCCACCTTGAGTAACGCCAGTATCCAGAGAGATAAAATCCTCTACGCAGCTTTATCAGGTTTGTATGACATAGCACAAGCCGTAAAACAATATGCCAAGTCCGTGTTCGGTGCAACAAGCCCACAGTTCGGTCAAGTGAGCGGCATCAAGTTCACAACTGCATAGTTAATTTGTAAATAAAGCAAGGTGCTTTTCAAACCTCTGGAGACAAATCATAAATCTTCAGAGGTTTTTTTAATTTAGAGTAGGTGCATTTATAAAGTTGGCTTCCCAAAGTGTAATACTCGTATCTCAATTTGTAGTTCTTGCAACATGATTTGTAAACCTTGCATCCCAAAACATAATTCTCGCAACCCAATTCTTTGTTTTTGCAAGATGGTTTGTAAAACTGCCATCCCAATTTGTAAAGTTTGCAATCGAGTTTATAAAACTCACGTCCTAAAGTTTAGTTGGAGCAACCTAATTCTTAGTTCTTGGAAGATTGTTTGTATTTGGGCATTGCCTTCGGCACGGGCTATCCGCTACAATCCCCGATGCACACATCCATCTCACATGCCATCGGGGGATTTACGCTTCTATCCCTAATGCATTTGCCAGCGCAGCAGCCACACACATTGTGCAGGCCGCACGTCCCTCCCACTTTCCAAAGCCTGCCCAAAGAGTGTCGCTGCCCCAGTCTGTTGTAAATTATTAGATTGAGTTTTCTTGAACCTCGCGCTAAAAACTTTCGAGGAAGATTGAGTAAGGCCCGTAGCCAAAGCTACATAACATAACGCAAATACATTATATAACTCTTGCCGAGCTAAGTTCCTGACGAACAGTTCTATAATTATATTATGTTAACCATCCCATCGTGCCATTACGCTCACGCCTTTGCTACGCTGGTCTGGAGCTATTCGGCTTCGTATTGAAGTTCGGGATTGTTCCGCACATGCTCACGCACAGTTATATAATTTGACGTTATGTGTAAATAGCCGCTCAAGGCCGCGCTCATCCGGGCCCTTAGCACCACGTCCTTGAGTGTCTATTAAAAGATAAAGATTGAGCATGAAAGTTTTTTGCCCAGCGCATTTAGTACATCAACCCGCCAAGCATAAGTAATGCAGGCCGCACATGCCGTGCGCAAACCAAAGCCCGCATTACACATGCTTGATCCATCGCTCATAGAGTTACTCAAAGTAAATTTGGTGAACGATTATAGCTCACACATTGTTTCTGATTTGCTCCGCTTACGCTATGCATTAAACTGCGGTGTTCGCACTTTTTGTTACGTTCTTTTTGCCTTGATGCAAAAAGAACCAAAAAAATCAAGAGCCAAATATGCTTCCCCGCGCATGCCATTGCGCCACCCCGCATTTGGCTCAGGCCACCGCGCACCATTACTTAATTTTGGTTTTAATAATTAAGTATCTGTTTTTCAAAAGCGTATTCCGCCAGTTCAGTGCAAGTTTTACGATTAACGCTGATACCATACTCAGATGTAATTCAGTCACAATTTATTCGATTCAATATATTAATTCCCTAACTGTTTAACTTCACTTATCTGGACAATAGGTTCAATATTGGTGTAATTTTTAAAGTCGTTGATAACGGCATCTCTGTTCTGTGCTATCGCTTTATTATATTCAGCAACATCATCAATGTAAAAATAGCCGATGGCCAAAAAAGGCACTTTATCACTTGGCGTTCTGCCAGCTATGCCCTTATCAATCTCATAGAATTTTAAATTATTTCCTAAAAAACCTGCTACCATAGGCATGTGTTTTTTCTCATAATAGTCCATGTCAAAGGTTTTGCCTTCACCGTTTGAATAAAGGATGGCAACTTTTATCATGCCTTTTTTTATGCGATGCTTTTCCGCTGAATCATTAGGTCGAAAACCGAATAGTAGAACAAGAACAATAAGGAGCAAGCCGAATTTTGTTTTCATTTTCTGCTTATTAATATTAGTTATTAAAATGGAAATAGATTTGGTATTTAGGGGAATCACAAAACACTTGGCATATCATTTACAATTTTCCAAACGCCCTCATTTGATTTGCCTAATTGAAGTAATGTAACAAGCGTGAACTTAGAACCCTTTAAGGTAACTCTTGCAGACGCATTGTTGTTCATAACTATAACGTTCTCAACGGTTACTTCTCTTTTATCGCCACCAAACTTTTTCTCGCGGATTCTCTCCAAATAGCCATTCTTATCTATCAACGATACATCCTTGCCTCCAAACATTTGGTTCAAAGCCAGCCTAAAGGTGTTGTCCAATACTTCGTCCAGGGCTTTCTCATCGCGTTCATCGGCAGCTTTAGCAAATTTCGAAATGGCTTCTCTCACTAGTTTTTCCTCATCCATTTTTTGTCCAAAAAGATTTGTAATTGTAAAAAGCATGAGTGCTGTTGATACTAAAATTGTAACTTTCATTTTCATTGAGTTTAAATTGTTATAGAATTATTTTTTGTGATGTTCGCATGATTGAATGATGTTGGAAATCGTCTTCTTGACTGAATGCTATTAATAAGACGTACTCAAGTCTTATTTTTAAATCCTTCGCATATTTATTAGTAGAAGATTGTGGCAAGGAAAATTTTAATTTCGTGGTCTTACTTGCTTCCGAGCCTTTGATGTCGAATACCGCTGCATCGGTATTGAGTTGAGCAAAGGACTTATAATTTCCCGAGCTAATGGTGTAATGTTCTTCAATAGTAACCCGTCCGTTAATTACATTGCCCATTATTAAATAATTACCGGTTGTCTTTTCACTATCGTTGAAACCGATTGCCACCCAGCCATCAGTTGGAGCGCTCATCTCAAAATGCATTCTGCCTTCTTTGAGTTCCCAACTCACGGTCATTCCGTTCTTCGTTATGGTATTCATTTTAGCTTGACTATAACATTGAGTTGCGATTAAGACTAGCAACGATAGGGTAACGAGCATTTTCATTTTTTCAAGTCAATTAAAGTTTCTAACGGGATATGGTCGCCAATAAACTTACCATAGTGTGCCGTTTTAATTATTCCCTTTTCATCAATAATAAAGTCTGCGGGGATTCTTGTCATACTGCCATCTTGTTTGTATTTCTTACCCATGAATAGTCTTTCTCCTTTTTTCATTTCTTCTTTAGGCTTTTTCTTAAACATTGTTCTCATCATCTTAAACACCGATTTATCTGTGCTATACTTTTTATACAAGATCAAAGCGGGGTCACCAATTACGGGAAACGGTACGGGGCTATCCGTTAAGTATGATTTTAGCGTTTCACTCCCAGATTCGAATACTGCGATTATCTCAATATTCTTTGACTTAAGTCGTTCGTAGTTTTCTATTAATTCGTGCATACGAAAATTGCATACCGGACAACCAGCAAAACGAAAGAATGTCAAGAGAACTGTTTTACCTTTAAAATTTTCAAGTCTGATACTATCTCCTTTTACCGAAATCACTTCAAATTCAGGAGCTTTGTCTTTGCTTTTTAATTTCTGAGCCATAGTGGTTGAGATTAATAGACTAAATGCAATTGTTAGAGGGATTGATTTTATCATTGTTTGTTTATGCTTGAAATTGATTCTACTTCTATTTTTAGATTCTCTCTTGCTAATGCCTTCACACAGAGTAATGTGGTAGCAGGTTTGTAGCTATTCGGGAAATGTATTTTTAGAAGATTTGCAATAACAGATTTATTCATTTCTGACATTTCAGTAATGTATAGCCGCAAGTGTATAACCTTTTGCATACTGCTATTCGCACTGGCTAAGAGTAATTCTAGGTTGGTAAAGCACTGTTTCGCTTGTTCTTCAAAACTGCCGTTGCCTGTTAATTGGTAAGTTCTATCCCAACCCACAATTCCCGAGGTATAAATTATCCCATCGGAAAGAATTGCTTGCGAAAATCCAAGGTCACGTGTTTTGTATATGCTGTCGGTATCAATCATCTGTCCTTTTGATTCTAGAAAAGTTATTACGGCTGCGATACAAAGTATGGTTTTAAAGTATTTCATTTGACTTGTTAATAATTGATACATCAATACTTTAGGTAAAAAAAATTACTTCATGTTATTTTGGACTCTATTTAGCATCGCTATCAATTGCTTCACTTCCTCTTTCGAAAACCCTTTAATAGATTTATTTCTCATTTCACTAACCAACGGCATGTTTTGTAATACAAAATAGCTTCCACCTTTAGTCAATTTAATGTTGTATTGCCTTCTGTTGTCTGGAATCGCTTCTCTGATAATAAGTCCCTTTTTTTGTAGTATATCCAATGTTCGGGTGATGGATGCAGGGTCTCTATTAGTAGTTTGCGCTAGTTCATTTTGAGACAATACTTGTTTCTCTTCTATCACCTTTAGTAAAACCCATTGCTCCACATTAATTTCTATTCCCAACAAATCAAATTCACGCTGCGAGTGTTGCCTTGCTATTTTATTCGTTTGATCAATTAGATATAACAGCACCGTTTCAAGGTTTTCTTTCATAGTTGATACATCAAATGTTGACTTCACAAATGTAAGAGTACTATTTACAAATGCAAATAAATTTGTTTTTATAATTTCAGGCTATCAACTATTGAGATATTGTCATTTGACAAAAACTTTATCGGTAAGAAGGGAATACTTGACTTAGAATTTCTTTGCTAACTGAGCATCAGCACCCATTGTCAGACCACACATCCCTCCCACCCCCTAAGCCCGCCAAAGAGTGCCGCTGCCCCAACCCGTTGTGAATGATGAAGATTTGAGTTATCGAAAGCCAACGCTAAAAAAACTTTCTATGAAGATTCCGGTAAGCCCGGATGCCAAAGCTACTTAACATAACGCAAGAACATTATATAACTTTCGCTTTGCTAAGTTCCTGACCCACAGTTATATAATTATATTATGTTAACCATCCCAGCGTGCCATGGCAGCAAATACATTGTAATCCTCAGATTATTTATTTTTGCTTACTTTTCACATTTACTTACCATGCAAAAGAATTTTGTTTTAGTGCTAATCGGGTTGGGTTTGGTCCTATGCTCGTGTGGAAACAAAATCATCTACTATGGTAGATCGTATCAGCCCACACAAAATGTAGATATTTTCTTCCGCGAAAGCGATGTAAAAGAGCCTAACGAAATTATGGGCAAAGTGACTTTGGAAATGTCGGCCAAGAAAAGTTCGGACAAGGTGCAAAGCAAATTAATGAAACGGGCAAAGGATAAAGGTGCCGATGCCATTATCTTTGACGACATCTCACTTACCAACACTGGTTCTACCACTGGTGGCGCAGCCGCTGGCGGTGGTGGACGAAGAGGGTTTCTTGGAATATTTGGAAGTAAAACCAAATACAGCAAAGGGCAACAGGTGAAAGGTACTCTGTTGAAGTATAAAAAAAATATTTAGTACGAAAGCCAAAGTACTTTCGCTTGTTTACCTACATCGGTTAATGTCACTATTGCGATATGGCCGAAATCAGTATCATCAAATGTTTTATATTCGTTTGGATTACCCACTATATAGTTTACAATCGCTGGAGTGGTATTAGAGTGGCCAATAATTAATATTGTTCCTCCTTTACTTTTAGCGATCATCGCAGCCACCTCTTCCATTTTACTTCCATCGTAATACTGAATAGGAATTTTTAACAGTGAGGATATTGGAGCTGCCGTCATCTCCGTGCGCTTGAAATGAGTTGAATATATGGCATCAATTTTAGTTGTTGAAAGATGAGCTGCCAGTCTATCTGCTCTTTGCTTGCCAGCTTCACTCAGTTCAGGGTCTTTGCTTCCATCGACCATTTTTTCTGCATGACGAACTAAAATTACTGTAGTAATGTCTTGAGCCACTGCCCTTGTAACCAACACAATTAAAAGACCGGTTAGTAGCCATTTCATAGCTGATTCATTTAAATCGATTAGTTATTTGAGGTGGAATGCTGCATCCATCTTTTTGTCGAGTGTCGGCCAAATGAAAAATCCGCCATTTGCCATCTGCGCCTTTAAAAAGTTCGAATGCGTCTATACCGCAATGGCTAAATTTATTACCAACGAAAAAGGCATAATTGGCCCAAGCTTGCGCAAAGTGGCCATCAAGATTAATTTTCAAATCCCAGATCGGTTCGCTCCATATTTCTGGGTGCGGACTTGCAATAGTTGCTAAAAAATTTTGAATAGAACTTTCATGCCGTATAATCGGATTACCTGCCTTATCCTTCATGATTGTTGATAGTGTAACAATTTTTTCAAAAGCTCCCCTCACTAGCGCGCTATCACCTTTATTCATTCCAGCAAAAAGTTGATCAATCGGTTGGCGCACGGCCAAAGCCTCCGCATCTACTTGCGCGAGGCTTGAATTGAAAAACACAAGGCTACCGATTATCCACAGAAAGTATCCTTTCATTTCAGAAACGATTTTTATCCAAGTTACTAAAAGATGTTACAGTAAATGCAATTTGAATAAAGCCTTCTTTGTGAAACTTCGTGTCTTAGTGACTTTGTGGCCTAAACTTACTACGCCTTACTTTGCCACTAAAGAAGAAAAACTCAAAGAAACCATTAAGTGTGTAATACCTATCGCTAAAATTATACCGCTTAAAAT
>JAAFHY010000079.1 GCA_013298505.1 Cytophagales bacterium
CTTTTTCTGAACCTTTTCCGCTCTCCTTACAGCCAACAATTTAAGTCTTTAATTCAACACGGCTTGTAACGAAAACGTGACAGGTTTTTGTAACGAAAACATGACAAGGTTTTTTTTGGAGATGTAGTTTTTTAGTTGCATACCGTAAAAAAGATTTTCCGATCTCTATTTTTTTTATCAACCCCTCCCTTATTTTTGCGCCCTCCTTTTAAATTGATTGCATGGAAAAAAATGTGATGCTAATTGCTGCTGAATTGAATGTATCGGCACAACAAGTTCAAGTAGTAATTGATCTTTTGGCCGAGGGCGCCACCATTCCGTTTATGGCTCGTTATCGCAAAGAGGCTACCGGAAGTTTAGACGAAGTGCAACTCACCGCCATTAGAGATCGGCATGAGCAACTCACCGAACTAGACAAACGCAAAGAAGCGGTTCTCAAATCCATTGAGAAGCAAGAGAAACTTACTCCCGCTTTAGCAAAGGCAATAGAAGAAGCAAAATCACTAACCGAAGTTGAAGATATTTATTTACCTTATAAGCCAAAGCGCAAAACCCGCGCTACAGCAGCCAGAGAAAAAGGCTTAGAGCCACTTTCCATAAAAATTTTTGAGCAGAAGAATTTTAATGTAGAAGAAGAAGCTGCGACTTATATCAATGCCGAGCTGGGTGTAGCCACATTTCAAGAAGCCTTGGATGGTGCGCGCGATATTATTGCCGAGCAGATTAGCGAAAACCAAGAAGCACGGAAAAATGTGCGCGAGCTTTTTTGGAAAGATGGAGTGATCCATGCTTCCGTACTTAAATCAAAAGCCGAGAACGAAGACGCACAAAAATTCAAAGATTATTTTGATTGGAAAGAACCCATCAAAAAAACCCCCTCGCACCGATTGCTCGCCATGCGCAGGGCCGAGAAGGAAGGCTTCATTACCATTGATATAGCCCCTACAGAAGAATTGGCGATCCAATCGTTAGAGAAGCAATTTATACAAGCAAAAGGGCAGGCTGCAGATCAAGTAGCGTTGGCTATTAAAGATTGCTACAAACGATTATTAAAGCCAACGTTAGAAAGCGAGCTGCGCTTAGAGACAAAGCTGCTAGCCGATGCAGAAGCAATAAAAGTTTTTTCAGCTAATTTGAAGAAGTTATTGTTGGCTTCGCCTCTTGGCCAAAAGCGTGTGCTGGCATTAGACCCTGGTTTTCGTAGTGGCATTAAATTGGTTTGCTTGGGCGCACAGGGCGAATTGCTGTTCGATACAGTCATTTACCCGCTTGAACCGCAGCGGCAAACAACACAAGCAGCAACAATTGTGTTGGGCTTATGCGACCGTTTTAAAATTGAGGCAATTGCTATTGGTAATGGTACGGCCAGCCGAGAAACGGAAGCATTTGTAAAAGGGATTGGGTTGCCCAACGAAATATTAATAGTTATGGTAAATGAGAGCGGTGCTTCTGTTTACTCAGCCTCAGATGTTGCGCGAGAGGAATTTCCTAACCATGATGTTACCGTTCGTGGGGCAGTATCAATTGGAAGGAGATTGACAGATCCGCTTGCGGAGTTAGTAAAAATTGATCCCAAGTCAATTGGTGTTGGCCAATATCAACACGATGTAGACCAATCAAAGTTAAAAGCGGGATTAGATGATGTAGTAATGAGTTGCGTAAACTCGGTAGGGGTAGAGGTAAACACAGCGAGCAAAGAATTGCTTTCGTACGTATCGGGCCTTGGGCCACAATTGGCAAAGGGAATAGTAGACTATCGAAATCAACACGGCCCTTTTAGTAGCCGTAGCCAATTGCATGATGTGCCTCGCTTGGGCGAAAAAGCATTTGAGCAGTGCGGAGGTTTTTTGCGAATCCGCGATGCAAAAAATCCGTTGGATGCTAGTGCCGTTCATCCAGAACGATATGCGCTAGTTGAAAAATTTGTTTCCGATTTGGGCTGCACGATTAAAGATCTGATGAATAGTGCTGAGCTAAGAAAAAAACTTGATCTTAAAAAATATGTAAGCGCAGAAGTAGGCCTCCCTACGCTTACCGATATACTTTCTGAATTAGAAAAACCTGGCCGCGACCCGCGCGAGAAATTTGAGGTTTTTAGTTTCGAGGCGGGTGTTCATGAAATAAAAGATCTTAAAGTAGGAATGCTCCTTCCAGGGATCGTTACCAACGTAACCAATTTCGGAGCCTTTGTAGACGTTGGCGTTCACCAAGACGGCCTTGTTCATATCAGTCATCTTTCCGATCGGTTTATAAAAGACCCCAATCAAGTCGTGGCCGTGCAGCAAAAAGTAAAGGTAACAGTAGTGGAAGTAGATGTGCAGCGGAAGCGAATTGCCTTATCGATGAAGACTGATCCGTTTAATACTTCACCAACACCAGCTAAAGAAACAGCTAAGCAGACACCAACCTCTCAAAGAGTTTTGCCAAAGCCAACTGTAAAGCCAGCGCAGAAGGTAGAAACGATGGAAGAGAAGATGGCTGCCTTGATGAATAAGTTTAAGAAGTAAAGGCATCTCTGAAAGCTCCTTGTACCCTTCTCTTTTGGTGAAGGGGAAGGGGTTGAGGCGGATAAAGCAAAGATTTTTAAAGATGCAGATAAGTAGTTATTGACTTTAGCCACAGATGGCTTGATTTTCACAGATTCAACTACCTTCGCGATACAATGTCATTACAAGTAGCTTCATTAAATTCGGGTAGCAACGGCAACTGCTATTATATAGGAAATAAAAACGAGGCGGTTTTTATAGATGCGGGAATATCCTGCCGAGAGACCGAGCGCAGAATGAAGCGGCTGGAACTTTCGCTAAATAAAGTAAAGGCAATTTTTATTACGCACGAACATGCTGACCATATCAATGGTCTGTCAAAAATTATTAAGAAGTATAAGATTCCAGTTTACCTCACCAAAGCAACAAGGCAAAGTCATTTGCTTGCATGGAGCGAAAGTATTGCAATTAATTTTCAAGCCTATCAACCAATTGCTATTGGTAATTTAGTAGTAACGGCTATCCCTAAGTTTCACGATGCCTACGACCCTTACAGCTTTTTAGTTTCTGATGGAGCTACAACCGTAGGTGTTTTCACCGATTCGGGCAGGGTGTGTGATAACCTGAATAAGAATTTTAGGTTGTGCAATGCTGCCTTTATCGAGTCAAATTACGATGAGGAGATGCTCGAAAATGGAGGTTATACCTTACACCTGAAAAACAGAATTAGGGGCGGGCTTGGACATTTGTCAAATACAGAGGCCTTGCAATTGTTTCTAACGCATCGTCCTCCATTTATGAGTCACCTTTTTTTGTCTCACCTGTCAAAAAATAACAACACGCCCGAAATTGCCCTCAGTTTGTTTCAACAAGTCGCAGGTAATACTAACATAGTAGTAGCACCTCGAAGTGGCGAATCGGAAGTATACACGATCAATGGAGAAAGCCAAGCTAGAGAGAAATCTCACCAACTGTTGCCACAAAAAGAATCGCAATTAACTCTTTTCTAATTTCTCGTTAGAAAACCTCACCCAATCCAATATAGAATTGAAACGAGTTTGGAGCGAATCCAAAATCAAATGCCAAGTTCGTATCAGACTGTTTGTTGAATTTTATCCTCGCCCCAAAACCGATTGCAGGATTTATGCCACTGAAGTTATTATTCACATCGGTAAGCGATTGAAAATTGGCAAAAGCAACACCTCCAAACAGTCCGTTGCGTGTTAAATCAAATCGGTATTCGCCTTCGGCATAAAACATTTGCTTTCCGCGAAAGCGAGCAGTCGCATAGCCTCTTCCCGATCTGCTGCCAATGTCTGATTGTGTAGCAGGTAAATTAAAATAAGGTGTGTGCCCAATTACACCCCAATAAAAAACCGAGATGGCAACAATTCTTCTCATCGGATGATCCAATCGAATGTAGCGCCTTCCATCTAAATACAAAGAGGTCCAGAGATTTTCATTTGCTAGCCACGATGGGTTTACCCGAAGCACGGCTTGCACATAAAGTCCATCGGCCGGATTAATCGAATTTTTTCGATTGTCGTGCAATAAGTTAAAAACAATTCCGGTGGCCGAGTAGGCCGGCTGAGTTCCGATTCCATATTTTTCAAATTCACTGGGTGTGCGTGGTACCTCTGAAACGCCCACGCTGAAGTATCGATCGAAACTTAACCCAATGCCACCATACACGTGGTCATATATTTTATGGTTGGCAATAAAATTGAATCGCAGGTTATTGAAGTTAAGCCTAAATTGATCTGACTCGGTCGTTCCACTGCCCAAGCCGTATGAGTATTCGGTAAGGTTGCTGATTCGCAATTCGCCTGGCAAATTCCAGACATTGCGAGGGGTGAAAATATTATACTTTAATCCAAAGCCTTTGTTCTCGTCAAAATCGGTGTAGGGTAAAAAGAACACACTTGAGTAGTTTGTTTTTTCGTCTTTACCTAAAACAAAGGCAGCGTTGATAGACGAAACTAAAATTTGCTTACCACCCGAGTTGGTGGTAGAAATTGGAATGACAGAGAACGATACGGGTTTGCTGTCGGGTGCTTTGGGTTTTCTGGAAATGTTGAATGTGTTCGTTATAATTTCTATCAGATCGGTTTGCTTTGCTACAACTTTTTTCTTTTGACCAAACGCCAAAATAGTGTAACATAGGCCTATCGCAACAAAAAGAATTTTACTAACAGTTTTGATACGCATCAAAGAGTAGGCAGATAGCCTGAATAACGATTAAATTAAAAAAGGCACCACAGAAGTAGTGCCTTTTATTTTGCTCTCCCTCCTGGACTTGAACCAGGGACCCTCTGATTAACAGTCAGATGCTCTAACCAGCTGAGCTAAGGAAGAATGGAGCGCAAAAATAAGCCTTTGAAGATCAAATATCAAAACGGAGATCACATTTTTATGCAAATAGATCCACTTTGAGTCGATTATCGCAAGGGTGCTAAAATAATTACGCGTTCCATTCGATCCAGCCTACAAGATTTAACTCTCATGAAACAAGTTTGAATGGTTATCGTATATTTACTTTTAAATTAAAAGTACTTTTAAATATGTTAAATGAAACCCCTCAAAACGAGTTAGCGTCCATCAGAAAGTTGATGGAGCGTTCGGTAACATTTGTTTCGCTCAGTGGCATGTCTGGAGTTTTGGCAGGCATCTATGCATTGATTGGTGCCGCCTTTGCTTATCAACAAATTTATTCTGGCGAAGCAGTCAGGTCGCTAGAATATTATGGAGGCAGGATCCCGATGGTTCAGAATCTGCTACTAATTGCAGTTTTGGTTTTAGTCTCTTCGTTGTTTACAGGATGGTGGTTTAGTTCGCGCAAAGCAAATAAATTAGGAACATCAATTTGGAATGCAACCAGTCGCAGACTGCTGATAAATTTAGCTATACCCTTGTTAGTAGGTGGCATTTTTACGCTCGTGCTTTTGTATCGTGCATATTTTGATGTAGTAGGGGCTGCGGTCTTAATTTTTTACGGACTAGCTCTACTCAATGCAAGTTCTAATTTGTTTGAAGAAGTGCGATACCTCGGTTTTTGCGAATTAATTTTAGGGTTGCTAGCAGCTGTATTCCCCATATACTCATTGCATTTTTGGACTGTTGGCTTCGGACTATTGCATATTATCTACGGTGGCCTGATGTACAAAAAGTACGACCGCTAACGAATGAAAAACATTTTTGAAAACTTAGATAAAACGTTGGAGCATCGGGTGCGATTGCAAATTGCCTCGGTATTAGCAGCAAATGAATCGTACGACTTCAATGCGCTGAAGGAGCTATTGAACAGTACAGATGGAAATTTGGCCACCCATTTGAAAGCGCTAGAGCGCGAAAAGTATATTTCAATTAGTAAGTCCTTTATCGAAAAAAAACCAAATACGCGATACAAAATTACAGAACGCGGTCGCGTGGCATTTAAAAAGCATATTGATGCCATGGAGGAATTAATCAAACAACAGCGTAAATGATTTTTACTAAGCGATTTATATCAATGCCTTACAAGGAATTTTAAATCTTAAGTCTAAAGTCTAAAATCTTAAATTCTCACCATGGAAACTATTCAACCCAATCTTTTCGAGCGACTCAATAATTGGATCAAAGAGTCTGTTACGATCAAACTTGCATCAATCGGATTTTTAATTTTAATCCTGATGATTCCTTCTGCATGGATCGAATCGTTAATTAGTGAGCGTCAGGTGCGCGCAGAATCGGTAGTGAAAGAAATTTCTGATAAGTGGTCGGGCGAGCAAACAGTAACAGGGCCAATACTTATCATTCCATTTACTAAGAGGGAAAGAATAGATAAAGGAAAAAACGGTATCGAAATAAAGGAGTGGACTGAAACAGCATTTTTCTTGCCCAATCGGTTAGACGTTCAATCGAAAGTCAATTCTGAAATTTTGCACAGAGGCATATTTGAGGCAGCCGTTTATCAATCAGATATTAAAATCCAGAGTCAATTTGAGAAGCCCGATTTTACTAAACTGAATGTAAGCGAGAGTGATGTGCTTTGGAAGGAAGCCCGTTTGGCATTGGGAATAAATGATCTGCGAGGTATTAGTAAAAACCCAGTTATTCTTTCGGGAGGAGTAGAGAAAGTAGCTGAACCTTCAAACCGGATTGGTTTGTCCACCCAAATTGGCTCATCAGGCACGGATGCATACAACCCCGATCAAGTTGCTATTCACTATCCTGCATCATCTGCAACTGAAAATGGGGTTGTCGTTCCATTGCTATGGAACTCAGCGTCAGATTTTACGAAAGATGTTTCTGTCGTACTCGGATTAAAAGGAAGTACATTGTTATTCTTTGTGCCGGTTGGCAAAACGACTCATGTTAAAGTAGAAGGTGCGTGGTCGAGCCCTAGCTTCACGGGAAACTTTTCTCCGTCCAAGCGGGATGTTAACGAAAAGGGTTTTATTGCAGAATGGGATATTCTCCACTACAACCGTCCCTTTTCTCAGCAGTGGATAGGCGATGGGCAAAAACTTTCTGGTTCTGAGTTTGGCGTTAAATTATTGATTCCTGTTGGTCAGTATCAAAAAAGTATGCGCACGGCTAAGTATGGAGTGTTGGTGATCTTGCTCACGTTTGTAGCTTTATTTTTAGTGGAGATTATGCGCAAAGTACGCATTCACCCTTTTCAATATATTTTGATTGGCGCAGCTTTGATTATTTATTATTCGCTTCTTCTTTCATTCTCTGAACACATGGGTTACGACTTGGCTTATTTGATTGCTACACTGGCTACGGTAACATTGGTCAGTCTGTATGCTATTACTTTTTTGGTTGAGCGGAAACTCGTTGCCGTTTTCAGTTCGTTCCTAGTTTTTTTCTACTTATTCATTTTTGTGATCATTCAATTGCAAGATTACTCATTATTGTTGGGTAGTATCGGATTGTTCTTGATCATCGCTTTGGTGATGTATTTCTCAAAGAATATTCAATGGTATAAACAAAATTAGTTTTTAAGATGAGTTATTCTGAAAATTTGAAAATGAGCTAAGTTTTGGATAATCGCTCATTTTCAAAATATCGAATCATTGAATTTTCAAATTAGTTTTACTTCTTAAATATAAAGTAGACGGCCAATATCAAAAAGAAGAAACCAATAGCATGGTTCCACTTGAAGGTTTCGTTTTTGAAAACCAGTAGCGAGAAAACAACAAAGACTACCAGCGTGACAACTTCTTGTATAACTTTTAATTCGACCAATGAAAACGGACCACCGTAGCTTTTAAACCCGATGCGGTTGGCTGGAACTTGTAACAGGTACTCAAATAATGCGATGCCCCAACTAATTAGAATGATTGCTATTAAACCCAGATTCTGACTCCAACTCATGTCTTTGAACTTGAGATGGCCGTACCAAGCAAGGGTCATGAAGGCGTTGGAAGCGACTAAGAGCAGAATTGTGTAGCAAGCTTTTAGAATCATTTTACTAGTTAGTTTTAGCAATATAGTGTTTTGTAAATAGCTGAATTTGCATGTAAGTTTTCACCTGAATTTTGCACTTTTAACATCATTTTTAGCAATACTCCGCGAAAACTTGAAGTGGTAGTTGTGACTGTTTATGCCTAATGCGAAGGGCAAGGCTCTTTTCATAATAAGAACAAGCGGCAAAGTTCCTGGTTGCTATGATCTACGATGACTCATCCACTAGCTCAGAAATTCATCGTTCCATTTTCCTGTGGGATAATCAGACTTTAAATGGGTAGGGTAACAAAAAGAACGAGATCAATAAGATACTTTGTAGTGCACGAGATTCACAATAATAAAAATTATGAAGCCTCGACCGCAAAAGCTGTCAAGGCTTCATAATCATCAATAAAGTGACAAGTATTACTAATCTAGAATGAATAACTTAAAACTTACTTTCTGAAGCAAAGCCACCCATTGGTTCATTCGTACTTTGAGAAGTAGCAGCAACAGCCTGCTCTTTTTTGGTCGATTTGGTAAATGAAAGCAAAGCCAAAGCTGAAATGGAAACAAGTAGCGCGACTATAATTTTATTTTTCATAATAGTGTTTTTGGTGTTCGAAATATTTAAAAACCTTTATCACTTGGCGAGCCGCCAGTACTATTACCTCCGCCTTGCGGCTTTACTTCTTCTTTAGTGCATGAAGAGAGTGATGTAGCTAAGACAAATAGAATTGCGAGAGTATAAACTAATTTTTTCATGAGATAGTATTTAGTTGCTGGTTTGATTAAATAATAATTTAAAATCCTTTATCGCTGGGGGAACCGCCAGTACTATTGCCGCCACTTTGTGGTTTTACTTCTTCTTTAGTGCATGATGAGATTGACACTGAGAGTGCGAAAAGAATTGCTAGGGTGTAAATAAGTTTTTTCATTTTTTTTGATTTAGGTTTATAAAAGTTTGGTTTTTTTAATTGACGTTACAAACTTGGAACACTTGCTTGACTTGTAAATAGTAATTACTAACTTGAACCAACACGCGTATTGTAATCATATGATAGTTAAGAAGTTGCCATTACTTTTTGTTTCCGTATTAATTTCGGTTTCTAGCTTCAGTCAAGACAAACTAAGTGAGCAAATAGATTCACTGAATAGAATTGCCCAATCTTCAAAGGGATTAGTTCAGTTTGATGCACTGATTTCAATAATGAGGTTGCAATTAAAATCCAATCCACAAGAAGCACTGAGACTATCGAAGCAATCTGAAGAAATAGCCTATTCTTTAGGTGACAGTTTGAGAATTGTTCAAGCAAAATTTGCTAAGGGATTTATTTATGTAAAAACCGACTCGTTAATTCAGGCAATTTATTCGCTTAATCAAGCGATGCAAATCGCTCAGCGCAATGAATTCGACAATGAGCTTTCTAAAATTCTCAATACGCTGGCAATTTCCTACTCATTAAGTGGAAATTCCGACAAGGCATTAAAATTTCATTTTCAGTCTATTGAGCGTAATGAGAAACTTAATAGGATTGAAGATATAGCTATCACTTATAATAATATTGGTCTGGTTTATTTTAAAATGAAAGACTATGATAACTCGTTAAAATTCTATCAAAAGTCATTGGATTTAAAAAAGTCTATTTCAGATGGATATGATTTAGATCGACTTTATATCAATATGGCTTTATGCTTCAATCAATTGAAAAGGTATAAAGACTCTGAAGAGTTTGTTAAGCTAGGGCTTGAGTTGTGTAAAGACAATTGCGATCCGTTTATAAAGATGGACGCTGAACTTTGCTTAGGAATAGCCTTATCAGAACAAAAGAAGAGCGATGTTGCCTTATCGCATTTTCAATCATCCCTAAGTCTTTCTAAACAATTGAATAATAAGCGTTATCAGATTGAGAGTTTATTAAATTTAGCTATCGTAAAAGAAATTCAAGGATATGAACAAAACGCGCTCGATCACCTTGTTGAGGCCGAGGCAATTGCTAGAGAAACTAACTATTCATTATCATTAATCGAAATCTATAAGTTGTTTTCTAAGATTTATAGCAAGCAGCAAAACTTTAAATTTTCTGCATCCTACCAATCCAAATACATCCAATTAAAAGATAGCATCTACAGCGAGGAGTTAATTAAAAACTTAGCTAAAGTACAAACCAATTTTGCCGAGCGCGAAAACATCAAAACCATCAAAGAGAAAGATCAGATTTTAGAGTTAAAACAAGCGCTTATCAACCGGCAGCGTGCGCAGTATTTCTTTATTATAGTCATTACGCTGTTGGTCTTTGGGCTTGCCCTTGTTTTGTTGATGGCCAACAGGCGGCAGCAACGTGCTAATTCAGAGATTGCCTCGGCTAAAGCGATTATAGAAGAAAAGAACCAATTACTCGCTATTCAAAATAAAGCGCTTGACGATCAAAACAAACAACTGGATGCAAGAGTAAAAGCCCGCACAAAGGATCTAACTAACTCTACTTTATTGCTTTCGCAGGTAAACGAAGAGCTTGATAATTTTATCTACAAAAGTTCTCATGACCTCCGTGGTCCGCTTATGACTTTACAAGGGCTTTGCAATTTGGGGATGATGGAAACGAGTGACCCGATAATCGTAGACATCCTAAATAAAGTACGCGAGCACTCTGATAAGATGGCGAAAATTTTGAGCCGACTCATGAGCGTGTGGGGCATCAATGAGTCTGTGCTTTGTCCTGAACCTGTCAACTTAGCAGAACTGATTGATGGTATTATTTATGCAAAGAGCGACTTTAGTAGAGAGCGAAAAGTGACCATCACTTACTCAATCGAAAAGGAGGTAGAACTATTTTCAGATGCATCAATGGTTCACGGTATTTTAGAAAATCTTGTTGATAATGGCATTAAGTTTTGCAATAGTTCAGAGCGAATAGATTCTTTTGTGAAAATCGCAATCTCCAAATTAGATAAGCAGGTGAAGATGGTAGTGGAAGACAATGGAATTGGCATCTCTGGTATTTCAGGGGCAACAGTCTTCCATATGTTTACACGTGCATCCGAGCGATCTGAAACGGGCGGGGTAGGGCTTTACCTGGCCAAAGTATGTACCAATAAATTGGGTGGTGAAATTATACTTGATACAACAAGCAAAGATGGAACTCAGTTTATCGTCTCTTTACCAGCAAATATTAACGAGGTTATTCTTAAGCGAATGGAGTTGGAGCATGACCTGATGGAGTTAGAGCAAGAGCTAGCTAAAGAAACCAAAAAAATGCTCACTTCATCGTAATCTTTTTGTCTATACATTTTCCCATCTTTGCGCAGTTTTTAGTTTCTACATGAGCAAAGATTTCAAGCGATATTTAGTTACAGCGGCATTGCCCTATGCCAATGGCCCCAAGCACATTGGCCATTTGGCGGGAGCCTACATTCCATCTGATGTATACGTGCGCTACCTTAGAAGCGCAGGTAAAGAAGTTGTTTTTGTTTGCGGCAGCGATGAGCACGGCACGGCCATCCCTAATCAAGCCCTAAAAGAGAATACTACTGCTCAAGCCATTATTGATAAGTACGATGCACAGATAAAAGACTGCTTCCAGCAACTCGGTATGTCGTTCGATATTTATCATCGCACGAGCGAGCACATCCATCACGAAACTTCGCAAGAAATATTCTTAAACCTTTATAACAAAGGACTCTTGACCGAAGAAGTTTCTGAACAATATTATGATGACAAGGCAAACGTATTTTTAGCGGATCGATACATTGTGGGCACATGCCCTAAGTGCGCCAACCCCAATGCCTATGGCGATCAGTGCGAACGGTGCGGTTCAACGCTTAGCCCTCGGGAATTGATCAATCCAACATCAACCTTAACGGGAAATGCTCCGGTGCTTAAAACTACTAAGCATTGGTATTTGCCCTTGCAGAACTATGAAGGATGGTTGACCGACTGGATTTTGAAATCGCATAAAGACGATTGGAAAGTAAATGTTTACGGCCAATGCAAATCGTGGATCGATGCAGGCTTGCAACCCCGTGCCATGACGCGCGATTTGGATTGGGGCATTAAAGTGCCATTGCCCAATGCAGAAGGAAAAGTATTGTATGTTTGGTTTGATGCACCCATCGGTTATATCTCAGCAACCCGTGCATTTTTTAACGAGCTGGAAGAGAAGAAATTAAAGTATGCTACTCCGCAGCGCAATTTTGTAAACGCCAAAGCAACTGATTGGAAGCACTATTGGCAAGACAGTGAAACGAAACTGATTCACTTTGTTGGTAAAGACAATATCGTTTTTCATTGCATCATTTTCCCTATTATACTGAAAGCGGCAGGTGAGTATATTTTACCCGAAAATGTGCCGGCCAATGAATTTATGAATTTGGAAGGCGATAAAATGTCTACCAGCCGAGGGTGGTCGATTGAAATGCACGAGTACTTGGCAGATTTTCCTCAAAAGCCAGATGTGCTGCGCTATGCTCTGTTAACAAACTTACCCGAGACAAAAGACAGCGAGTTTACCTGGAAGGATTTTCAAGCCAAGAACAATAATGAGTTGGTAGCTATTTTTGGAAATTTCGTCAACCGTGCGTTGGTGCTTACTCAAAAATATTTCGACAACAAGGTGCCTGCCCAATCGTCATTGACTCAAATAGATCAAAGGGTATTGAGCGAGTTAAAAGATTTTCCTGCGAAGATTGCAGCTTCGATTGACGCCTACCGGTTTCGTGAAGCTACAGCCAGCGTAATGGATTTGGCGCGGTTAGGGAATAAATACTTGGCGGAAACAGAACCTTGGAAGTTAGCCAAAACCAACATGGCGGGCGTGGCAACCATTCTTAATATTTCGTTGCAGATTGCCGCTAACTTATCCATTGTGGTGGAGCCATTCTTGCCTTTTACTGCCGTCAAACTTCGCGAAATGCTGCAGTTCAACCAATTGAATTGGAACGAAGCTGGTTCAGCAAACCTGTTGGTTGTCGGGCATTCGCTCGGAGCGTCCGCCTTGTTGTTTGAAAAAATGGAGGATAATGTAATCGAAAAGCAAATAAAGAAACTACACGATTCGAAAAAGGAAATGGAACTTGCCAACCAACCCGTTATACCAGCCAAAGTTGAAATTAGTTTCGATGATTTCTCTAAAATGGATATCCGTGTGGGCACTGTACTTGCGGCCGAGCGCGTAGAGAAATCAAAAAAGCTGTTGAAGCTTCAGGTAGATACAGGTATCGACAAACGCACTGTGATGAGTGGCATAGCCGAACACTTTGCGCCAGAGCAAATTATTGGCAACCAAGTAACCATACTAGTGAATCTGGCACCACGCAAAATTATGGGCGTAGAATCACAAGGCATGATTTTAATGGCAGAAGATAAAGATGGCAAACTTCGGTTGCTTCATCCAAACGAAGCGGTGAGTGCCGGATCAACAATTAGTTAATTCAAGATTCAAAATCATGAACTTTAAACCTTCAACTTTGATTTTTAATTTTTGAATCCTGACTCAGAATTTTGAAGAACTACAAATATATTTTCACTGGCATTTCCTTTGCGTTGCTTTGGGGATCTGCATCTACAGCTGGAAAATTCGGAATTCAATCCGTTGAGCCTTTAACTTTTTTCACCATTCGGTTTTTAGCAGCAGGCGCTATTCTCCTATTATTTTCTCATGGCATAATGCGCTATGCGTTACCCAATGGAAAAGAG
>JAAFHY010000008.1 GCA_013298505.1 Cytophagales bacterium
GATTTTTTTTAGGATATTAAACTATGCAAATCGGTTGCCACGAAGACTGGCCTTTTTCTTTTTCTATACCATTTTAGGGATTATTTTCGGAGCATTCAATATTGTGCTGGTAATGCCAATGCTAAGTGTGCTATTCAAGCAAACCGAAAAAGTGATTGTTGTTCCAACTCTTCCCGATTTCGAATTCTCAACTGATTATATCGTGGGGGCTTTTAATCATTACTTCTTAGGAATTGTTGTCAATCATGGCGCACTAAATTCACTGCTTTTTGTGTGCGCGCTAATTGCAGTGTGTGCAGTTTTAGCAAATCTCTTTCGCTACTTAGAACGAGTAATGGCTACCAAAATACGAGTCGACTTGGTGAAGAATATTAGGATGGATATTTTTCATAAAGTCACCCAGCTTCACATTGGGTATTTTAACAATGAGCGAAAAGGCGATTTGATTTCTCGGTTTACCAACGATGTAACAGAAATAGAAAATGCCGTAATGAATAGCCTGAAAGCCGTGTTGAAAGAACCGCTTGTAATTATTACCTACTTTATTGTTCTGTTCACCATTTCGCCCCAACTCACTCTTTTTACGCTGCTCGTTTTACCACTTACAGGCGGTGTGTTGGCAGAAATTATCAAACGATTAAAAAAACAAGCTATTGAAAGTCAAGAATCGCTCGGGCGGATTTTAAATGTGCTTGATGAAACATTTAGCGGCATGCGGGTAATCAATGCATTCAACGCCCGAAAATTTGTAATTGATCGCATCGAAAAAGAAAGTAGTTTCTATCGTGCTACCAGCAAATCCATGGCCTACAAAAATGAGTTGGCTTCGCCCGTATCAGAAATACTTGGCATTGCTATCATTTCGGGGATTCTTGTTTTTGGTGGAAAGATGGTGTTAAGCGAACCACAAACCCTTTCGCCCGAAGCATTCATGACCTTCTTGGCGGTGTTTGCTATGATTATTCAGCCAGCCAAAAGTTTTTCAAATGGGATAACATCGTTGCAACGAGGCACTGCCTCGGCAACACGAATCTTCGCCATCATCGATCAAGAGCCACTCATCAAAAGTAAGGTTAACGCCATCGAATTAAAATCGTTCGAGAACGCTATCGAGTTTAAAAACGTAAGTTTTGCCTACGATACTCACTTAGTTCTAGACTCCATAAACTTAACCATCGCAAAAGGCAAAACCGTAGCATTGATTGGTTCATCTGGTGGTGGCAAATCAACCCTTGCCGATTTAGTGCCTCGCTTCTACGATCCAGTAGTGGGAGAAGTGCTGATAGATGGAATTTCAATAGCTGATTACGAATTAGAATCGCTACGCAAACAAATGGGAGTGGTAACGCAAGAATCAATTTTATTTAATGATACCATCTTCAACAACATTGCTTTTGGTATGCCGCACATTAGCGAGGCACAAGTAGTCGAAGCGGCAAAAATTGCGAATGCACATGAGTTTATCACACAAACCGAAAACGGTTACCAAACTAAAATTGGCGAGCGTGGTTCTAAGCTTTCGGGAGGGCAGCGACAACGCTTAAGCATTGCGCGCGCTGTTCTTAAAAATCCACCGATCCTTATTCTAGATGAGGCTACTTCGGCTCTCGATTCGGAATCAGAAAAATTAGTGCAAGACGCACTTTTCAATTTAATGAAAAATCGAACATCTATTGTAATTGCCCATCGCCTTAGCACCATACAACATGCCGATGAAATAGTGGTTATTCAAGAGGGTAAGATCGCTGAGCGGGGGACTCACGAGCAACTCAGTGCAAAAAACGGCATCTATAAAAAGCTAGTCGATATACAAAAAACAGCCTAGGATATACTTCTAAACCAAATAGATAAGTAACTAGTTTACCACCCAGATTTAGCCACAAAGACACCAAGGCACAATGAAGGCAATGATTTTTTGAATTGGCAAATAAAATTTAGTGACTTAGTGCCTTCGTGGCATACACTTGTATTATTAACAAGTAAGGTTTTCTGGTTATTTTCACTTTTGTGCTAATCTAAAAAGGGTAAGTTTGTAATCTTAAAGTTTAAGTGATGAATAAACGCAGGCTTATCTTCCTTTCGATATTTGGTGTTTACCACCTCGGTGCTTTGGCTCTCACTATTGTGATGGACACTAATAAGAACGACCTCTCTTTGCTTTACAGCCTGTTTGGAAAGATAACACTATTCAAGTACGGTGCGTTTATTGGATTACTGTTGTTCGTTGCAGAAGTAGTTTGGAGTTGGCTCGATTCAAAGAAATTAGAAAAAGAAAAAGAAGCCATGCGCCATGAAAACAATGTGTTAAAAGCACAGGTTTACGATTTAACACAAGCAGCTAAAAAAGGTTGAGCCTTTCAAACTTCCATGAATTTTCAACAGGTTATTGCAGAGGAGTTAAATCAGGCGGCAGAAGTTCTTCAACAATTTCTAAGCGACTCAAACAATCTATCTAATATTGAACAAGCCTCTACCGCAATAGCTAAATCTATCTTGCAAGGAGGCAAAGTAATTTCGTGTGGCAACGGTGGCTCTCATTGTGATGCAATGCACTTTGCCGAAGAGCTTACTGGCAAATACCGCGAGCCACGCAAGGCAATTCCCGCTATTTGCATTTCAGACGCTAGCCATATTTCGTGCGTGAGCAACGACTATGGATATGAATTTATCTTTTCCCGTTACTTAGAAGCGCTAGGAAATAAAGGAGATGTATTATTAGGCTTAAGCACCAGCGGAAATTCTGCCAATATTATTCGTGCCGCCCAAACGGCCAAAGAAAAAGGAATGACTGTAATCATCCTTTCAGGAAAAGATGGCGGCAAACTTGCCCCGCTGGCCGACATTGAATTGCGCGTTCCTCATTTTGGATATGCCGATCGCATACAGGAAGTACACATCAAGATCATTCATATTTTGATGCTGCTGATTGAGAAGCAATTGGCATAGCCCGCAAAGGCAATCACTCTGCCAGTTACGTTAGTTTTAATAAATTCGTACTTTAGTGGCTATGAAATAGTTCTAAAAAGGTTTCATCCACCGATATGCTAATGAAGCCATTCAATGTGACCATCAAGAAAACTACTAACACATGAAGACCCTTTTACTTGATATTCCATCTACTGTTGATGTTGATGACCAAGAAATACTAATGGTGATTGCTGCTCGTCTTTACGAGAAAGGAAAACTATCGTTGGGACAAGCCGCTCAATTGGTGGGGCTTTCGAAACGAGGGTTTATGGAGACTTTAGGACAATACGGAGTATCTATTTCAAATTACCCGTCAACAGATTTAGACAGAGACATTGCCAATGCAAAAGATTATCATATCTGATACCAGTTGCATTGTTCAGCTAGATCTGGTTGGCGAATTAGAAATCTTAAGAAAGCTCTTTGGACACATAACCGTCACTCCCGAAATTAAAGAGGAATTTCATGGGGCTCTGCCTGATTGGTTTTCAATCAAAATTCCACAAAACAAAATTTATCAAAAGATACTAGAAGCTTCAGTAGATAAGGGCGAGGCTAGTGTAATTGCTTTGGCTGTGGAAGAAGATAACGCATTGTTAGTGATTGATGACCTAAAAGGGCGCAGGCTGGCCGAACAATTAGGAATTAAAATCATTGGAACCTTGGGAATTGTAGTTGACGCTAAACTACAAGGTCATCTTGCCTCGGTAAAAAATTGTATTAATGAATTTAAGAGAACTGGGTTCAGAATTAGTATTGAATTAGAAGCTGCTATTTTAAAAAAGGCAGGAGAAATTTAATCACATGGTTTCAAAAACATTTGGCAGTGCGGTGTATGGGGTAGATGCTAAAACCATTACGGTGGAGGTGGACGTTGCGCAAGGTCAAAAGTTTTTTCTTACTGGCCTGCCCGATAATGCTATCAAAGAAAGTCAACATCGCATTGAGTCTGCAATAAAAAGTTTACATTATTTTTTTCCGCGCACCAAAGTAGTTGTCAACTTAGCGCCTGCCGATATCCGTAAAGAAGGGTCATCTTACGATTTGCCCATTGCCTTGTGCATCCTGTTAGCTTCTGGGCAAATTGAAACAGAAGTGCTTGAAAAATATGTAATCATGGGCGAGCTATCGCTCGATGGCCAACTGCGCCCCATCAAAGGAGTGCTACCCATCTCTATTCAATCCCGAAAGGAAAATTTTAAAGGCTTTATTTTGCCAAAGGCCAACGCACGCGAGGCCGCCATTGTAAATAACCTCGAAATTATTGGTGTAGATACGCTAGAAGAGGCAATCGCTTTTGTAGAAGGGAAAAAAGAAATTGCTCCATTGGTGGTTGATACCCGCGAAGTTTTTCAAAGCAAATTGAATAGCTACGATGCCGATTTTAAAGATGTGCAGGGGCAAGAAAACATTAAGCGCGCACTAGAGATTGCCGCGGCAGGAGGGCACAACGCCATCATGATTGGCCCACCTGGAGCAGGCAAAACAATGCTCGCAAAAAGGTTGCCTTCAATCTTACCTCCACTCACACTAAACGAAGCGCTAGAGACTACAAAAATCCATTCCGTGGCAGGTAAGGTAGGTACCGATGCAGCGCTGCTAACAAACCGACCTTTCCGCTCTCCGCATCACACCATCAGTGATGTAGCCTTAGTGGGCGGTGGCGGCAACCCGCAGCCGGGCGAAATTTCATTGTCGCATAATGGTGTTTTATTTTTAGATGAACTTCCAGAGTTTAAACGAACAGTATTGGAAGTAATGAGGCAGCCGATGGAAGAAAGACGTGTAACTATTTCACGCGCAAAAGTTTCAATCGACTACCCTGCTAATTTTATGCTGGTGGCGAGCATGAATCCTTGCCCATGCGGTTACTACAATCATCCTGAAAAAGAATGTGTGTGTGGCCCCGGCATTGTGCAACGCTATTTAAGCAAAGTAAGCGGGCCGCTGCTCGATCGCATCGACTTACACGTAGAAGTAGTGCCTGTAAGTTTTGATCAGATGACAACCTTGCGAAAAAATGAATCGAGTAGTGAGATACGTGAACGTGTGGTAAAAGCACGCGAGTTGCAAAGTGAGCGATTTAAAAATCAAAAAGATATTTATTGCAACGCCATGATGCCTTCTAACATGGTAAAAGAAATTTGTGTGATCAACGATGCAGGACGATTGCTTTTAAAAACAGCCATGGAACGCCTCGGCCTAAGCGCCCGTGCCTACGACCGAATTTTAAAAGTATCGCGTACGATAGCCGATTTGGCAACTTCGCCTGAAATAAAAATTGAACACCTAGCAGAAGCTATTCAATACCGAAGCCTGGATAGAGAAGGGTGGGCAGGGTAAAAAATAAAGATCTTTGCAAAATAATCACTTCTTTGGTCGTTGCTTCTTATCGTCAAACAACATCCGAACCGAAGGCCCATACGTGTCATCGTATTGTCCGCTTTTCATGTTCCATATAAAAGCAATCAAAAAGAAGACAGCGATGGAGAGCGAAATTGAAATGAGTACAATTATGATTTCCATTTTTATTTGTCCGATTTTGTTAAACCACGTGCTACCCAATCCACCGCTAGTGCACTAAACCCAACTACGCTTATGCTGCTGACAGGCATTAAGATGGCAGCAACTAATGGCGATAAATTACCCGTTACGGCAAAAGTCAATGACACTGCATTATAAAAGAAGGAAACTCCAAAAGCAACTTTTAAAACCTGCGTTGCTTTTTTACTTAGCATCAAAAACTGATTTAACCTACCGAGGCTATCTCCCTGTAAAATCGCATCGCAAGACGGAGTAAAAAAACTAGTATCGTCAGTAACTGCAATGCCTACATCGCTTTGTTTTAACGCTCCCGAATCGTTTAGCCCATCGCCAAGCATCAGCACATGCTTTTTACTCTGTTGTAATTCAGCAACAAAATCAGTTTTGTCGTGAGCGCTTTGTTGAAACCGAAGTAACGTATGTTTCGGAAACAGTTCATTCATTCGCTGTTCGTCTCCCTTACCATCGCCAGATAGCAGCGCAACACACTTTCTGCCTAAAGCAGAAACTAACTTTTTCATTTGGGAACGTACACTCGTTTCTACTTTAAAGTACCCACGCACTTCATGGTCGATAGAAACAAAAACACGCGTGGTTAATTCGGGGATAGACCCATTAAACCCTACAAACGAAGGGGAGCCAACCCGAATAAGATGTTTATCAATCAATGCCTCAACACCACCGCCTGTTTGTTCGCGAAAATGCTTCATCTCTAAATGCGAGCTACCGCGTATGGATTGAACTACCAACTTACTAAGCGGGTGAGAAGAGGCAGAAGCCAGTAGCTTCACCCATCTCAACTCTTGATCATCAAGTATACCTATAAAATCAACTTGCGAAGCCCCATTGGTAACCGTACCCGTTTTATCAAATACGATGGCATCAATCGTAGCCAATCGCTCAATTACATCGGCATTCTTTAAATAAAAGCCGTGCTTGCCGAATATCCGCATCATATTGCCGTAAGTAAATGGCGCTGCCAGTGCCAACGCACATGGACAGGCTACCATTAGCACTGAAGTTAAAATAAGCCACATTTTACTAGCATCGACCCAATACCAATAAACTCCAGTAATCACCGCTAATGCCATTACAGCCCACGTAAACTTTTTAGCAGCAGTGTCAATAATTTTCTTGTATTTACTCTCTTTGTCTTTTTGAAAAATCTCTCTATTCCATAACCGGGTTAAATGACTGTGGCTGATCGGTTGCTTCACCGTTAGTTCAATTGGTGAACCGATCAATCGTCCACCGGCATAAATTAACGCTCCATTTCTAACATGCACTGGCCGTGCCTCGCCAGTAACAAAGCTATAATCAATGTAAGACTCATCGCTTAGAAGTAAACTATCAGTTGGAACAATCTCTTGGTTTCTAATTTTTATTCTATCTCCTCCCTGTAGTTCATAAACAAGTATCGGCTTCCAAACCCCAGCCGTCATTTTTTGCGCAGCTAATGGAAAGTACGACTTGTAATCTCTATCAAATGCAAGGCTCTCATACGTTTTGCTTTGAAACCAGCGGCCAATCAATAAAAAAAATACTAATCCTGAAAGAGAATCAAAATAACCTGACCCTGTTTGAGATAATACATCATAGCTACTTCTTAAAAATAGCGCTGTCAAGCCAACGGCAATTGGCACATCAATATTAATCTGCCGTTGTTTAAAACTATGCCACGTATTTATAAAATAATCGCTCCCACAATAAAAGGCAATTGGGAGTGAGAGAACTAGATTCAAATAAGAAAATAAATTTTTTAATGAGTAATCTGAACGATCGAGCCCAAGGTATTCTGGGAAACTCAAGAGCATGATATTGCCAAAACAAAAGCCAGCAACCGCCAGCTTTGTAATAAGCGATTTAGTTGAACTAGGCTCTTCTCTGTCCTTCAAGGAAATAGAAGGAGAATAACCCAACGAAGATAAAAGCTGAGCTACCTGTACTAAACTAATTTTTTGTGGGTTAAAATTGATGATAACTTGTTTACGTCCCAAGTTCACTTCGGATTTTATTACACCATGATTGATCTGTTGGAGATTCTCTAACAACCAAATACACGAAATACAATGAATTGCCGGAACAGTAAACTGAATAATGCTCAACTCAGCAGAATCAAACATCAAAATTTTTTGCTTGATTGATGGCTCTGCTAAAAAAGCAAAGCTATCGTCAGACACATATCGAAGAGAAGTACCTGGTGCATTCTGGAAAGTATAATAATCGCATAAATTATTTTCATCTAAAATTTCAAATACCATTTTGCATCCATTGCAACAGAAATTTTTTTCATAGGCAGTAATCCAATCGTCTTCACACGACTGGCCACAATGGTAGCAAGCGATTTTATCATTAACCACGTTAGTCATTAGAATAAAAAATTGAAGCTCGTTTGCTAAACATTTTTTTTACAACATCGCCTTTGCTAAGTAAGCTAATCGCCATCTTCCCCATGATTACAATTGGGCTATCTACACGGCTAGTCCACTTCGCAAGTTCTTCGGCAATATCTACTCCATTCATCGGCACAACTCCTACATTATCAAAATTAGTCTTCACAAAATGAATGAAATAGCGCTCCAGAAATAACTCGGGCTTCGATAGCGAATTTACCATCAGCACGGTAACAGGTACTTTTTTTATTTGATGACCGAAAAGCGTAAGGAACGCTTTAAGAGCGGTAAGTTCACTCATGGTAGAGTCAAAAAAAATGATGATCTCTTGGTAGTTGACGGGCAGCTGCGGAGAAAGCAAAACAGGGCATGCCAGTTTTTCAAAAAAAGTCTGTGCGATGATTTCTGAGTTCGAAGTCAGTGCAAGTTGAGGTATGGGGCTAATTAAAATTAAATCAGCAAATCGACTTCGATGAATGAGTGCTTTTATACTATGCAGCCCCGGATTAAAAATATAAATTTCCAATTCCAATCGCCTAGCTGCATCGCCTAACTCACGCGCTGTTGATAGTCGAGCGGACGGAGTAATCGGAATGGATGACGAAGTGGTAATGAAATCGCGAACAAAAAAAGCTGACAACGTCTTTTCCTTTATGTGAGAGAACATTTCGGCACAACCCTTCAAATCAACATTGTTAGGTAACTGATCTGCTGAAAAAAAAATGTCCGTCTTCACTTACCGACTTGGCTATTCCTCATTAAACTTAAACGTCCAGATAGGATAATCTAAATGATTTACCATATTTTCTGCAATACTGCCCGAAAGAAAATGGTTTAAGCCTGTTCGGCCATGGGTAGATAAGGCAATCAAATCGGCACCTACTGTTTGAGCAAAATTAGCTACTCCACTTTCTTGGTCTAAATCATTGTAAACATTCAGGGTATAGTCTTTAAGCATAAATCGTTTGGCGAAATCTTTTAATAGTTTATTAGTTATGCTGTCGCGCTTAAACCCACCTGGCGTGTTTACAAATAATACATGCAGAGTTGCTTTCAAAAAACCTTGAAGCTCTTTTACCTTTAGTGTAAGCTTCTCTGCTTCCATACTAAGATCGTTTGCAAAAACAATATTCTTTATGGACGATAGCTTCGTTGACTTTTTTATAGCTAGTACGGGTACCGGAGAAGTTCGAACGATTCGCTCGGTGTTGGAGCCAATCAAAAATTCTTTTGCGCCACTAGCTCCATGTGTGCCCATTACCACCAAATCAATTTTCTTTTCGTCAATAAATTGCCGGATGGTAGCAGCCGTTGGCCCAAACTGAACCGAGCCATGCACTCGTAGCCCATCGGCAGCCCACTTGGCAATCATTTTAGCAAATTTTCTCTCTGCTGCTGATTTGGTATCGTCCATAAATTGTTGCTCGAAATAGAGCGTTGGCATCAGTACCGTGTCGTGCATAACTGGCACTTCGATAATGTTTAAAAGAAACACTTCGCCACGGCTCTGTTTTGCCATTTCGCAAGCTAACTTGAAGGCCTGAACGGCAGGATCTGAGAAATCGCAGGGAACCAATATTTTTTTCATATTGCTTACTGTTTACTTTTTTAAGATCACGGAATTGAAACAAGGATTATTGAATCAATACCAAATAGATCTTCATAATTGATTACACTTCAAAAGTAAATTTGAGTAAGCATACTGGTAATGATAGTCATCAAGGTAAAACATGACTTTTGTCAGCCTTTAACAAGAATGAGGCGAACCTGATGATTGATTAGAAAAAATAAGGCGAATGAACCTGGAATGGTATCAGGCCAAAATTAAATCGGCCTGCTTGGCAAGTCCTTTGGCATCGAGCACTCTGATTTTCTTTCCTTCAAAAGAAATCAATTCATCTGCTTTAAAATCAGATAGCAAGCGTATAACAGTCTCCGTTGCAGTGCCAATCAAGCTGGCCCAATCTTCGCGCGAAAGCGCAATATCTAACAGTACACTTTCACCTCCTTCCATCCCATACGATTCTTTGAGCATCAACAAAGTTCCAGCCAATCGCTCGCGCACAGATTTGTGAGCCAATTCCGCCATACGCTCTTCCATAATACCCATTTGCAGGCAGACTTGCTTCACTACCCGCTTCATAAAAACCGGATTTCGTTGAAGTACTTCAAAAAAATTCTCTTTTTGAATAAAACAAATTTTAGCGTCTTCAATAACCGTTGCTGTTGCTCCATATAGTTCTTCGCTTAACAAAGCACGGTAACCTAGAAAATCGCCAGGCTTTGCTAGGTAGAATATAAATTCTCTTCCTTGAACATTATTCTTAAATACCTTCACCTTGCCCCCATTAATGCAAAACAATCCTGTAGGCCTTGTGCCTTCATAAAAAATATTCTGACCCTTTTTATATTGGATACAGGTTTTATGATTGTTTATCCGCGCCAAGTCTTCGGGTTGAAGACCGTTAAATAAGGAGTCTTTTAAATGATCGCACAATGTGCAGTTAATTGTTATCTCCCGCTTTTGCATAATGCAAGATGACTAAAAAAAAGCAATATCAATTCGATTTATTGGATTCTTCGGGCTGATTAAAATTACGTAACACCCGCACGGCTAAAAGTAAGCTTATTAGTGTTAATGTTCCGCCCATTAGCATTGGCGCCCCTGGGAAGTAAATGGGTGCTGTTGATGCTGTAAAATAGCTGAAGAGCTGTGTCATCAACAAAGGACCAATGATTGAAGTTGCACTCATCAATCCCGTAAGGGCACCTTGCAATTCGCCTTGTTCGTTGGGTGGCACTTGCGATGACATCAGGCCTTGCAATGCAGGCCCAGCAATACCGCCCAAGCAATAAGGAATCAGAAACACAAACATCATCCAACCTGCAGTAGCAAAGCTGAACAACAAAAAGCCCAAGCTGTAAAGAGCCAGCCCTACATAAAGTGATTTCTTTTGACCTAGCTTAGGAATAATGATTCGTATCAATCCACCTTGCACTGCCGAAATCAAAACACCAACCGCAGTAAGCGAAAGCCCAATCATGGTAGGGCTCCACTTGAACTTCTCGATGGTGTAAAATGACCAGTTACTTTGCACGGCATGTGCCGCCACATAAATTAAAATGAGCGAGGCCACCAATCCGAGTATAATAGGGTACCTTCTTAAATTGAGTAAAGAACTTATAGGATTGGCCCGCTTCCAATCAAATTTCCGCTTGTTTTCGGGCTTTAGCGATTCGGGCAAAATAAAAAAACCGTAGAGCCAATTTACCAAACTCAATGCAGCTGCTACCAGAAAAGGAACTCTCGATCCATAGCTTCCCAAAAAGCCGCCAATTGCGGGCCCAATAATAAAGCCGAGACCGAAAGCCGCGCCAATCATTCCAAAGTTTTGTGCTCGCTTTTCTGGGGCACTAATATCGGCAATGTAAGCGCCTGCCGTGGTAAAACTTGCGCCCATAGCACCTGCTATAATTCGACCTACAAATAACCAACTGAGCGATGGTGCAAATGCCAGAAAGATATAGTCTAACCCAAAACCAAATAGTGAGGCTAACAGAACTGGGCGCCTACCAAATTGATCGCTTAAACCGCCCATAATAGGCGAACATAAAAATTGCATGGCCGCAAACGCAAAAAGTAAATAGCCGCCTAGTCGCGAGGCTTCGCTGTTTCCTACCGATGCCAATTCGCTTATTAAGCTTGGCATAACGGGTATAATAACCCCAAAGCCAATACAATCAATTAGAATAGTGATGAATATGAAGCCTAACGCAGGCGTACGTGTTTTTAACATAGCGCGTATTTATATGCAATGAAACAAAAAAAATATACTCGAACTAGTAAATGTTGTTAGGTGGCAAGCTACCAAACATGTTTTAAGTGATCAGCGGTAAGAACATATGTATTAGAATATTCAACAATCACCCTAGTAGAAATTCAAGGGATTTCTTAGTACAAATTAGACTAAAAAAAAGGAGGCTACTTCTTCGATCCTTTGAGTAGATAATGCAAAACACTTTCCATCACTTGCCAAGTAAAGGGCACGCGGTTTAAATAGCGAATATTACTTTTTATAAGTTCGGTATAAAACAAAGTGCTGATTGATCGCATTATTTTTCCAGTAGCGGGATTAGCTCGAAAGTTTTCATTGAGTTCAAGTGCTGCCACCCATTCGGTGATGCGCACTTCTAACCGAAAATTTTGCGCGCTCAGAAATGCTTCTTGCGAAAACCCTTTTCGAACTTCTAAATTTTCTAACAAAAGAAAAGCATTTAGCCAATCATCATCTGTCGTACAAACGAATACTCCCTTTGATTTTTTAGCAACAGCTTGATAAGATCGAATGGGCGAGCAAAGTGTAGGTAGCGAGAGTGCCATAGACTGTAGCAATCGGTTGGCGGATTTATACGAACTGGCTTCTGTATCTGATACAGGTAAAGCAACTACATCCGCTCGTTGACTAATAGTATCAAGATAGTCGGGCTGCCATTGAATGGTTGCTTGAGTGTGGTTGGAAATCGTAATCAACTCCCAGTTCGATAATCGAGGATCTTGCAGAATGGTTTTTAGCTTTTCAACATCGTTCGATCGGTTGCCAGTACCATCGCCAAACCAAACGCAATTCAATTTCTTTTTATCCATGAAAAGAGTTCGTTCTTCAAATCGCTCCGGGACATCTTCAATAAAAATAGATGGCACATTTAATTTGGAATAGGCAGTAGTCAATAATTCTGAAGAACAAATCACTCGATCAACTGCTTTTGCTACCTCTTCCGCTACTGGCAAATCGCAATCAATTAAAATTACTTTTGTTCCGATGCGTTTAAAAAATTGAATAGCCGGTAGATTAATTATATCCTTGCATTTTTGAAGTACTATAATATCGCCCGGTACGAGCAACGCAGCAAGTGATTTTTCGATGGCTTTTGAAAATGGAATGGTTCGCTCGAACGAAGTTGGAAAATAGGCGATACCAGAAGCGTAGCCGCACTTTGTTAATTGATTATGAATCGCTAAACCTTGTAATCGCGAGCTGGCCGTGAAGGTTGGGTTAGCCCATAAAAACCAAAGTACTTTATTTGTTGACATTGCTTGAGCAGTAGCTATCAAAAGTAAGCAATGAATGCCATTTGGCATTCGAAAAACCTAAGTCTAAAAGAATTGCGCTTACGGCTAGCGACCATCTTGTTTTTGTGGAGACAGAAAAAATTGTGTACTGCGAAAGCGATAGCAACTACACCATTTTCTTTTTGGCAAATGGTGAGAAAGTAATGGTTTCAAAAACGTTGAAGGATGTAGAAGAAATTTTAGAAGGGATGGACTTTTATCGTATCCATGCCACTTACCTTATCAATATGAAGCACGTGAGCAAATTCACTCGCGGAGATGGTGGGTACGTGGTAATGAGTAACAATCAGCACATCACGGTATCACGAAAAAAGAAAGACGAATTCTTTGATATGTTTTCTAAAATATAAATCGCTTTTCCAGCTACAACCAAGTATTTCAACCCAACTTCACAATCCGCGCCAATAACGCATCTCGGTAGGTAATACCGACTGGAAGCGTTTCATTTTGCAATTGTAACTCGTGGTTATCAAGATTCATCCGCTGAATTTTATTGGCGTCTACTGCAATGGAGCGATGGATGCGCACAAAATTTTCTGGCAATTTCGACAGTATATCTTGTAGAGAAATACGCAACACATACTTTCGCTCTTGAGTGTGCAGCGTACAGTACTTGTCTTCTGCCTGAACATAGTCAATAGTACTCATTGACACTTTAACCAAGTTGCTTTTGTCTTTAATGAAAAAGCTGTCTTTAACAATTAAATCTTTTTCGGCCCAAACTGTTTTTTCCTCACCTGCTAATTGCGATACAGCCAAGTCGATCGTATTTTGCAACATCAAACTATCGAATGGTTTTAAAATAAATGCTACTGGCTTAGAGCCTTTTGCTTTCTCAAACACTTCGCGCTCGCGCAACGAGGTAATAAAAATAATGGGCAGATCGTGCCCCACTCGTTCGGCAAGTTGAATGCCATTAAGTGCACCTTCAATGTGGATGTCGAGCAACAACAAATCAGGACGCACCGCCTTTATCGCAGCGAGTGCCTCTTCGCCATTTGAATACTGCCCCACCAATTCGTATCCCGATTGCTCAACAATCATCTGTATGGTTTCCGAATAAATCGGGTCATCTTCCACTGACAAAATCCGGATGTTAGCCATGTATCATTTCTTGCTTTAGCCGTTGCAATTCGGTAGGCTGAAACGAGGGTACTGAAAATGAAAACTGAGTACCCACACTTACCTTGCTGGTAACTTTTATCTCACCTTTATTTAAAGCCACATAATCGGCACAGAGCACTAAGCCCAAGCCGGTTCCTTTTTCGCCTGCCGTTCCAGAGGTTGTTTTGTTTTCTGATAAACCAAAAAGCGTTTTCAATTTTTCTTCTGCTACGCCAACACCCGTATCGCTTACATCTACCCAAATCATATTTCCTGCTTGGCGTGCTGCAATTTTTATTTCACCATTTGCAGGCGTAAACTTAATTGCGTTTGAAATTAAATTGCGTAATACAGAAGCCAATGCATTCTTATCGGCAAATACAAAAAAATCATCGGGAGTTTGATCTCTTAAGGCAACTTGTTTTACATGCAACGAATGCTCGAAGTGGCTACAACACTCTTTGGTGAGTTGATTAAGTTGAAGTGGCTCGGGGCGATAAGGCACCGCATCGGTTTGCGACATAGCCCAGTTCAACAAATTATTTAACAACGTATCTAGCTGACGGACAGACTGCGTGATTTTGTTTCCCATTGCTTTTACCTTGTCTAAATCATTTTTTGAAATGTGCCAATTCAGCAAATCGTTGATGCCCGAAAAAGAAGTAATGGGCCCGCGCAAATCATGCCCCACAATAGCAAAAAAACGATCTTTGGTTTCATTCAGTTTTCGCAATTCTTCATTTTTGGTTTCTAATAATCTTCGGCTGCGCTTCAATGCCAAAAAAGAAAACGCTCCCACCACCAGCACTAAACTCACCAGCACAAGCCCAACAGTAGATAAGGCGGTCTTTGTTTCTTCCGCACTCAGTTGCGCATCAGCTGTTAGTTTTTGAGCGCGCACCAAGGCTAGTTCTTTTTCTTTTTTATCGTTTTCGTAAAGTGCCTCCATGTTGGCCACTTGCTTTATTTTTTCATCGTTATTGATAGAGTCTTTCAACACACTCAACTGGCTACTGAAGTTATAGGCTTGGACAAAGTTTTTTTGCGCAGCATAAATAGTAGACAATAGTTCAAGATATCCCTTCTGCACATTTTTTGTCTTTATTTCTCGGGCCAATTCATTTCCCTGATGCGCCTGTTTCAAGGCAACATCTATTTGATTAAGCTGAAAGTTAGCCTCCGCTAGCAAAAGCGTAGATTCGGCAACACCCAATTTCTCATCAACTTGGAGGTGAAGGTTTAAGGCAAGTTTTGCTTCATCTTTTGCGTTGGCCCATAATCTCCTTGCTTTATATATTACACCAAATAAATAATGATCTCGGGCTATTCCATTATTAAATTTAGCCCTTTCGTTTATACGAAGAGCTCGACTCAGAAAATAAGCCGCTGAATCGAAGTTACCTGAAGTAGTGTACAAACTGCCAAGTTCTTCATTCACTATGGCCACACCTGTATTGTCGTACTCATTATCTTGATCATACAGCACCAACGATAAAAGCAAATACTCTTTGGCTTTTACACCTTCTTTCATTGATACATAGGTGCGGCCTATGTTTTGCGCCATTCTTGGGGTAGGTGAAAGTTGAAACCCTTCAAAAAAATATTTTAATGCCAATGGATAGTTGGCCATATCAAAATAAACCGTTGCGATATTGTTAAGGCGATTGGCTATGCCTCCTCGTTCATTTAGTTTTTTAAAAATGTCTAGTGCCTTAAAATAATAGACAAGCGAACTATCACTATTTGCTTGGTAATCGAAAATTACACCCAACAAATTATATGCGAGCGCCTTTTCCTTTTTAAAGTAACGGCTACTGTCTGCGCCACACTTACTGATTGCTTGCCGAAGTTGAATAGTAGCGCCAGAATAGTCTCCTTTTACCACATTGGCAATAGCTATTGTTCTAAGTACCTTTGGTAGCAGTCGATCTAGTTTTTTTTGGTCTACTATATCCTTTGCTTGCTGCGCAAAAAGCAATGCCGTGTCGGCAATTACTTCGCTATAAAAATCTGAAAGTTCGAGGAGCGTATAAATTCGGGCTGTATCTGGCAAATTTTTAGTTGCTAGAATTTGGAATAAACTATCAGCCCGTTGCTTTTGAGCGACCGCCAACGAAAAATTGAATAGCAAAAACAGAAAAAAGAAAACGGATTTCAAACGCGCACTCATCTGTTAAAAATATTCAATTTTCCTGATATTGTTAAAATCTCAACAGAATCGGCCTAGCCTTGTTGCAAAATGCTAACGTAAACCGCAGAAAATTCATGCCGCTATTCCATCCATTCGCGCCACCTTAACTCCTATTTGCGCACAAATTTTAAAAACAGTCGACTAAATACACTAATGTTATTACATCATTTAATAGCCCTAATATCAAACAGTTTGTGCGATGAAAAAGATATACCTCAAAGTCGATTCCTTTCTAAAAAAAGAATGGTTCTTGTTAATCACTCTCACCGCCATCTCAATCTTAATTCTGTTATTTGAAGTACTCTAAAAGAGTTCGATCAAAAAATTAGCAGCCGTTCGCACTACTTTTAGGCGCAAAATCTACCTTACAACTGTTTTCTCAAACCATTGCAGTTGCCCTTCTCGTCAACATTTTAGTTTCTATCCATTATTTATCAAAGTCGCCATCTATCTTTACGATCTTCAAAAAAAGGAAGTGATATGGTAATAGTAAAATTTGGTGGCACCTCGGTAGGTAAACCCGAGCGCATGAAAAAAATTGCCGAGCTCGTGCTTGCAATGCCTGGAAAAAAAATTGTAGTGCTCTCTGCGCTGAGCGGCACGACCAACGCGCTGGTGCGGATTGGTGAGCATCTTTCTGCAAAACAACAGACAGGTGCACAAAACGAAATTGCTGAATTAGAAAAGCACTACCTACAATTTATAAAAGAGCTGTACTCTTCCAGTGCTTACCAAGCCATCGGCCAAGAAATAGTAAGCAGATATTTCAGTTTATTTCGATTGCTGGCAGCGGGTCGGTTTGACGATAGAAGTTACAGAGAGTTATTAGCACAAGGCGAATTACTATCTACCGAGCTGTTTTATCATCATCTGCAAGAGCGCAAAATAAATGCCCGCCTTTTGCCTGCACTCCACTTCATGTCGATTGACGAAAATAATGAACCTGAGCTTGAGAAAATCAGCGAGCGCTTGATGCCGATTTTAGAAACCATGCAAGCCGACATTATTGTTACGCAAGGCTACATTTGCCGAAACAACAAAAATGAAATTGATAATCTAAAAAGAGGCGGCAGCGATTATACCGCCTCGCTGATTGGCGCGGCTATACGTGCCGAAGAAATACAGATATGGACAGACATTGATGGCATGCACAACAATGACCCGCGGATTGTAAAGAAAACGGTTCCTATTGCAGAATTGACTTTTGATGAGGCGTCTGAGTTGGCCTACTTCGGGGCGAAAATTTTACATCCGTCCACGATCGTTCCCGCACAAAAATATTCTGTTCCAGTAAGGTTAAAAAACACGATGGACGAGAAGGCCGCTGGCACGATCATCAGCGATAAGGGCTCGCGCGGGCAGTTCAAAGCCATTGCCGCCAAAGATGGCATTACGGCCATCAATATTAAGTCATCGCGCATGCTACTGGCCTACGGATTTCTGCGCAAAGTTTTTGAGGTGTTTGAAAAAAATAAAACCTCCATCGACATGATCTCCACCTCAGAGGTAGCGGTTTCGGTTACCATAGACGACTCTGCACACTTGGCAGAAATTGTGCGCGAGCTTGAAAGCTTTGGTATCATTGAGGTGGATAAAGACCAAACCATCATTTGTATTGTAGGCAATGCCCTAGCCGAAAAGGAAGCGGTTCTAAAAGAAGTTTTTGAGGCATTGGCCACCATTAAAATACGGATGGTATCATTTGGGGGCAGCCATAACAATATCTCTATTTTGGTTAATTCTTCACAAAAAGAGAAAGCATTGAATTTGCTGAACGAGGGGCTTTTTAATTTGTAATGGGAAAGACGGAGGATGGAAGTTGGAGGATGGAACTTCTAACCTCTAGTTTCTAACCTCCATCCTCTAACCTCTTGCTTCTTACGTCCCCATTTCCCTCAAATGAAATTTCAAGCGCACTCGTTTGAGTTTTAATTTTTCCGCCTATCTTTACCATAGACCAAACCTAAGGCTATGGAAATCTTTGTCATTGTCATTTTCGTGGTGGGCTATATTGCCATTGCGATGGAGCATCCTATTAAAATCAATAAGACTGCTTCGGCCCTGCTAACGGGCGTACTTTGCTGGACATTGTACGCGCTCTCATCGCACGAACCCACCAAAGTAGGGGGCGAACTATCGCACCATCTGGCAAGTGTCTCAGAAATTCTTTTCTTTTTGATGGGTGCCATGACGATTGTAGAACTGGTAGATGCGTACCAAGGTTTTAGTTTGATCACCGATCGCATCAACACCAAAAATCCAAAAATCCTGCTGTGGCTTATTTGCTTCGTTACTTTTTTCCTGTCAGCTATTTTAGATAATCTCACTACTTCCATTGTGATGATCTCGCTCATTCGGAAATTAATTCCCAATAAAGAAATGCGGATGTTTTTTGCTGGGATGATAATTATCGCTGCCAATGCAGGGGGTGCCTGGACTCCCATTGGCGATGTAACCACCACTATGCTTTGGATTGGCGGACAAATATCTACCGTTAATATTATGAAGGTACTTTTTGTGCCTAGCGTGATGTGCCTTTTTGTGCCGCTTGTTTACTTAAGCTTTACGCTGAAAGGAGAATTGGGCGAACATCGAAACACCGCGCACATGCACACGCATGAAGGTGAGAAACCAAAAGGTAGCACCGCTATGTTACTACTCGGTGTGGGCGCATTAGTTTTTGTACCTGTGTTCAAAACCATTACACACTTGCCTCCTTATATTGGTATGTTGCTGGGGCTTGGCGTTTTGTGGGTTATATCTGAATTGATAAACCCACATGCAGATGAGGCCGCCCGAAAACCTTATACGGCAGCCGGTGCGCTTTCGCGGATCGATTCGTCAAGCGTATTATTCTTCTTAGGCATTCTGTTGGCCGTGGGCGCACTAGAGTCGATGGAAATACTTCATCACTTTGCCAGCTCGTTAGATACCGCCTTTGGCGACAATCGGATTATTGTCACCCTTATTGGGCTACTCTCGGCCGTGGTAGATAATGTGCCGTTGGTAGCTGCCAGCATGGGTATGTATAGTTTAGAAACTTACCCGATGGATCATTTGATTTGGGAATATTTGGCTTATTGCGCAGGTACTGGAGGTAGCATTCTTATTATCGGTTCGGCTGCTGGCGTTGCCGTAATGGGCATGGAAAAAATAGACTTTATCTGGTACTTGAAAAAGATTAGCCTCATTGCTATGCTCGGCTACTTTGCTGGTGCCGCCTGCTACTTAGCCATTGAACATTTTTTGCTCGGGGTGTAACGATTAGGGATTGGGCATTAGGACTTAGGCATTAGAGAGCTTGTATCTTACTAAGTCCTAAGTCCCAATGCCATTCTATACCAACTGCTTCAATGCAATCTCAAAAGATGCTTGGGCTATTTTTGTTTTTGAAGAGTTCACCTTTCTAGTCTTCTCCAAGGCCGTTCTGATAGTTGCCGAAATATCATTAAAAATCGAGGCATCGTCCATGGCTACTTCGTTTTGCATGAAGTAGGCAAACACGCGCGCCATACCACAGTTGGCAATAAAATCGGGGATGATCGAAAATTGTTCATCGGCATATAGCCCCGTAGCGCCAAAGAAAATTTCTGGATCGGCAAAAGGTACATTCGCCCCGCACGAGAACACTTCTACTTTTGAAGCAATCATCCGATCGACTTGCTCTTTGGTAACAAGCCGCGATGCAGCGGCTGGAATAAACACTTCAAATTCTAAATCCCAAATTTTATTGTTAACGACATCAAAGCTCAATAGATCAGGAGTAACTAAGCGATTCCCATCACGGTTTATCACCAGTTTACAAATCTCATCGTGGCTAAAGCCAGACTGATTAATCAATCCTCCTTCGCGGGTTAAAATGCCAACAATTTTTGCACCCGCTTGCGATAGATAAAATCCCGCGGCAGCGCCTACATTTCCCCAGCCCTGAACTACTATTCTCTTGCCTGCTAGGTGTCCTCCCCATAATGCATAATAATGTTTCACTGCCTCTGCTACTCCGTAGCCCGTGCACATATCGGCAATAGTATATTTTTTTGAAAGCGATGGCGTGTAGCGCTCGTCTTCAATCACCTTTATCACTCCTTGCCTTAATTGACCAATGCGATTTACCTTTTGTGGTTCGGTGGGTTTAAAGTGGCCAGTAAATACGCCCTCTTGCGGATGCCAAATGCCCACATCTTCGGTATGCGGAATCACCTCGTGAATTTCATCCACATTCATATCGCCACCTGTACCGTAGTAATATTTTAGCAATGGCATCACGGCCGTATACCATCTGTGTAGCACACCTGCTTTGCGCGGATCGTTCGGATCAAAATTTATTCCTGATTTTGCGCCACCGATTGGCGGGCCACTTACAGTAAATTTTACTTCCATCGTCTTCGCGAGCGATTCTACTTCGCGTTTATCTAAGCCTGCACGCATGCGTGTGCCACCGCCTGCGGCACCACCTCTTAGCGAGTTGATTACTACCCATCCTTCTGCTTCGGTTTCAGAATCTTTCCATTCAAAAACAATTTCAGGTCGTTTCTTTTCAAACTTTTGTAAAAGATCTTTCATCGTAAGTGTTTCTTGTAAAAATGTAAAATTGAGGTAAAGTATTGAAGTATAAAAGTGAGTAGGATAGCTTTGCCATGAATTTTGCAGGATGAGAGAATACTCAAAATCTATGTTTCCTATGTGGCTATGTGGTTCAAAGCTGTTACAAAGGTCTCTCATTAAAATGTTGTTACTTTTATGAATATGAATTTAGTGGTAGACGCAGGCAACACACGCATCAAAGCTGCTTTGTTTCAAAACGAGCAGCTCGTAAACAAATTCATCGTTCATTCGCCCGATCAACTCAAAATAGAAATTGAAAAATATCAGCTAGAAAATGTAATGATCAGTTCGGTCAATCATTCTCAAGAAGATTTTTCTTTCATCCTCGTAAGCAAAAAGATTTTTTTTTTAACGCAAAGCCTGCCCTTGCCCATAACCAACGGCTACGGCACGCCCTCTACACTCGGCCTAGATCGTCTCGCAGCAGCGTGCGGAGCTTTCTCATTATTCCCAACTCGCAACTGTTTAGTGGTTGATGCGGGCACGTGTATCAACTATGAATTTATCAACGACAAAGGTGTATACTTAGGTGGAGCAATCTCGCCAGGCATTGAAATGAGGTACAAAGCCATGCATACGTTTACTGCGCGCCTGCCGTTAATTACTTCGCTTGATGATGTTAATATGCTAGGCACAACTACCGAAGAATGCATGCAAAGCGGAGTGGTAAATGGCGTGATTAGCGAAGTGAACGGAATTATTGATTGGTATCGCGAAAAACACCCTTCTATTGTTGTACTTATTTGTGGGGGCAATGCTCCTTTTTTTGAAAACAGGCTGAAACCTACCATATTTGCAGCCCCTGATCTGGTTTTAATGGGTTTGAACAGGATTTTACGCTACAATGCCTCATTTTAAAAGTAGTATACTCACTTACTTAGCAGTTTTCGCTTCGAGCGTGGCCTTTAGCCAAGTAGCCAATAGCCCTTTTTCAACTTTTGGATTAGGCCAAACCTATGGCAACGCACTGGCTCAAAATCAAGGGATGGGTGGCGTGGGCATTAGCAATCCAAGTTCGTGGTATATCAATAATCAAAACCCGGCACTGCTCACTTACAATTACGTAACGAGTTTTCAGGCGGGCATGATCTTAGAAAACAGAACCATTAGTGATGGAGCAAGCTCATTAAAAAATGCCACAGGCAATTTAAATTACTTGGTGGTAGCCTTTCCAATAAAGTCAGGAAAGTGGACTACCTCGCTGGGGCTGATGCCATATTCAAGCGCCAACTATAAATTGCTTCGGCAAGATGCAGTACTAAACGGGCCAAATAATTCTACCGTATCGCAAGAGTTGGGTACGGGCGGCCTCAATAAATTCTATTGGTCTAACGGAGTGAAAGTACATAAGTATATCAATGTTGGAGTAAGCACCTCATATATTTTTGGATCATTGATAACTGAGCAAACTCAACAGCTCGACCGCCTCACACTTTTTAATTCGCTGATAAAGGAAAGAAACTACATCAAAGATTTTAATTTTTCGGGTGGCGTATTTTTTCATAAAGATTCGTTGTTCAAAAAAGATTTTAGAATTGGTGTAGGCCTTGTTTACGATTTACAATCTAACCTGCGCACATTAACTTCTATTGAGATTCAACAAAACTCAATTCAAGGACAAAATATTTCTACCACCAAGCCCATCGAAAACCAACCCGGATCCATCGTATTGCCTCAATCAGGAGGGTTCGGTATATCCTTCAGTAGGCCAGGCTTTTGGACGGTGGCCGGAGATTTTAATTTTCTCGATTACAATCAATACAGAGGTTTTACTGGCAGATCAGTTTCCACCACTACGGGCATCAGAAGCGGTATTGGAGTTGAGCTTTTGCCCGATCCATCGGGAGCAGGAAATTATTTAAAACGAATGACTTACCGAACAGGCGTAAGCTACGAGCGGCTTCCTTATTTAGCGGCTGGTAATAAAGTGGAAGATTTTGGCATTAATTTTGGCTTATCGCTTCCCGTAGGCATTTCTACTTTAGATTTATCGCTTAAAGTCGGAAAAAGAGGTGCCATTAGTCAAAATACCATTGAAGAAAACTATTTTAAGTTTTACTTTGGCATGACTTTTAACGATAGATGGTTTATTAAAAGGAAATTTGATTGAAATGAAAACAAATATGAAGAAGATTAATTTGAAATCGGTAGTACTAGGCGCAACGTTTGTAGCCTTCGCTTCATTTGCTGCCATGGCACAATGTAAGCAACAAATATGGCCTGAGAATAGATCGAAGGCCGAGGAGTGTGTTGCCATTTTTGGCGATGCCGTAAAACAACAAAATTTTAGATCTGCCACTTCTTCTATTCAATGGATGCTTACTAACGCACCCAATTGGAATACTAAATTATATGTAGATGCCGCCACTGTGTATGATGGATTGGCCAGCCAAGAAAAAGATGCAGCCAAGAAAAAGATTTTGGTCGATTCGCTTATGCTTATTTATGACATGCGTATTAAAGTTTGTGGAGACGAAGCAAATGTGCTTAACAGAAAAGCAGCCTCTAACGTAAAGCACAACATCAACAACAAAGAAAAATCGGTTGAATTATTGGCTCTATATGATCGTGTATATGAAATCAGCGGCAACAACGTAAACGACAATAACCTAGAGGCTTATATTTCGGTAATCTATGTTAACTTTTTAATTCAAAAGAATTTACCTGAAGGTCAAAAAACATTGACTGAAGATCAAATCCTAAGTCGCTACGATAAGCTAAGCGCGGTAATTGATGCTAAACTGAAAAAAGCTCTTGAAGAAAATAAAACAGGTGATGTAGATAAGTACAAAGCAATCAAAGCCAATGTAGATGATAAGTTAGCTAAAATGGTTCCTATCACCTGCGCCTTTGTAAAGAAAAACTTAGAGCCACGGTTTAAACAAAACCCAACCGATGTGGTGATGGCGAAGAAAATTTTCGAGTTCATGCTAAAAGATAAGTGTACAGACGATCCACTTTGGTTAGAAGCAGCAGAATTGGTTCACAAAACATCGCCAGAATTTGCATTGGCTAAAGTGTTAGGTGCTAAATATCTTCAAACAAAGAATTTTGATAAGGCATTGCCTTTGTTGAACGAAGCACTGACGTTGGCAAAAACACCTGCCGACAAAGCCGAAATAAATGTTCTACTGGGTGATAACGAAAATCAAAAAGGAAGTAAGTCTGCCGCAAGAGATTATTATAGGAAAGCAATTGCAGCAGATCCAGCCAATAAAGACGGTTACGAAAAAATAGGCGATCTCTACTATTTCTCATTTGCCGAATGCTCTAAAAAGCAAAGCTTGGCTGAGGATAGATTGGTATATATTGCAGCTTATGAAATGTATGCAAAGGCAGGAAATCAAGAAAAGATGAAATCAGCTCGCGGGCAATTCCCTTCAGTAACTGAATTGTTTGAGTTAAACTGGAAAGAAGGAGAGAGCAAAAAAATTAGCTGCTGGGTGGGCGAAACCGTTACACTTCGCACCCGCGGAAAAGAATAATTACAAACACAAGCAATGCAAGAAGGCTGGCCATACGCCAGCCTTCTTCATTTAATGTAACGTATACGAAATGAAATCGAGCAGAAGCATTTTGTTTTTTATGATTCCAGTCATAGCGGTTGGCTTTCTTTTTTCTTCCTGCACTAAAAAAGAAGCCACCAAGGTAATTGTATACGAAGGCCCGCTGCGCGAAGCAGAAGATGTGTTGATGCACTACACGGAAAATGATCGGGTAAAAGCGATACTCAAAGCCAAAAAAATATTCGAGTTTCAAAATGGCGATCAAGAATTTCCGAACGGTATTTACTTAGAGTTTTTTGACAAAACCGGAAAACTAACATCGGTGTTGCGGGCAAACACGGCTTTCTATTTTAAGAGTGAAAGCAAGTGGCGCGGAAGAGGAAAAGTAGAAGTAAAAAACATTGAAAAGCAGCAACAGCTAAACTCTGAAGAGCTATTTTGGTTTCCTGGCACTCGCAAAATCTCTACTGACAAGTTTGTAACCATTACCGATAAACACGACATCTTGTATGGCACGGGCATCGATGCGCTCGAAGACATGTCAAACTACACAATTAAAAATCCAACTGGTTCTATCGAGGTAAAGGAAAATCAGTAAGGCTGAACTTTAACGTGTATTTCGGGTGTACGAAAGTTTTGCAATCTGGACTCCCTCACCCTCAACGAGCCAGCAAGTTAGCATAACTCAGCGACCCCTCTCCCGCGGGAGAGGGGTAAATAACAACTACGATAACAGATGACTTTTGTGGGGTAAGGGAAAAACGGAACGAGTTCCACAAAACTGTAGCGCACCCTGTATTTGAACCACAGAACCCCAGTATTTTTTTAATCGTATCTTTGCCACAGCAATGAAATTGATAGACGCAGTACTGCTTTCGTTGGCAGTGGTTTTTGTAATTATAGGAATTTATGAAGTAATGACCTTGGGTGTTGGCCATGCCTATTGGGCAATTATGCTCTCGTTTAGCTTCTTATTTCTTTACATGTACCGCAAGAAGAAATAAGCCATGGAAGCCAGCCCATACATTATGATTGCGATTACCCTCGTGTTTTCCTTTTTCTTTTCAGGAATTGAAATCGCCTTTCTTTCGGCTAATAAGCTACAGATAGAACTTCAAGGTAAGCAAGGATTTTTATGGGGTCGGATCATGTCTTACTTCATCAAGCGACAATCTTGGTTTATAGGCACCACCCTAATTGGCAACACGCTTGCATTGGTACTTTTTGGAATTTACATGGCGCAACTGATTGAGCCTTGGCTGGCAAGCAATCTGCCCACGGGGATTAACGATGAAGTATTTGTTCTCATTTTCCAAACGCTAATCTCAACATTACTCATTCTGTTTACTGCTGAGTTTTTACCCAAGAGTTTATTCCTGATCAACCCCAATGCTATGCTTGCGGCATTGGCTATTCCGTTCCGGATTATTTATGTGCTATTGGCTCCGCTCACTTTTTCAATCGTATATCTTTCTAAGCTCGTAATCATTCACGTTTTTCGCATCGAATACTCAGAAGAAAAACCCGCCTTTGGCCTTACCGACCTTAATCACTACTTAAAAAACATGCTTAAAGTGCGGCATGAAGATGAAGACATTCAACTAGACAAAAAGATTTTTCACAACGCGCTTGAGTTTAAAACGGTCAAAATCCGCGACTGCATGATTCCGCGCACCGAAGTTACTGTTGTTGATGTGGAAGAGGGAATCGAAAAATTAAAAGAAGTATTCGTACAAAGCGGGCACTCAAAAATTTTGATCTACAAAGAAAGCATCGACAATGTAATTGGTTACTGTCACTCATCTGCCTTGTTCAAAAAGCCAACGCGCATTGAAGAAATTCTTACCCCCATTAGCATTGTGCAAGAGACCATGTTGGCAAACGATTTAATGGTTCAACTGATAAAAGAGAGACGCAGCATGGCCGTGGTGGTAGATGAGTTTGGCGGCACTTCGGGCATAGTTACGATGGAAGACGTGATTGAAGAAATCTTTGGCGAGATCGAAGACGAACATGATAGCGATAGCTTGATCGAACAAAAAATTGACCAGAACACCTACTTGGTAAGTGCCCGTCTTGAAGTAGATTACCTTAACGATCATTTCAAATGGCAACTTCCTACCGGAGAATATGAAACCCTAGGAGGGCTGATATTAGCCTATACTGAAGACTTCCCAAAGCAAGGCGACTCGATCTCTATTGCGCCCTATACTTTTACGATTCAAAAAACTGAAAACAAGCGTATTGACGTTGTGAAAGTGGTAGTCGATGCCAGCGAACTAACCGATTAGCATCGGTGGTCGGTTTGTATTTCTAAATACCTGAAAATCAACCCATTTATTTACGTTTTTGCCTTTGGCGAATAAAGATATCGGGCTAAATTTGCCGTTCTTTAAAATGGCGTAGATCGGCCTTACAGATCGTTAACACTTTTAAACTTTTACGTATGGCATTGATTGGTACTTTGAGGGAAAAAATGACCAAGTTCGTGGTCGCATTTATAACTTTGGCCTTGGGGGCATTTATTGTGGGGAGCGATCTTTTTAGCGGTCCCAATTCAATATTTAGTGGCGACTCAAATAACGTTGGGGAGATTTCCGGAAAATCTATTTCGCGCGAAGAGTATCAATCGTTCGTTCAAGAGCGGGAGAACAATTACATCATGAGCTTCGGCCGCCAACCAGGCGAGCGCGAAAGGCCAACACTGCAACAACAAGCTTGGGAACTTTTGATTGTTGAACACTCCATCAAACCACAGTTTGAAAAAACAGGCGTTAAAGTTACTGCCGATGAAGTGTGGGACATGGTGCAAGGAAAAAACGTAGACGAAAACGTGAAGCAATCATTTACGGATTCGGCTGGCAATTTCGATCGCAAAAGAGTGGTAGACTATATCAACAATTTTAATTCGCCTGCACCCGTAGGAAATCAGCAAATGCTAGCTCAATGGAACGAAGGTAAATACCGCTGGACACTCTTTCAAAAAGAACTTGCGTTGGGTCGTGAGCGAATCAAATACGAAAATCTACTTATCAAAACGAACTACGTTACCGAGGCAGAATCGGAGCGCGACTATCACACTCAAAACGATGTAGCCGAAGTTAAATACTTGTACGTACCTTTTTATGCGATCAGCGATTCGCTCGTAAAACCTACCGACAGCCAACTAAGAGATTACTTCAACAAGAACAAAGAAAAGTACAAAGCAAAAGAAACGAGAAGCTTAAGCTACATCGGGTTTTCGATTGTGCCATCACCAACTGATTCTACAAAACTAAGAGAAGATGCTATAAAAATTGCGGCAGATTTTAAGACCGTGGCCGATGACTCACTGTTTGCGGTTAGTAATTCTGAAGGAGCAACCCCCTATTTAAATTACACCATCTCAACATTGCCAGCTTCGCTATCAAAAGATAACACACAGATCCAAGTTGGTAATGTGATCGGGCCATTTTTAGAAGATGGCAACTATAAAGTTGTTAAAGTGGCGAAGATCGGTAGCGATACCGTTTATTCTGCCAAGGCAAGCCACATCTTGATTAAGTGGGAAAATGAAACTGTTGAAGCTAAGAAAGTAGCTAAAGAAAAAGCAAGAAAAATATTGAGCGACATAAAAGGAGGCGCAAAGTTTGCAGACAAAGCACGCGAATTCGGTACTGATGGTACGGCATCTACTGGTGGTGATCTTGGTTGGTTCTCATCTGGGAAAATGGTAAAGCCATTCGAGAAAGCAGTGTTCGATGCAACGCGCACGGGGCTTTTAAATGATGTGATAGAGACAGCTTTTGGATATCACCTCATAGATGTAACTAATTTAAAAAACAATACCACCTACACCCTAGCAACCGTAGAGCTAGCCATAACCCCTTCAGATGAAACGCAAAACGCAGCTTACCTCAAAGCACAGAATTTTGTAGCCGGTATTTCGGGAGTGGATGAATTTAAAGAAAAAGCTAAAAAAGAAAATCTAAATGTATTTGAAGCCAACGATTTGGGAACAGCCGAAAGAAGAATTGGTAACTTGGGCGAAGCACGCCAAGTGATTACGTGGTTGTTCCGCGAAGGCAAAATTGGAAAAGTTTCAGAAGTCTTTGATCTAGACGATAGCTATGTGGTAGCTGTAATGACTGGCGAAACAGAAGAAGGTTATAAAGCCTTTGAAAAGACTAAAGAAGAAATTACGCCCATTGTAAAAAATCAATTGAAAGGAGAAAAACTAATTGAAAAACTATCTGCACAAAAAGGTACGCTCGAAGAAATAGCAAGCGCATTTGGATCTGATGCCAGTGTAAACAACTCTAGCGATTTAAAGTTGAATTCAAATACACTTCCATCTGTAGGGCTAGATGCAAAAGCGGTAGGTGTTGCGTTCTCACTTGAGAATGGTAAGCGCTCAAAACCGTTTGCTGGCGAAAATGGAGTTTTAATTATTGAAACCACCACCAAAACAGTAGCTCCGTCTGTTGGTGATTATACCATCTTCAAAAATCAACTGTTGCAAGGCCTCAATGGAAAATCGAGTTTTGGCATTGCTCAAGCAATAAAAGATGTATCAAAAATTGAAGATAAGAGATATAAGTTCTTTTAGCCGATAACCAAATAAAGAAGTCGTGTTGGCATTGATTGTTAGCACGACTTTTCTTTTTTAGCACAATCATGCATCCTGAGTGGACACAATCATTAAAAGAAAAACTGGATCAGCACCACGCGTGGCCAGAGCTGTATACCTTCAAATTTATTGTGCCGAAAGGAAAGGAACATGAGATTACCCAATTGTTCCCTCATCACGATCACAAGCAAAGAGAGTCGAAAAACGGAAACTACATGAGCGTTACCGTGCAGATGATGATGCCCTCCACTAATGCCGTGATTGATGTGTATGTAGCTGCTTCGAAGATTGAAGGGATTATTGCGCTGTAATGAGCTTAGGTTTGAGGCTGGTTACCGCTAAGATTTGGCTTCTCTGTTTTATTTGAGATATTTAACGTCTAAAAGAAACAGCCATGTGGAAAGAAGAAAATAATCGTCTCTCTAAAACATTCAAGTTTGGCAATTTTGTAGAAGCCTTTGGATTTATGACTAAAGTTGCCTTGTTGGCCGAAAAGTATAATCATCACCCCTATTGGACGAATGTGTACAACACCGTCACTATCGAGCTTAACACCCATGATGCAGGCGATATTGTTACGGCTAAAGACCACGACCTAGCAAATAAAATTGACAAAATAAAAGTCTAAATGCTTACGATGACGATTTTTATCCATTCGATATCATTTTCAAATTTTCAAATCAGTTAATTTTCAAATTAGCCAAGTGTCTAAAACTTTTCTCTATCTCGTCCCCACCCCCATTGGCAACTTAGGCGATATCACCTTACGAGGATTAGAGATACTAAAATCGGTAGATACCGTTTTAGCAGAAGACACACGCACCTCTGGCCGATTGTTGCAGCACTACAACATCGCCAAACCATTGCAGAGTTTTCATATTTTCAATGAGCACAAAACACTAACTGGATTAATCAAGCGCATGCAAGATGGTGAGGTGATGGCATTAATTACCGATGCAGGCACGCCTGGAATTTCAGATCCTGGCTTTCTATTGGTGCGCGAATGCTTGAAAGCCGAAATCAAAATTGAAAGTTTGCCAGGTGCAACCGCTTTTGTGCCGGCACTCGTCAAGTCAGGCTTCCCCAGCGACCGGTTTGTATTCGAGGGATTTTTGCCGCACAAAAAAGGAAGGCAAACGATATTAAAAACATTAGCCACAGAAGAACGCACGATCATTTTATATGAATCACCCCATCGGTTGGTAAAAGCACTAGAACAAATAGTTGAGTATTTTGGCAGAGAGCGAATGGTTTCTGTTTCGCGCGAGTTGACAAAACTCTTTGAAGAAACGAAGACAGGAACTGCAAAAGAAGTTTTAGAACATTTTCAATCAAAAGAAGTAAAAGGAGAAATTGTAATGGTGATCGATGGCAAAAAAGAGTAACACATCAATTGCGCCTTGGATATTGTTCCTCATCAGCACGGCTCTGCTTAGTGGTGGTTGGTTAATGAAGCCATTTCCCTTGTTGATATTTTTTGGGTTCGCAATGTTGTTTGCTATTGTTGACCAAGTAAAACAAGATGATAGTTTTTGGACGAATATCGAGTTCATTTTATTGGCACTGTTTGTTTCCTTTTTTGCGGCTCATGGTTTTGACACCCGCTTCATTATCATAGCGATGGTGCAAGCCATTGTATTCTCATTTGCTTTTTTAGGATATACCTTCGCTCATCAGAATTTAGGTGAGCGATTAGGTAAATTTACTATTCTATTTTTTTGGTTAGGGTTAGAATACATTGCACTCAAGCTACCATGGAGGTCGAATGTCACTTTCCTTTCAGAAGTTTTTAATCTACACACCAGTTGGACACGATGGACAACCTTTACAGGATACCTTGGAATTAGCTTATGGATTCTAGTGGTCAATCTAATGGTGTATCTTTCATTATTAAAATCCGGATTCAATATTTATTGGCTATTGGCCGCACTAGCGATGTTAATTGCACCGGTAGTTTATTCTTATTATTTTTTACTTACTAACGGAATCAACCATCAGCAAATGATTTCGTTATATGGAGGTGCAAGTGGTTCAGCAATAAATTACGCAAAGCAAGGCGAGTTGGTCAGCAGAACGGGCGCTTGGATATCGGTGGTCATTATGTTGTTGGCTTTAGTAAAAACGCAAACGAAAAAGAAATGAACTTGGCGGAAATCGAAAAACAAGTGATAAGTCTCTGCGAAGAAGTGGGGAATTTTATTCGGACTGAAAATGAAAATTTCGACCGCACGAAGATTGAGCAGAAAGGGAGTTTTAGCAACTTAGTTTCTTACGTTGACAAAGAGTCTGAAAAAAAACTGGTGACAGCTCTCAGTAAAATTCTTCCCGGCTCAGGTTTTTTAGGCGAAGAAGGTACGGAAACAGTTAGCACAAACGATTATCAGTGGATTATTGACCCGCTCGATGGTACAACCAATTTTTTACATGGCCTTCCAATCTTTGCCATTAGCATCGGGCTCTTGCGAAAGAAAGAAATTGTTTTAGGCATCGTGTACGAATTAAGTCATAAAGAATGCTTTCATGCCATTGAAGGTGGCAAGGCTTATTGCAATGATAGAGTAATTTCTATATCGCCCATTAAAACATTACAAGAAAGCTTGCTCGCTACTGGCTTTCCCTATTACCACACTGAAAAAAAAGAAAACTATCTTGAAATCATCAAAATCTTTTTAGAGCAAACACACGGCATTCGCAGATTAGGAAGCGCAGCCATCGACTTGGCTTATGTAGCCTGCGGCCGAATGGAAGGGTTCTTCGAGTATAATTTGAAACCGTGGGATGTAGCAGGCGGAGCGTTCATCCTTCAACAAGCAGGAGGAAAAGTAACAGACTTCTCAGGAGGTAACAATTTTTTATTTGGAGGAGAGCTGTGCGCAGCCGGTGGAGTTCATGCCGAGATGTTGACAGTGATTCAGGAGAAGTGGTAATAAAAAAACTCCCCCACAGCTGCAGAGGAGTTTTTAGTTTGGAATAAATTCCATTTACTCTGACCTCAACGAATTCACAGGATTAGCCGTAGCTGCTCGTAGCGAACGATAGCCTACCGTTACAATTGCAATGACAAAGGCTACTCCGAAGCCAATCAAGAATATAGTAGGACCCAATTCAATTTTGTAAGTAAAGTTGTCCAGCCATCCTTTCATCACGTACCAAGCAAGCGGTGCGGCAAATAGAAATCCGATTAAAATTAACTTAACGTATTCCTTTGAGAATAAAAGTACAATGCTCTTTACCGAAGCACCTAAGACTTTACGGACACCCACTTCTTTCGTTTTTTGATTGGCCATAAAGGTAGCCAAGCCAAAAAGCCCTAAGCATCCAATAAAAATTGCGATAGATGTAAATGCCGTAATCATGGAAGACATCTTTGTATCGGTCTCATAAAATTCCTTTATCTCTTCATCTAAAAACTTGTAAGAAAAAATATGATTGGGATAAGTAGCTTCCCACTTCTGTTGGATTTGTTTCACCGTTTCCTTAAAGTTCCGAACATCCACCTTCAATGATAAGGTAGAATAATTCCTAGCAAAATTTAACAATACCGTTGGCTCTATAGGCTCGTGTAGAGACATCGTATGAAAATTTTGAACAACACCAACAATAGGATAGTATATTTTTCTGCTGCCTTGCCGCATCCGTTGCCCAATAGCCTCAGTAGCATTCGTGTAACCAAACATATTCGCCAATTTTTCATTAATTACAAATCCTTGCACGGTATCAGAGTCTCCAATATTTTTTCCCGCTAATAGTTTCATCCCATACAATGGAACATAATTTCCATCCACTACTTTCATCTGCGCATCAAAATCATCTGTCTTACCTTCTAACCAAAAATTGGTGGACATCACTGACCCAGATGATGGAGAATAATTACAAAGCGTTCCACTTTCAATTCCTCTTAGCTTTATTAATTCTTCGCGAAGCGTTTTCATTTTACTTGTGCCATCTGCGAAGCCACCCCTTCCATTTTCTGGAATAGGAATATTAACAACCGCTTCCTTCGTAAAGCCCAAATCTTTCTTACTGAAAAAATCCATTTGCGTTACCATCACAATCGTAGCGATGATCAGAAACTGCGAAATCACAAATTGCAAAACTACTAATCCGCGTCTCAAATTGTAGCCAGAAGAGTTTCTGTTGTTGATTTGGTTTTTAATAGCAAATGCAGGTTTAAAACCAGACACCACGAAAGAGGGATAGAGCCCTGAAAGGACAGCAACCGCCATGGTTATTGCCGCTATAAACAACCACAGCGTGGGGTCACTCAAACGAACGGCCAAAGTAGTGTGTAAAAAAGTATTTAAAAACGGGAGAAGGATTTGCGCCAAACCGAGGGCAAGCACCACAGAAAAAATAGTAACCAATGTCGACTCGCCCAAGAACTGAGCAATCAACTGACTGCGTGAGCTACCCAACGTCTTGCGAATGCCCACTTCTTTAGAACGTTTAATAGCTTCTGCTGTTACCAAGTTGATAAAATTGATGCACGCGGTGATAATCAAAAAAATACCAATCACAGTCATCGCAGCTATTTTCTCATAGCTGGTGGTATTGTAGTTATAGTTACCATATCGCTCATCGTGGTGTATGCTGGCCAATGTCTGCGTATGGTATTCAGCATGGTCATCATTCTTTTCACCCAAATGCTTTTTGTAAAAATCAGGTAAACGTCTTTCTATTTCGGCAATCGAACTCCCTTCTTTCAATAAAAAATAGCAATGTTCATCGCTCCAAATACCATTCCAGCCCACTTCATCTTTTGATTTTTTGATCGTGATGTACGAAAGCATCACGTTGAAAGGAAAATCGGTATTGTCTGGGTAATCTTCCATGATGGCTGTTACCTTATACTCTTTATCTTCAAAACTGAGTACTTCGCCAATCGCATCTTCTTTTCCAAAATAGTTAATGGCTGCTTTCTTAGAAATGACCGCTTCATTTGGTTCTTTTAATACTTTATTGACATCACCCATTAAAATTTTACGGCCAAATATTTTAAAGAATTCTGGTTGGGTAAATACTAAATTGTTATCATCACCAAATTTCTTTGGCTCACCTTGTGGTTGTGGAATGGTCACCAAACTTCCACTTCCATGATAGGAAGTAAAAACCACTTCTTCCGCTTCAGGGAAATCATTCTTAAACGCTTCCCATAAAACGGGTTGCACACCTGCGGAATAGTTTTTGCCATTGTTGCCATCCGATTGCAACACCACTCTATAAATTCTGTCTAGCTTAGAATGGTACTTATCAAAACTTGTTTGGCTTCGCACCAGTAAGAACAAAATCAAACTCGTAGCAACTCCCAATGTCAAGCCCGAGATATTGATGATGGTACTTCCCTTAGACCTCCAAAGGTTTCGCACAGCAGTAGTAAAATAATTTTTTAGCATGGTTAGTAGTTTTCGTTCTTCAAAAGGATGTAGTAATTCAGCGAAAAAGTTTTAATTAGTTCCAATGAATCGACAGATTAGTCAATAAGTTCATCTTAATTTTAATAACACGATCGCCAACATCAATGCCAAGTCCTAAAGGCTTGAAATTCTAACGGAATCCCATTTTATGAAAATAGGTAGCGTTCAAATTTGACTCGCATCGTCCGCAATCGAACGGTCAATTAGTGAGAGTAGTTACTGAAAAATCATACCTTTGAGCATGCTTCAAACCATTCTCATCGCCATTATTTTTTTAGGGGCCGCCTTTTATTTGGGCAGAATGGTCTACCGTTCATTCCAAGCAAAAAACGAATGCGCCAGCGGCTGCAGAAAATGTGGCGCTGAAAATTTGGAGAAAGTAAAAAAGGCTATCAGTTAATCTAACCATTCAAGTTTTTTGGGGCATGGCCAAGCGAGACGCGGTGGCCAGCGGGCTATTCGCTACAATCTTTTTGCCCATGCTGGTTTCGCTTAGAGGGCAAAAAGGATTTCCGCTACTATCCCTTGCCCGCTTGCGCACGAGTACCTGTCTCACCAAGCGCATCAAACTAATTGGGGATTCGTGACTAAGCAGAAAAGAATTACGCAAAATGCGGAACGCATTATGCGTAACAAAAATTATACAAATTGTATTATACATTTTGTATAATGGAAATCACAAAAACTACTAAGCCCACACTTTCGTTCCCTCCGTACAGTTCTTGCACATTTCTATTTCACTGCGCGAGCGAAGCAGCGAAGTTCTGAATTCATTGTACTTCTCCCCCTTCCAAATCTCTTCAAAAGATTGATGGCTTAAATCACCTAGCACATAGCGCGCATCTTTATCAAAACAACAAGGCACTACTTTGCCGTCCCACGTAATCACACAACTGTGCCACATCTTCCAGCAGTGGTTCAGCAATTCGTTTTTGATTTGATACGTGCCATCATTACTTTTTTTGTAGCGCGAGTAGCGGTCGATGGTCGGAATTAAATCAGAACCATGTTGATAATCATAAATCTGAGCAGTCTTAAAAACCACTTCATCCACACCCAATTCTTGCGCCAATTTCTTCACATCATTCACTTGATGCTCGTTCGGCTTTACCACCAAAAATTGAAACATCACATGTGGCGTCTTCGACTTCAACTCGCGTTTCCACTTTACAATGTTTTTTGTTCCCTCTATCACTTTTTCCAAGCTTCCACCAATTCGATAAGATTGATATGTTTCTTGCGTGGTGCCATCAATGGAAATAATCAATCTGTCCAAACCAGATTTAACGGTAGCCTCTGCATTTTTGTCGTTTAGATAATGTGCATTGGTAGACGTTGCCGTATAAATTTTCTTACGAGAGGCATACTGCACTAAATCTAAAAACTGTGGATGCAAATACGGCTCGCCTTGAAAATAAAAAATCAAATACGAAAGCGAGGGCGCCAATTGGTCGATGGCCGATTGGAAGAGTTCTGGCCTTAACATGCCGGTTGGGCGAGTGAACGAGCGCAATCCGCTTGGGCACTCGGGGCAACGAAGGTTACAGGACGTAGTCGGTTCAATGGAAATACTCATCGGCATGCCCGCATGATGTGGTTTGCCTGTCCATCGTGATTGCATGTAGCTACTAACCAATTGTGTGGCATTCCAAGCTCTCAAAGGCGTGAGCTTCGACAAGAAATTGCTGCCATCAATTAGTTTGCTGTACATCGCTATAAATACACAATGGGTGTATGGAGTAAATTCCTATCTTTCCGTTGTAAAAGTAATGAGACTTTAACTGAAATAGTCTGAGTTGCAAACAATCTTTTAGTTCTCAGGCGTCTGACACTTCAAAAGTGTCTTGACGCCTAGCACCTTGGGTAGTCGATGAATTCGTATAGCATGAAAAAAGTATTCTTAGCGATTATTATACTAGCATCCACCGTTTCGGTTGCTCAAAAAATTGAGCTGTCGCCTTCAGCAACAATATCCATCATTACACTCGGCCCCGATACAAAAGAATTATATGCCGCCTTTGGCCATAGCGCTATTCGCGTGTACGATTCGCTGCAGTCAATCGACTGGGCTTACAACTATGGCGTTTTCGATTTTGACCAGCCCAACTTTTATCTAAACTTCACCCGTGGTTTTTTGTATTACAAGCTCGGGGTTTATGATTATCAAGATTTCAAAAGAGTTTATATCCATTACAACCGATTTATCCACGAACAAACATTGCGCCTAACTCAGGCGCAAAAGCAAAAGCTGTTTGATTATTTACAGTGGAATTCGCTGCCGGAAAATCAAACGTATCGTTACGATTACTACCACAACAATTGCGCAACAAAGATCCGCGATGTATTGGCGCAGGAGTTGGGCAAAGACTTGAAATGGGACAGTTCATTTTTTAAACCACAACATTCTTTCCGCGAGAAAACCAACGACTATCTAAGCCCGTTGCCGTGGGGCGATTTGGGAATTGACATTTGTTTGGGTCTGCCCATCGACCGAAAAATGACTGCATATGAATACCTGTTTTTACCCGACTATATCGAGTCATTTGTGGAGCATGCTACGATTCAATCTGATTCAACAAAAACATCATTGGTTGCACAAAATAAAATTGTGTTTGAACCCGCACCTTCCACTTCATCTGTAAATTTTGTTCATCCGTGGATTGCATTTGGCGTATTGTTTTTAATAGTGGCCGGCATAACAGTTTATGATTGGCGAAGAAAAAAAATCAGCAAATGGTTGGATGTTCTTCTTTTTGGAGTGACTGGATTGATTGGCATCCTGCTTTTATTCCTCTGGGCTTTCACCGACCACCACGATGCTGCTAGGAATTTTAATTTGCTGTGGGCATTTCCGTTGCATCTCATTGGCGCGATAATGTTACTTCAAAAATCTCCTGGCAAACGAACCATCCAATACTTCACAGTTGTGGAAATATTGACAGGGATATTGATTGGCTTTTGGGCAATATGGCCGCAGCAGCTCAATCCGTTTTTGCTGCCAGTAGCTTTTTCGATTATGATGAGGGCGATTATGATTTGTAGGAATCTAAAAAACGCTAGTATCTATTGACTCTCTTACCCGCTTTGTGATGAGGCAATTCCTTGCCGGTGGCCTTCTTCCCTTCTTTCTCTCGGTTTTTTTGTTCTAGCCGAATGTTGTAGCGGATCACTTGCCAGTATTCAGCTCCATAGCCAACCAGTATCTCTGCTCCAGCCGGTATGTCTTTTGAGGCTTCAATGTAACAACGCTTTCTTTCAGTAACATACTCGGAGTTGTTCCGAATCCCCTCTACTCTTGCGATACCCATCGCATCATTGGCAAAATGAGCTACTGATTTCTTTGTCTGCCATGCATCGATACAATATTTGCTGTTGAAGAAAAATACATAACCATTGCGGTCATCGGCCATTTTTTCAACCTCTTTCCATGTCACGATCTTTCCCTTATACTCAACTATGCGTGTTCCTTTGGCAATCGGAGTTCTTGTAAACAAACCTCGACCAGCCCCCGGCAAGGTCGACTTTTTGACGATCAAAAATTTTTCAAGTAAGGCCATTTCAAGGTTCTGTTAGGTACAAAAAAAACATCCTGACTATTCATCAGGATGTTTACTATAGGTTTTCTAATCTACTATTTAATGATAACATCTACGCCTGAAGGCAGTTCTAACTTCATCAAGGCATCGATGGTTTTGGTGCTGCTAGAATAGATATCTACCACTCGCTTGTAAGTGCATAGTTGAAATTGCTCCCTTGCTTTTTTGTTTACGTGTGGAGAGCGAAGTACTGTGAATTTCTCTTTTTCAGTAGGAAGAGGAATAGGTCCACTCACTACTGCACCTGTTGCTTTTACCGCGCGTACAATCTTCTCAGATGACTTGTCTACCAAGTTGTGATCGTACGACTTCAATTTGATTCTGATTTTCTGGCTCATGATCTAAACGTCTTTTAGATATTTATTTTGCGGCAACAGCGCCTTTTACTTCTTCAATAACTTTTTCTGCTAAGTTTCTAGGAACAGGAGAATAGTGCGAGAACGTTAAGTTTGCAGACGCACGACCTGATGTTAAAGTTCTAAGGTCTGTGATATATCCGAATAGCTCCTTCAATGGCACATCCGCCTTTATCACTTGCGCTCCCCCTCTGGTATCCATTCCTTTCATGATTCCTCTTCTTCTGTTCAAGTCTCCGGTTACTGAACCGGTATATTCGTCCGGTGAAATCACTTCTACACCCATGATAGGTTCTAACAATTGAGGAGCACATTTACGGGCAGCCTCTTTAAAACCGATACGAGCAGCTAATTCAAATGACAATGAATCAGAGTCTACATCGTGGAATGAACCATGATACAATCTCACTTTCATCGAGTCAATCGGGTAGCCAGCTAGCGGGCCATTCACCATCGATTGTTCGAAACCTTTTTGTATGGCAGGGATAAATTCGCGTGGAATAACACCACCGACAATATCGTTTTCAAATTCAAGACCTGGCTTGTCTTCAGGACCCAATTCGCGCGGTCCGATTTCAAATACGATGTCGGCAAACTTACCGCGACCACCCGTTTGCTTCTTGTATACTTCCTTATGTTCAACAGACTTGGTAAGTGCTTCTTTGTACGCTACCTGAGGTGCTCCTTGGTTAATCTCAACTTTGAATTCGCGCTTCAATCGGTCAATGATAATCTCCAAGTGCAACTCGCCCATACCGCGAAGAATAACCTGACCAGTTTCATGGTCTGTGTTCACACGCAAAGTTGGATCTTCTTCTACTAACTTGGCAATCGCCATACCTAATTTATCGGCATCCACTTGCTTCTTAGGCTCAATGGCGTAACCAATAACCGGCTCAGGGAATACCATAGACTCCAATATCACTTTGCGTTTCTCATCGCAAAGCGTATCACCAGTCTTGATATCTTTGAATCCAACCACTGCACCAATATCCCCTACAGGCAATCTCTCAATTTGATTTTGCTTGTTGGCATGCATTTGGAATACACGTGAAATCCTCTCTTTCGATTCAGTACGTGTATTGTACACATAAGAGCCAGACTCCAGCACACCAGAGTAAGCACGAATGAAACACAAGCGACCTACAAAAGGATCTGTAGCAATCTTAAATGCCAATGCTACAAATGGTTCTTTCTCGTCTGGTCTAATGGTAACTGGTAAATCCGTATCAGGATCGGTTCCGATGATTTCGTCCTTATCGAGAGGTGATGGCAATAACTCCATCACATAGTCTAGCATGGTTTGCACACCCTTGTTCTTAAATGACGAACCGCACACCATGGGAACGATTTTCATATCGATTACAGCCTTGCGCAACGCAGACAAAATTTCTGCTTCCGTGATCGAATTTGGATCTTCGAAGAATTTCTCAATCAAAGTCTCATCGTATTCAGCCACAGCTTCTAACAACTTCTCACGATATTCGTGCGCCTCTGCCTTCATCTCTTCAGGAATTGGCACTTCTTGGAAGGTCATTCCCTTATCATGCTCATTCCAAATGATACCACGGTTGTTGATCAAATCAACTACCCCTTTAAAATTATCTTCCGCACCAATAGGTAATTGCAACGCCACCGCTTTGCTACCCAATTTCTCTTTAACCTGATTACAAACTCCTAAGAAGTCTGCACCCGAACGATCCATTTTATTTACGAACCCAATGCGGGCTACCTTGTAGTTATCTGCTAGGCGCCAGTTGGTTTCTGATTGTGGCTCTACACCATCTACAGAGCTAAATAAAAAAACAAGGCCATCTAATACACGAAGAGAGCGATTTACCTCTACGGTAAAATCCACGTGACCTGGTGTATCAATAATATTTACGTGATATTCTTTTTGGCGATACTTCCAATGTACGGTAGTAGCGGCTGAGGTAATAGTGATACCACGCTCTTGCTCTTGGGCCATCCAGTCCATCGTTGCCGCGCCTTCATGAACCTCTCCGATCTTATGGTTTACACCGGCATAATAAAGAATACGCTCAGTGGTTGTAGTTTTTCCGGCATCAATGTGAGCCGCTATACCGATGTTCCTTGTATATTTTAAATCCCTTGCCATTCCTTAATTTTAGATTTATGAATTATGATTTTTGATTGGGATTTAGAACCTGAAATGAGAGAATGCTTTGTTAGCTTCTGCCATCCGATGTGTATCATCTTTCTTTTTAATAGCCGCGCCTTCGCCCTTTGAAGCAGCTAATATCTCGCCTGCTAGTTTATCCATCATGGTCTTTTCACCACGTGCACGTGCGTAGTCGATCAACCACTTAATGCTCAAATTGATTTTGCGCTCAGGGCGAATTTCTACTGGAACCTGAAAAGTAGCTCCACCAACCCTGCGGCTTTTTACTTCAACGCCTGGCATGACGTTGTTCATGGCACGCTTCCATACCTCTAGGCCATTTTCTCCGCCCGCCTTCTTTTCTACTTGTTCGATGGCATCGTAGAAAATATTGTAAGCAATACTTTTCTTTCCATCATTCATCATATAGTTGACGAACTTTGTTACAAGAGTATCTTGGAACTTAGGATCTGGAAGAAGATATCTTTTTTTAGGTTTCGACTTTCTCATGGATTGCTATTTTGAAATTCTTTATTTCTTTTTTGCTGGAGCTCCTTTAGCTGCAGGAGCGGCTGCACCTGCTTTAGGACGTTTTGCACCATACTTTGAACGGCTTTGCTTGCGTCCGTTTACGCCCGCTGTATCTAGTGCACCACGAACGATGTGATAACGCACACCTGGTAAATCTTTCACACGGCCACCGCGCACCAACACGATTGAGTGCTCTTGCAGGTTATGTCCTTCGCCCATGATGTAAGCGTTAACCTCTTTCTGATTGGTAAGGCGCACGCGGGCAACCTTTCTCATTGCAGAATTTGGCTTTTTAGGGGTTGTAGTGTACACACGGGTACAAACGCCCCTGCGCTGAGGCGATGAATCAAGGGCTGGAGATTTTGACTTAAAGGTCAATTTCACTCTTCCTTTTCTCACAAGTTGCTGAATGGTAGGCATTTATGTTTTAATTTAAAACCTTTTAAAAATAAGGACTGCAAAGGTATCTAAAGATAGATAGTATGCAAAAATTGATTGAAAGAAATTTCAATCTTGGTTTAAAAACCAATGTAAATAAGCCCACTAAACTAGGCTTCGCCCATAGTGCCACCAAAATTCATAGGGAAAGTAGGAAGGTCATTGGTTTGCTTAATTGGGCCAAAAGTAGCCTCATACTTACTGATATTATCCTTAAGGGCAGCCAACAGCCTCTTAGCGTGCTCTGGAGTTATCACAATTCTAGACTTAACCTTGGCTTTAGGAACGCCAGGCATCAGTCTGATAAAATCAATCACAAACTCACTGTTTGAATGAGCAATCATGGCAAGGTTAGAATAGATGCCTTCTGCAATCTCTTCCGAAAGCTCGATGTTGATTTGATTCTGGGGTGGGATGCTTTTTTCGTCTGCCATAAAATTTAATTTTCGGTTAGCCAATAAAATCAATTAGCCAATGGTTTACCCATCGGCTAAATTGATAATCTAGTTGATAATGCAATTAGTCTTGCAGCTCTTTCTCTTTTGATTTGCGCTCAGGAGCATCGACCAAACGTTGGTATTCTTCTTCAGAACCTACAATCAAATCTTCAAATCTACGCTGGCCTGTACCAGCAGGGATTAGATGACCAACGATTACATTTTCTTTCAAGCCCATCAGTTGATCAGCCTTTCCTCTAATGGCAGCCTCGCTTAACACTTTAGTGGTTTCTTGGAAAGAAGCAGCCGACAACCAACTTTCAGTCTTTAATGAAGCCTGCGTAATTCCTTGAAGCGTAGGGCGAGAAACAGCCGATAAAGCATCTCTTACTTCTACTATTCGCTGATCTTTTCTCTTCAGTGCAGAATTTTCATCTCTAAATTCGCGAGGGGTAATAATCTGGCCTACTTTGAATCGAGCTGAGTCACCAGCATCTAACACTACCTTTTTATCAAGGATCAAGTCGTTCTCTTCACGGAATTCAAACTTATCAACGTACTCACCTGGCAAGAATGTCGTATCTCCCGAATCAATGATCTCAACTTTTTGCATCATCTGACTTACGATACACTCAATGTGCTTATCGTTGATCTTCACACCTTGCAGACGATATACTTCTTGAATCTCGTTCACTAAGTATTCTTGTACCGCTGTTGGGCCTTTGATCGACAAAATATCAGAAGGAGTAATCGCACCGTCCGAAAGTGGTTGACCCGCTTTAACAAAGTCATTGTCTTGCACCAAAATGTGCTTGCTCAATGGCACTAAGTAGCGCTTCTGTACACCATCTTTTGATTCGATGAAGATCTCTCTGTTACCACGTTTGATACCCCCATACGTCACCACACCGTCAATCTCACTCACCACAGCTGGGTTAGATGGATTACGCGCCTCGAACAATTCAGTTACACGAGGAAGACCTCCTGTAATATCACGAGACTTTCCCATGGTGCGAGGAATCTTCGCCATTACTTGCCCTGCTTTGATCTTCTCACCAGCATCTACCGCTAAGTGGGCACCCACTGGCATATTATATCCTTTCGAATCAGACTTACCTTTTACAATTACTGATGGATTTTTTGTCTTATCACGAGTGTCGGTAATTACTTTCTCACGGTGACCAGTTTGCTCATCTGATTCTTCTTTGTAGGTAACACCTTCAATGATGGCTTCGTATTCAATTTCACCATCAAACTCAGAAAGAATAACTGCGTTGTAAGGATCCCAGTAGCAAAGCTCTGCACCCTTCTCAACTTTCTGTCCATCCTTAATTTTCAAGTAAGCACCGTAAGGAACGTTGTTTGCGATCAGCACACGCTTCTCTTCATCCAATATTCTGATCTCACCTGTGCGGCCCATCACTACTTTTACTTTATTGTCGTCCTTATCGGTTGTATCAACAGTACGAATAGCTTCGAACTCAATTGTTCCTGAGAATTTTGCTTTGATGTTTGCGTCTACAGCGATGTTCGAAGCTGTACCACCTACGTGGAAAGTACGAAGTGTAAGCTGTGTGCCTGGCTCTCCAATTGATTGCGCTGCAATAACACCTACCGCTTCGCCTTCTTGAGCCATTTTACCAGACGCTAAGTTTCGGCCGTAACATTTTGCACAACCTCCAAACTTAGTTTCGCAAGTAAGAATTGATCGAATCTCTACTTCTTCGATGCTGGTTTCTTCAATTTGCTTAGCAATCTCGTCCGTTATTTCTTCATTGCCTGCACAAATCAAACGCTCAGTTAATGGATCATAAATATCGTGTACAGTTACGCGACCTACAATGCGCTCTGACAAAGGCTCAACAATATCCTCGTTGTCTTTAAGTGCAGAAACTTTCAATCCACGCAATGTACCGCAATCATCTTCGGTGATCACCAAGTCATTGGCAACATCTACCAACCTTCTGGTTAAGTAACCAGCATCGGCAGTTTTCAAAGCTGTATCGGCCAAACCTTTACGCGCACCGTGAGTAGAGATAAAGTACTCCAACACATCCAATCCTTCTTTAAAGTTTGAAAGAATTGGATTTTCGATAATAGAACCAACTGAACCAGCCAAATTTTTCTGAGGCTTTGCCATCAACCCACGCATACCACCCAACTGACGGATTTGCTCACGCGATCCACGAGCACCTGAGTGCATCATCATGTAGATGGAATTGAATCCTTGTTGATCTTCTTCCAATTGCTTCATCAGCGTGTTGGTCAACATGGTGTTCGTACGAGTCCAAATATCGATTACCTGATTATAGCGTTCATTATCAGTAATCAAACCCATCATGTAGTTGTTCCAAACAGAATCAACTTCCTTCTGAGCATCCTCTACTAACTTTTTCTTCTCAGCAGGCACTTTTACATCGCCCAAGCCCATTGACAATCCACCGCGGTAAGCCATCTGGAAACCGATATCTTTAATCTCATCTAAGAATTTAGCTGTCTTTGCTTGACCGGCATATTTATATACATCGGCAATAATCGTTTGCAGTTTTTTCTTAGTTAATAATTCATCCACAAAGCCAACTTCTTCAGGAACTACTTGATTGAAAATAACGCGACCTGTTACAGTCTCGATCATTTTCCTTGATGAAGTCCCTGTTTTTCTATCTACCACATTTGCTCTTACTTTAATGATTGCATGCTTTGAAAGCTTGCCTTCGTTATAAGCAATCACAACCTCCTCAGCAGAATAAAAAGTTCTTCCCTCACCTAGTTCTCCCTTTCTGCCCTTGGTCAAATAATACAAGCCCAACACCATGTCTTGCGATGGCACTGTAATAGGCGCGCCATTGGCTGGGTTCAATATATTATGTGATGAAAGCATCAACAACGAAGCTTCCAAAATCGCTTCTTGACCAAGCGGGATGTGAACAGCCATCTGGTCACCGTCAAAGTCAGCGTTGAAGGCGGTACATACTAATGGATGTAACTGAATTGCTTTTCCTTCAATCAACTTTGGTTGGAAAGCTTGAATACCCAATCGGTGAAGCGTTGGGGCGCGGTTCAAAAGAACAGGATGTCCTTTCAATACGTTCTCCAAAATATCCCACACGACAGGATCTTTTCTATCTACAATTTTCTTGGCTGACTTTACGGTCTTTACAATACCTCTTTCAATCAGCTTGCGAATAATAAATGGCTTAAACAATTCGGCAGCCATATCTTTTGGCAAACCGCACTCATGCAATTTCAATTCCGGTCCGACAACAATCACCGAGCGGCCAGAGTAATCAACGCGTTTACCCAATAAGTTTTGACGGAAACGTCCTTGCTTACCTTTGAGCATATCACTCAATGATTTCAATGCACGGTTACCATCGCTACGAACCGCATTCACTTTACGTGAGTTGTCGAACAATGAATCTACCGCCTCTTGCAACATGCGTTTTTCGTTACGCAAAATCACCTCCGGAGCTTTGATGTCAATCAAACGCTTCAAGCGATTGTTGCGGATAATCACACGTCTGTACAAATCATTCAAATCGGAAGTAGCGAAACGGCCACCATCCAACGGCACCAATGGACGCAATTCTGGTGGAATCACTGGAACCATTTTAATGGTCATCCATTGTGGTTTGTTCTCCACTCGTGTGTTTGCATCACGGAAAGCTTCAACCACTTTTAATCTTTTTAACGCCTCTGCCTTTCTTTGCTGAGAAGTGTCTGTTGCAGCCTGGTGACGAAGTTCATACGAAAGCTCATCTAACTTCACGCGGTTCAACAACATTTCTAATGCATCGGCACCCATCTTCGCGATGAATTTCTTCGGATCGCTGTCGTCCAATAATTGATTCTCGCGTGGGAGTTTATCAACGATATCTAAGTATTCTTCTTCGGTCAAGAAATCCAAACGGTTTACACCGTCTTCTTCTTTGATACCCGGAGCGATGACTACATATCTTTCATAATAAATAATCTGATCGAGTTTCTTGGTGGGCAAGCCCAATAGGTAACCAATCTTATTTGGTAACGAACGGAAATACCAAATGTGGGCAACAGGTACCACCAATTCGATATGGCCCATGCGCTCACGCCTTACTTTCTTTTCTGTAACTTCTACACCGCAACGATCGCATATAATGCCTTTGTAGCGAATGCGTTTGTACTTACCGCAATGACATTCCCAATCTTTAACCGGGCCGAAAATACGCTCGCAAAACAAACCGCCCATCTCTGGTTTGTAAGTTCTGTAATTGATGGTTTCAGGCTGTGTGATCTCACCGTGCGAGCTTTCCAAAATAGATTCTGGAGAAGCCAAGCTAATGGTGATTTTAGAGAAATCGTTGTTGATCTTTTTATTTTTTCTGAAAGACATGCTTATTGAGTTTTCAGTTAACTAATTCACTTTTAAGTCCGAAAGTTGATTAGTCCGAAAGTCCGAAAGCTTAGCTTACCGACTTTCGGACTCCCCGACTTCTTAATCCATCGTAATCTCTAGTGCGAGACCACGCAATTCGTGTACTAAAACATTAAATGATTCTGGTATGTTTGGCTTACGCATATTTTCGCCTTTTACAATTGCTTCGTATGCTTTGGCACGACCAATTACATCATCGGATTTAATTGTCAAGATTTCTTGTAGGATGTGTGATGCACCAAATGCTTCAATCGCCCACACCTCCATTTCACCAAAACGCTGACCACCGAATTGTGCTTTACCACCCAATGGTTGCTGCGTAATTAATGAATAAGGTCCGATAGAACGTGCGTGCATCTTATCATCAACCAAGTGACCAAGCTTAAGCATGTATGCCATACCAACTGTTACTGGCTGATCAAACTTTTGACCTGTTAATCCATCAAACAAATACGTTCTACCAAATTCAGGTAATCCTGCTTCAGTCAACTCTGCCGATACTTGATCTAGCGATGCACCATCGAAAATTGGTGTCGCATATTTGCGTCCCAATTTCTTACCTGCCCACGCCAACACGGTCTCGTAAATCTGCCCTAAGTTCATACGAGAAGGTACCCCAAGTGGGTTCAAGCAGATGTCAACAGGCGTTCCGTCTTCTAAGAATGGCATATCTTCTTCACGAACAATACGAGCTACAACGCCCTTGTTACCGTGGCGACCTGCCATTTTATCACCTACTTTCAACTTACGTTTTTTGGCAACGTAAACTTTGGCCAATTGAACAATACCTGTAGGCAACTCATCGCCCACTTCAAGCGTAAATCTTTCTCTTTTGAAAGTTCCGGAAATAACATTTCGCTTGTTTAGATAATTTTTCACCAATTCGGCCACCGCATCGTTGGTAGCATCATCGGTCGTCCAACTGTCTAAACTAATATCTACAATTAGGTTTACCTCTTCCGGAACACTATAGTTGCTTTCATCACGGTAGATGTTCTTATCAGGGAACAGGTTACTCTCGATCACCTTGCTAGTAAACTTAACGCCTTTGCTGATCAGTTCATCACCAAACTTGTGCTTCACTCCTTGGCTGGTTTTTCCAGATAAAAGTGTAGTGAGTTTTTTGATCATTTCATTTTTCAAGTCCGTCAAGTTCTTGCTATGACGATTCTTCAATGCATCCAGTTCCTTCTTTGATTTGGTACGAAGGTCTTTATCTTTTTTGGGACGAGAGAATAACTTAGTGTCAATAACAACTCCTTTTAGTGATGGAGGTGCCTTCATAGAAGCATCTTTTACATCACCTGCTTTGTCACCAAAGATGGCTCTCAATAATTTTTCTTCTGGTGTGGGATCAGTTTCACCTTTAGGGGTGATCTTACCAATTAGAATATCACCTTCTTTTACTTCGGCACCTACGCGGATGATACCGTTTTCATCTAAATGTTTAATGGCCTCTTCGCTTACGTTGGGGATTTCAGAAGTCAATTCTTCTTCGCCACGTTTAGTATCGCGCACTTCCAATTCAAACTCTTCGATGTGAATAGAAGTATATACGTCATCGCGAACTACCCGCTCAGAGATTACGATGGCATCCTCAAAGTTGTAACCTTGCCACGGCATGTAAGCGACTAGCAAGTTTCTTCCTAACGCTAACTCTCCGTTTGCCGTACCGTAACCTTGACACAACGGTTGCCCTTTTGATACCTTATCGCCCTTTCTAACAAGTGGTGTTAAGTTTATACAAGTATCCTGATTGGTTCTTCTAAATTTAATGAGGCTATATGTTTTGTATTCATCATCAAAACGGATCATTTGTTGTTCCTCAGACACGTCATATTTAATAACGATCTTAGTCGCATCCACAAATTCAACCGTTCCGCTGCTTTCTGCCAATACAAGTGCTCTCGAATCAAGCGCAATTCTTGCCTCCAAACCAGTTCCTACAATTGGAGCTTCTGGCCTAACTAGCGGAACAGCCTGACGTTGCATGTTCGATCCCATCAATGCACGGTTCGCATCATCGTGCTCAAGGAATGGAATCAATGAAGCCGCTATCGATACAATTTGATTAGGAGCAATATCCATGTAGCGAATATCGGTTGGCTCCACCACGGGGAAATCTCCCTCGAAACGCGCCTTTACTTTTACGTTTTCTAGTTCGCCACCTGTTTTGATCTTCACATTTGCCTGCGCAATGTTGTGGGTATCTTCTTCTTCGGCTGTTAAGAAAATAACATCTTTTCCTTTCACTTTACCATTCTCAACCTTTCGGTAAGGAGTTTCAATAAAGCCCATCTTGTTCACTTTCGCGTGAACGCAGAGAGACGAAATCAAACCGATGTTTGGCCCTTCTGGTGTTTCGATTGTACACAAGCGACCATAGTGAGTATAGTGAACATCTCGCACCTCAAAACCTGCACGCTCTCTTGAAAGACCGCCTGGCCCGAGTGCCGACATTCTGCGCTTGTGGGTAATCTCTGCCAATGGATTAGTTTGATCCATGAACTGAGACAATTGATTTGTACCAAAGAATGAGTTGATCACTGAAGACAATGTGCGCGCATTGATCAAATCAACGGGCTTGAAGTCTTCATTATCGCGAACGTTCATTCTTTCTTTGATGGTTCTGGCCATACGGGCAAGACCAACACCAAATTGAGAATACAATTGCTCGCCTACGGTTCTCACACGTCTATTGCTCAAGTGGTCAATATCATCCACTACGGCTTTCGAGTTGATCAAACCGATCAAATATTTCACGATTAGGATAATGTCTTCAGTCGTCAACACGCGTTGATCGAAGCTAAGATCAAGACCTAATTTCTTGTTAATTCTATAACGCCCAACTTCACCTAAGTCATAACGCTTCTCGCTAAAGAACAAGCTTTGAATAATATCGCGAGCAGTTTGTTCGTCAGGCGCTTCTGTATTTCTTAATTGACGGTAGATCTGTTCAACCGCTTCTTTCTCAGAATTCGAGTTGTCTTTCGCCAGTGTGTTAAAGATGATGTAGTAATCAGCCACATTCACATCAACACGATGTAGAATCACCGACTTAACACCAGAATCAATGATCGTATCTACATCTTCGGCAGTGATAATATGATCGCGCTCCAACAACACTTCGTTCCGATCAATCGAAACAACTTCACCTGTATCTTCATCCACAAAGTCTTCCGTCCAAGTCTTTAGAACCCTTGCCGCTAACTTTCTGTCTACTGCCTTTTTCAGATTGTTTTTGTTTGCCTCCACTTCTTCAGAAAGGCCAAACAAATCCAAAATATCTTTGTCTGTTCCATAACCAATAGCACGTAACAGGGTGGTTACTGGGAATTTTTTCTTACGATCGATGTATGCATACATCACCGCATTTACGTCCGTGGCAAATTCGATCCACGATCCTTTGAACGGGATAATCCGAGCAGAGTAAAGCTTCGTACCATTGGTATGCTTGCTCATGGCAAAAAACACACCGGGTGAACGATGCAATTGCGATACAATCACGCGCTCTGCACCGTTGATCACGAACGAACCTTTTTCCGTCATGTACGGAATGTTTCCTAAGAATACCTCTTGCTCAATGGTCTGGAAATCTTCGTTGTCCTCATCATTACAAGTAAGGCGGAGTTTTGCCTTCAAAGGCACGGAGAAGGTTAGCCCGCGATCGATACACTCATCCACATCATACTTTGGTGGGTCGATGGTATAATCCACAAACTCCAACACGAAATTTTCGCGTGAGTCTGCAATGGGGAAGTTCTCTGCAAAAACTTTGAAGAGGCCTTCATTTTGCCGTCTTTCGGCAGCGGTTTCTATTTGCAAAAAATCTTTGAACGATTGGAGTTGGATGTCCAGAAAATCTGGGTACTCCAACACTTTTTCAATCGCTGAAAAGTCAATTCGATTATTGGATGTCTTCTTTGCCAAGGTGCGTACAGTTTAAAAATTCCCGGATAAGACCTAACTAAATTCTAAAAAAAGGGTACAAGCATAAATAGGCAAACCCCAACCCTATTTTCATAGGAATGGGGCCTGAAATACCTTTCAGACGGTACCGTGTGGCTTCAAGAATTATTTCAACTCTACTTCAGCACCCGCTTCAGTAAGTTGCTTCTTGAGGTTTTCGGCCTCGTCTTTTGGTAATCCTTCTTTGATTGTTTTTGGAGCGCCATCAACCATGTCCTTTGCTTCTTTCAAGCCAAGACCAGTCAATTCTTTAACCAGCTTCACAATTTGTAATTTATTTGCTCCAGCAGCCTTTAACACAACATCGAAGTTGGTTTTTTCAGCAGCAGCAGCGCCACCACCAGCCGCAGGGCCAGCCGCAACCGCAACAGCAGCAGCTGCAGGCTCGATGCCATAAGTTTCTTTTAAATAAGAAGCTAACTCGTTTACTTCTTTAACGCTAAGCTCTACTAATTGATCGCCAAGTGATTTTACGTCTGCCATGATTGATAAGTGTTTAAAATTTTGAATTCAATTATTGTTTTCTTTCTTCCAATGCTTTTACTAAACCTGCTACCGTATTTTTTCCGCTTAACAAAGCAGACAATACATTCTTTGCAGGTGATTGAAGCAATGAAATGATTTCCCCGATCAACTCGTTCTTTGATTTTAGATCGACTAGCGTATCGAGATGTTCCTCTCCAACAAATATGGTGGACTCAATGGAAGCTCCTTTTAATCCTGGCTTACCTTCCAGCTTTTTGCGATATTCTTTTATCACTTTGGCCGGAGCGTTGCCCGATTCTTTGGAAAAGATTACACCTGAAAATCCGTGGAGTACTTTAAATAGCTCTTCGTAATTACCTTTTTGTTTCTCTAATGCTTTTTTGATAAGTGTGTTTTTGTAAACGCGGTATTCTACACCTGCATTGAAACACAGTCTTCTAAATGCATTGATTTGCGCCACCGTTAACCCCGATGCATCGGTAATATAGAAGTGGTTGTTCTGAGAAAGTTTCTCTGACAATTCTTCAATTATTTGTCCCTTTTCTTCTTTGGTCATTGTTTTAACTATTATAGACCCTTAAATCGAACTTGAATCAACTTTGATTCCCGGACTCATGGTAGAGGAAATTGCTATACTTCTTAAGTAAGTTCCTTTGGATGAAGCGGGTTTCAACTTAACTACAGCATTAATAAGTTCAGCAGCATTGTCTTTGATTTTATCTGCGCTGAAGGAAGCCTTACCTATACTTGCATGAATGATTCCTTGTTTGTCAATTTTGAAGTCCACTTTACCCGCCTTCACATCTTTTACTGCTTTTCCTACTTCAAGGGTAACTGTTCCCGACTTCGGGTTGGGCATTAAGCCACGAGGACCTAACACTTTACCTAACCTACCTACTTTCGCCATTACTGTTGGCATAGTGATAATCACATCTATATCCGTCCAACCCGCTTCGATCTTTTGTATGTAATCGTCAAGACCTACGTGTTCTGCACCTGCATCTTTTGCTTCTTGCGCTTTATCGGGCGAGCATAGTACCAATACACGAACAACCTTACCTAAACCATGAGGTAGAGATACAACTCCACGCACCATTTGATCTGATTTCTTTGGATCAATGCCTAAGCGTATATCTAGGTCTACGGAAGAGTCAAACTTCGTAAAACTTAAATCCTTCAATACTTTTGAAGCTTCGTCCAGCGTATACACCTTATCTGGATTGTACTTGGCAAGAACTGCCTTTCTGTTTTTTGATACTCGTGCCATTGTTTTAATTATTTATCCCAAGGGGCTGCTCCACTTACTGTAACTCCCATGCTACGAGCGGTGCCCGCTATCATTTTCATTGCCGAATCAACTTTAAATGCATTTAGATCTGGCATTTTTAGTTCAGCTATTTTCTTTATTTGATCCCATGATATAGATCCTACTTTTGCACGATTGGGTTCTTTAGAACCTTTTTGCAATTTGATGGCTTCCATAATTAATACGGCTGCCGGAGGTGTTTTAATTACGAAATCGAAAGATTTATCGTTGTAGATGGTAATCAAAACAGGAAGTACTTGACCTGGTTTATCTTGCGAGCGAGCATTGAACTGCTTGCAAAAATCCATGATGTTCAAACCTTTAGAACCTAATGCAGGCCCTATCGGGGGAGCAGGATTAGCAGCACCTCCTTTTACTTGCAACTTTAAATACCCAATTATTTCCTTTGCCATAATGACTTCTATTTTGTTGAATTCGGCCTCACCCCAACCCTCTCCAAAGGAGAGGGAGAAGCTCAGTTATTACTCTAGTTTCTCTACTTGCATGTAACTGAGTTCTACTGGAGTATTGCGTCCAAATATCTTCACCATTACATTCAGCTTCTTCTTGTCCTCAAAAATCTCTTCCACCGTTCCTGCAAACCCACTGAAAGGCCCGTCCATCACTTTCACGTTTTCTCCCTTGATAAATGGGGTTTCTAACTTCACCTCGAACTGATCGATTTCGTCAACCTTTCCAAGTATTCTGTTTACCTCTGATTGCCTTAGCGAAACAGGCTCTTTGTTAGTTGCACTTGAGCCATTATTTCCCAAAAAACCAATTACCCCAGGTATTTTGTTTACTGTGTGGTACGCTTCTCCATTTGAAAGATCGGCCGATACCAACACGTAGCCAGGGAAGAAATTTCTTTCTCTCACTCTCTTTTTTCCATTCCGCATCTCATACACCTTTTCAGATGGGATAAGAACTTCTGGAATGAACCCTGTTAATTTAGAGCGCTCAATTTCAGTTTCCAGATAAGATTTTATTTTCTTCTCCTGTCCACTGACGACCCTAAGCACATACCATTTTAATTCGCCTACAGCTGCCATGTCTTAGAATTCTTTATAAAACCAAGCCAATGCATTCTTAAAACCCAAATCAACAAAACCAATTACTAGCGCAAAAATCAAAGAAGCTACCAATACCAAGATGGCACTGCCTTGTAGTTCAGTAAATTTTGGCCATGAAACCTTGTTACGGATTTCATCCCACGATTCAATGATATAGTTTTTAATCTTTTCCATTCTATTTCATTTGCACGGGTGGAGAGACTCGAACTCCCAGCCAACGGTTTTGGAGACCGCTACTCTACCAATTGAGCTACACCCGTTTATTACTATGCTCTCCTCGTATTTCGCCCGTTTGCTTTTTGTTCAATTTTCCTTTAGTCTTCTCTTTTTCTGCCACCCTAAATTCAAAAGGACTGCAAATGTATGGGAAAAGGGCATAAAACAAAAACGTTTCTAAGAAAAATCTCAGAAACGTCTTTGCATTGATTATCAGTTATTTAGCAATATTCGCCTTCGGCTTAGCTAGAATGCTGATTTTAGTCCAAAATCTCAGTCACCTGACCAGATCCTACGGTACGGCCACCTTCACGGATAGCGAAACGAAGACCTTTCTCCATAGCAATCTTATTGATCAATGTTACTTCAATTGACACGTTATCGCCAGGCATAACCATTTCTACACCTGTAGGGAGCATACACTCACCTGTAACATCGGTAGTACGGAAATAGAACTGAGGACGGTATTTGTTGAAGAAAGGAGTGTGACGACCACCTTCTTCTTTGCTCAATACGTAAACTTCAGCTTTGAATTTAGCGTGAGGAGTTACTGAATTTGGTTTGCAAATAACCATACCACGGCAGATTTGCTCCTTTTCGATACCTCTCAACAATAAACCTACGTTGTCACCAGCTTCACCTCTGTCAAGGATTTTGCGGAACATCTCCACACCTGTGATAGTTGAAGTCAAGTTCTCAGCACCCATTCCAAGGATTTGAACAGGATCGCCAGTTTTGATGATACCTCGCTCGATACGACCAGTAGCAACAGTACCACGGCCAGTGATTGAGAACACATCTTCTACAGGCATCAAGAAATCTTTGTCGATCAAACGAATTGGAATAGGAATGAAGTTATCCACCGCATCCATTAACTCCTCTACTTTTGCAACCCATTTTGCTTCACCGTTCAATGCACCTAATGCAGAGCCACGGATCACAGGCATTGTATCGCCAGGGAAGCTATATGACGACATTAATTCACGAACTTCCATTTCAACTAGGTCAAGCAATTCGCCATCGTCAACCAAGTCAACTTTGTTCATGAACACAACTAGTGCAGGCACACCTACCTGGCGAGCCAAAAGGATGTGCTCGCGAGTTTGTGGCATAGGGCCATCAGTAGCAGCAACTACTAGGATTGCTCCGTCCATCTGGGCAGCACCAGTAACCATGTTTTTCACATAGTCAGCGTGACCCGGACAGTCTACGTGAGCGTAGTGTCTTTTGTCAGTTGCATACTCAACGTGAGATGTGTTGATAGTAATACCTCTTTCTTTTTCTTCAGGAGCATTGTCGATTGAAGAGAAGTCGCGTACTGCGGCAAGTCCTTTTTTAGAAAGTACTTGAGTAATTGCAGCAGTAAGAGTGGTTTTGCCGTGGTCAACGTGACCAATGGTACCAATGTTTACGTGCGGTTTGGAGCGGTCGAAATTTTCTTTTGCCATAATCTGTATTCTAAGTTAAAGTGTTTAAAAAAGTGTATAATTTATTTAAGTAAGTTACTTTCATAAGCCCCTCCGCCTGAGAAGCATACACCCTAAACATTTTAAGCCTTTCGAATAAGGGTTATTCGGCATTTGATATCTTCTCTCTCCGTGTTGGTGCTTGCTAGACACCGGTGAGAAATGATTTCAATTTTTCAATCTTTCAAATTCTAAATCCACGAGGATTTATGCTAGGAGAGCTGTTGAAGGGAATTGAACCCTCGACCTCTTCCTTACCAAGGAAGTGCTCTACCCCTGAGCTACAACAGCAGCTTTTCCATTTACAATTTTTGATTTCAGATTTTTATTGACTTCTAAAATCAAGAATCTTAAATCTTCAATCTCAAATCACTTTGAGCGGGAAACGAGGCTCGAACTCGCGACCTATAGCTTGGAAGGCTATCGCTCTACCAACTGAGCTACTCCCGCTTGTAAATTCAAAACTCAAGATTTATAATTCAAAAAGTCAGCAGACAATTTTGAACATTGAATTTTGAATCAATCAGTGGGGAGAACAGGATTCGAACCTGTGAAGACATAAGTCAACAGATTTACAGTCTGTCCTCGTTGGCCGCTTGAGTATCTCCCCTCAACACTCTATAATTTTTAAGAACGATTTCAAAAAACCGTCAATTTTCACTTGAATTGGCTTCTTGACCCAATTTATGACTCCTATCAAAAATGGGAACGCAAAATTATACGGTTTTTTGGTTTAGACAAACCTTGGAGGTAGGTTCTTACATTAATTTTAGGGTAAGGGCTTCAAGCTGTTGGCCACTTAGTCCTCACCAAGCAGCCCGTGGCTAGTAGCTTGCGGCATGAAGGCTAAGAAACAGTCTACATAATCACAATCTCCTTCACCACATCCTTTCCAAACTCTTTTTGAAGGATTTCGATAATCTGGGCTTTATGAAGATTTAGGTCATTTTTCATAGAGGGTGATTCCAACTCCACAAAAAGCACTTTGCCACGGATATACAGTTTCTTGGTACGCTTGGCCACAGGTTTGCCTGCAAATTTTTCCCAAGAGGCAAGGAGGTTTGCCTCGTCAAATTTAGCTTTTATATGGTATCGGCTTAGCAATTGCTGAATTGCCTGCCCAATGTGCTGGGTATTACCTTCCTCGTTTTGGGACTTAGCCATTTGTAAAAGTACCATTTTCGACAGTAAAAACTTGGGCGCTTATATTGGCTTTTTTCAATATCTCCTGGCTCCGACCTTGCCGCGCATCGGTAATAAAAAGTTGGCCAAATGTGCCTTGCGATACTAAAAGCATCAGTTGATGAATTCGTTGATCGTCCAGTTTATCAAAAATATCATCTAATAATAAAATAGGTTTGAATTGTTTTGCATCGGCAATACACTGGAACTCGGCCAGCTTGAGGGCAATTAAAAAAGATTTTTGTTGGCCTTGAGAGCCAAATTTCTTCAATTCATTAGTGTTGATCAAAAACTCAAAATCATCGCGGTGGATGCCTGATGATGTTCTTTGCAGAAGAATATCTCGCTGAAGGTTTTTGCTAAGCAAATCGGCAAGGTCTGATTTTTCTAAATCAGAGCGGTATTGAATATGGACTTCTTCTTTAGAGTCGCTGACCAGAAATTGATAGTGCTTTTTAAAGAAGGGAAGGAAGTCAACAGTAAACTGTTTTCGCTTGGAAAAAATGTAATTACCAGATGGGATTATCTTTTGATCGAAACTGGCCAGCAAGTCATAATCTACCTCTCCACTTTCTGAAAAAGTGCGGAGTAAGCTGTTGCGCTGCTTGAGGTGATTGGTATAGACAATCAAGTTCTCCAGGTAATTTTTATCCAATTGGGAGATGAGCGTATCGAAAAATTTTCTGCGCATTTCGCTGCCATCCCAAATGAGTTCAATGTCTTGAGGGGCAATCAATACTACAGGATATCTGCCCACATGATCGGAGAATTTGGTGCAATCTTGGCCGTCTTCGCGGATGATTTTTTTTTGACCTGCTTGGTAGGCACACGCGACTTCATGAGACTTCACTTCGTTCTCGAATTCTCCTTTAACAATAAACTGAGATTGGCCTTGCCGAATATTCTGACCATCAGATGGATTGATGGCGCTTTTGGTAAACGACAAATAATAAATAGCATCAAGCAAGCTCGTCTTGCCTGTTCCGTTTTTGCCCAAGAGACAAACTATATCGCCTTGAAACTCCAGATGAGCTTCTTCTATGTTTTTGAAGTGGAAAAGGTTGAGTTTGCGGAGGTGCACGGCTAAAGTTTGGCGCAATTTCACGCAAAGGCGCAAAGGCGCAAAGTTATTGGGGATGATTAAATTGAAAAGTATGTAGTAAGATGGTAATCGGTAAGAGGTGACAAGTAAATGGCAATTTTACATGAGGCTGAGGCGCAGAGCGGAAGGCAGTCGGCCAAGGATGGAGGCATTTGTTGGAGCCCGAAATGGGACGTGCGTGGGGTGGCGACTGCCTAGTGGCCACTATGGCAGCGGGCGGATGGCCAGACCGCCTCAAAGTTTTTTTATAAAATCTCAAAACATACAAATGCCCGTTTGGCGGTTGTTTGGCTGTAACGTATTTTCGCAACTCACAAATGATTGAATCTATGGCAACTGCGGCAAAGGGCAAGGCGAAAACAGAATACTCGAAGGAAACCTATATGTTCTGGTTTGAGAGCATGTTGCTGATGAGACGATTTGAAGAGAAAGCAGGCCAACTGTATGGGATGCAGAAGATCCGTGGGTTTTGCCATTTATATATCGGGCAGGAAGCTTGTGCGGCCGGCTCGGTATCGGCATTGCGCAGGGGCGACAAGTACATTACCGCTTATCGCGATCACGCTCACCCGCTAGCACTTGGCACGCATCCTAATAAAGTAATGGCCGAATTGTATGGTAAAGAAACGGGCGCATCAAAAGGTAAGGGCGGCTCGATGCACATTTTTGATAAGGAAAATCATTTTTTTGGCGGGCACGGAATAGTGGGCGCGCAAGTGCCGCTGGGTGCGGGAATCGCTTTCGCGGAGATGTATAATAAGACAGGCAACCTTTGTATTTGCTACATGGGCGATGGGGCGGTACGTCAAGGGGCTTTTCACGAGGCACTGAACTTAGCCATGCTGTGGAAGATACCAGTGATTTTTGTGATCGAGAACAATGGATACGCGATGGGGACTTCTGTGAAAAGGACATCGAACGTAACAGAACTTTATACGTTGGGGGAAGCTTATGATATGCCATCGGAGCCTGTAGATGCAATGAACGTTGAGGCAGTGCATGATGCCGTTGCCCGTGCAGCAGACCGTGCAAGAGCTGGCGAAGGGCCAAGTTTGTTGGAATTCCGCACCTATCGCTATAAAGGCCACTCGATGAGTGACCCACAAAAATACAGGAGCAAAGAAGAGGTAGAAGAATACAAGCACCGTGACCCAATTGAACAAGTCCGAGAGGCCATTCTAGAGCGGAAGATAGCCAACGTTAAAGATTTGGATGCCATCGAGCAAAAAATAAACGCCCAAGTAGAGGAAAGCGTGAAATTCGCGGAGGAATCAAACTACCCTGATCCATCGGAGGCGTTGAAGGATATTTATGAACAGGCTGATTATCCTTTTATTACTGATTAAGTAGCCTTTTAATTAATAAGCCAATTTCTTAGTTTTGCATCCCGATTTTCCGAAAGCTATCGGGATTGACTATATTTATACAATCATGGCAAAGAAAGAAGAAACCAAAGATCTAATAGAGAACCCAGAGGCACTACAAGAAAAACTTGAAGGCATCGAGCATTGGGCTGAAAAAAATATAAAGATAATTGCCATTGTTGCTGGAGTTATTGTGTTGGCTGTGGGTGGTTTTTTTGGATTCCGCTACTATGTCGATCAGCAAGAGGGAGTTGCACAAAAAGAAATGTTTCAAGCCATACGTTATTTCGAGGCTGACAGTTTGAACCTAGCCTTAAATGGCGATGGTAATAATTTAGGCGTTCTTCAAGTTGTTGATGATTATAGCCTAACTAAAGCTGGCAATCTTGCTAATTTTTATGCGGGAGTCATCTATCTAAAGCAAGGCAAATTTCCGCTTGCTATTTTTCATCTTGAAGAATTCAACGCAAACGATTTGCTAGTTCAGGCGCGTGCTTACAGCTTAATTGGAGATGCGTACATGGAACAAAAAGATTTCGAGAAGGCTGCAAGCTATTACGACAAAGCCTCTTCGTACAAACCCAACAAAGAGTTTACTCCTACTTACTTGATGAAAGCAGCATTGGCTTACGAGAAATTGAATAATATTGAAAAAGCCAAGAGTGCTTACCAAAGTATTATCGATACCTATTGGAATTCGAGCGAAGTGCAGAACGCAAAGAAATTCAAAGCGAAATTGGAAACCAATTCATAACGATTCAAAATTCAAGATTCAAGATTGGTTAGAAATCAATTTTGAATCTTGAATTTTGAATTAACTTTTTAAGGGGTAGATTTTCTATCCCTTTTTTTATGTAAGACATTTATGACATTAGAACAAGAGATTTCTAAACGCAGAACATTCGGAATCATCAGCCACCCTGATGCCGGTAAAACCACCCTGACAGAAAAATTGTTGCTTTTTGGTGGCGCGATTCAAAAAGCTGGAGCCGTAAAATCATCTAAAATTAAAGATCACGCCCGCAGCGATTGGATGGAGATCGAAAAGCAACGCGGAATTTCAGTAGCGACTTCGGTAATGGGCTTTGATTATAAAAACGTAAAAATTAATTTACTCGATACACCCGGCCATCAAGATTTTGCCGAAGATACGTATCGCACATTGACCGCGGTAGATAGCGTAATTATGGTCATTGACTGCGTAAAGGGAGTTGAAATTCAAACCGAAAAGCTAATGGAAGTGTGCCGCATGCGCAGCACACCTGTCATTTGTTTTATCAATAAGCTCGATCGCGAGGGGCAAGATCCGTTTGATCTGCTAGACGAAGTTGAAGAGAAGTTGGGTATTAAAGTTCGCCCTCTTAGCTGGCCCATTAGCATGGGAAAAACATTTAAAGGGGTTTATAATCTATACGAAAAGAGTTTGCAACTCTTCACGCCCAGTAAGGTAACGGTGCAAGAGAGTATTGAAATATCAGATATCTATACTGAAGAGCTTGATACATTGGTGGGCGAGAATTACGCCAAGCAACTACGTGCCGATGTAGAATTGATTGAGGGCGTGTATCCAGAGTTTAACGTACAAGATTACCTGAGCGGAAAAGTGGCTCCCGTATTTTTTGGTAGTGCCGTCAATAACTTTGGTGTAAAAGAATTACTCGATGCATTCATTCAATTTGCTCCTCCTCCTATTCCGCGTGAGACTACGCTGCGCGAGGTGAAACCAGAAGAAAGTAAATTCTCTGGATTTATATTTAAGATTCATGCCAACATGGATCCCAAACATCGCAATCGGATTGCTTTTATAAGGGTATGCTCTGGGCTTTTTGAACGAGGAAGTAATTATTATCACGTAAGGCAAGACAAGAGCATTCGCTTCTCCAATGCAACCGCCTTTATGGCTCAAGATCGAGAAACAGTTGACCAAGCATGGCCAGGAGATATTGTTGGATTATACGATACAGGAAATTTAAAAATCGGAGATACCCTTACCGATGGAGAAAAAATGACGTACACTGGCATTCCAAGTTTTTCGCCCGAAATTTTTAAGGAGGTGATCAACAAAGATGCAATGAAGACCAAGCAACTAGAAAAGGGATTGTTGCAACTGATGGAAGAGGGCGTAGCCCAATTGTTTACTTACGAATTAGGAAAGAAAAAAGTAGTGGGCGTAGTAGGTGCCCTTCAATTTGAGGTAATTCAATTTCGATTGAAGAACGAATACAGCGCTTCCGTAGAATTTGCGGGGCAAAACATTTACAAGGCTTGTTGGATCAGCAGCAAAAATCCAAAGAAGTTGGCAGAGTTTATTGATTCTAAACAACGGCACATTGCCAGAGATAAAGACGATAAGATCGTTTTTATGGCCGAGTCACGCGCTTGGTTGCAAATGGTGCAAGATAATTTTCCTGATATCAATTTCCATTTCACCTCAGAGTTTAAGGACTGATTTTTTCTGGTATCAGCGAGTAAACAATTCAGAGAAGTTAAAGGAAAGCCCAGGCAAAAGCTTCGAGATAACTATTCCCTCCTCAACCAAGTAAAGAATGGGTGTATCTTCAACACTAAAGTCATAAATCTCCAATGTCTTGTTACCTGGGTCAATAATCCAATACTCTTTAACTCCAAATTTTTGATAGAGCCTACGCTTCTGGTTTCGGTCTTTAAAGCTGTTGGATGGTGAAATTATTTCTACTGCTAAATCGGGGGCGGCATTGAGGCCTCGCTCAGAAATAATCGCTAAATTTTCTTTTGCGACATAAAGTAAGTCGGGCTGAAACACATTTTTCTTATCGAGATAGACATCAACTGGCGAGAACATCGTAATTCCCCCATTCCTTTTTGAGTATGCTCTAAGTAAATCATAAAGATTTCCTAAGACTATTTGATGCGTAAAACTGGGTGCTGGGCTCATAAAAACTTCTCCATTGATAAGTTCGCAAGGCAGATTTGATTCCTCCAATTGAAGGAAATCTTCTACCGTCCACTCTTTACTCCGATCGATTGTTGCTACTTGCATACCTAAAGTTATAAAAATATTTAAGATGTTTGAGGAATGCTTTCCATCCTCTACGAAGACAATCACCTATTGGCTATCAATAAAGTTGCTGGCACATTGGTGCAGGGTGATGCCACAGGCGATAAGCCGCTGGTAGAAATTGGTAAAGATTATATCAAAGAAAAATACCAAAAACCGGGAGAGGTTTTCCTAGGAGTAGTGCATCGGTTGGATAGGCCTGTGAGCGGGGTGGTTGTATTTGCACGTACCTCTAAAGCACTAGAAAGAATGAACGAACTCTTTCGCAACAAAGCCACTCAAAAAACCTATTGGGCATTGGTGGCTACTAAGCCTGCTGCTTCTTGTGGCACGCTCATTCACTGGCTAGTAAAAGACGAAAAGAAAAATAAAACCACAGCCTACAAAAAAGAACATCCACAAGGCCAGCGCTCTGAACTCAGTTATCGATTGATCGAATCAAAATCAGGAATGCACTTGCTGGAAGTAAAACCAGTCACAGGCAGACCCCATCAAATCAGAGTGCAATTAGCTTCTATGAATTGCCCCATAGTGGGCGATGTAAAGTATGGGTTTGATGTGCCCAATCCCGATGGCAGCATTTGTCTACACGCACGCCAACTAGAATTTATTCACCCAGTTAAGAAAGAGCCGGTGATAATTATGGCACAACTGCCCAAAAATCAATTTTGGAAACCATTTGGTTGATTGCGTTCTTTACAGAAAATGAAGACGGATGAGTTGGTTACAGCAATTAAAAACTCGATGGAAAGTAGATAGCTTACTTCAAGTAATATTTATACTGCTAGTATTTGCCTGCACAGGATTTACCGTTTTGTTTTTAAAACGGCCACTTTTCAACTATTGGTTTGGCGATGGGGCCATGCCACTTTGGGCCAGTACGCTATATTATATTCTCATCCTACCCATCTATAATATGCTGCTTCTTTTATATGGCTTTATTTTCGGTCAATTCACTTTTTTTTGGGCTTTCGAGAAGCGATTCATAGCCCGAATAATGGCTATCTTTGCTCGGAAAAAATAACCGATTACTTTCACACAATTAACTTTAATATTAATAGAATGAAAAAAATTCTCTTTCTGATTCCCTTCGTAGTGTTCATTTCTTGCTCGGCTCCAAAGTTTGCAGCCAATCGTGCTACGCAACAAAATGGTTCCGAACTGGCCGGATCTTCCAGCACCAACTCAACACAGCAGCATGCCGAAACAGGTGAAGCCACAGCGAGTTTAAAAATTGCGCCATCTTTAACTATTGAACAAGTTAAAACGGAAATCAAAAAGAATTACTTAAACCTATCGAAAGGTGAGCGCAAAGAAGTACGTCTGCTTTTAAAAAAGGAGATAAAGAGCATCATCAAAAATCATAAAAAAGAAATGAGCCCTGCCACCACCAAATCTTCGAGCATCGACCATGATTTAAAACTAGCAGCTATTTTTGGTGCAGTTGGCATTGTTAGCCTTATACTTGGAGGACCAGCAGGTCAATTCTTTACAGTAATTGGAGCCATTGCATTAATTATTGGCGTGGTGTTTTTCGTGAAATGGCTGATTAGGCAGTAATCGAATAGACATGTATTCAAAGATAATTTGGCTATTTACGTTACTATGCCTAAACGTTTTATTATTAACTAGTTGCTCGAACTCAGAATCAAAAAAGAATGACCTTAGTTTTGATGTAAATCAAAATCTTTTGGGAGAGACTTTTACCGATTCGGCTTCTAAAATTTTGATAAGCATTCCTATTGGTTGGAAAAACAGCTCAAGTATTAAAAGCGATAGTCTCAAGGTAAAACTAGATCTGCTTCACCTCGATTCACTAGGGAAAACTATGTATTTAGATAGTGCACAACGAGCTTCTTTACTTATATCTAAATTAGGTAACGAAGATTTAGTCTTTGCCTATCAAAATCCTGACTCTTTGTATAACCGCACTAACCAGTGGGCTTCTATTTCAAAGTCAGAATTTACCTTAAACGGAATGCGCACCTACCAGTTTTTACTTCAAAGTGAAGGCATTGTTAACTTTAAATTACTCATCACCAACGCTTCCAAAAAATCGATTATGTTAGACTATATAGTAGATCGAGCGGTGTATTTAGAGCATATAAAAAAAATAGAATCATCCATTGGAAGTATTAAAGTAATCAACTAGCTTTAAAAGATAAACTAAAACTATTAACACATGAAAAAATTTACAACAATGTTTTTCGCAGTTCTTTTGTGCTGCACGCTTTTGACTTCTTGCTACACTTCTACTCACATCATTGGTTCTGGCGCCAAGGGCAGCGAAGTAATTCAAAAGAGACAATGGTTCGCTCTATGGGGACTAGTGCCTATTAACACAGTAAACTCCAAAGAAATGGCTGGTGGTGCTACTGATTATACTCTGACTACCACTCACTCATTCGTAGATCAATTGATTGGTATTTTCACCCAAATCGTTACAATTCAACCTATGACGGTTGAGGTGAAAAAATAAAATCACTAACCTTTAAATTAAAAAAACCTCAGATAAATTTTCTGAGGTTTTTTTATGACTCATGATACCCTTGCCTAAGAGATATCTCATTTTCGATTTATCATCCATTTGCCGAAGCAAACTGTCATTTTAAAAACAGATCGAGTAAGTAACAAAATTGTCTACGAAAATATAGTCTAGATAAGTGTCTTTTTCCAGAGCATAAACTCAATTTTCCAAAACTTCTACTTCAACACGCACGTTTCGTCTGGCGTGTTGGCTGTTTTTATCGTGCAGCATTCTACCGCCTCCCCATGCCTTAACATCTATGCGTTTTGCATCAATGCCTTGCGAAACCAACCACTCTTTGATAACCGTTGCACGTGCTCCTGAAAGCTCTTTGGCTGAACCCGATTCTTTTACCACGTCATCTTTGGTAATGTTGAAGAAATCCTTTTCGGGGCCTACATAAATAATTTTGCCACGACCGTTACCATTGGTGTGTCCATGCAGCATGATTTTGTATTTGGGGTTTTCGTTCAACATCTGCAACAGCTTATTTAATTCGTACTTAGATTCGGGTATCATCACGGCCGCATCGTTGTAAAAATAAACGTTGTACAAGGTAGCAATGTCTCCTCGACTCATTCTAGAAAGGTCGAACTTAACCATGTAGTAGTTTCCAATTAAGTCAACTTCTTCTTTTACTGTATCTGCTTCGGTGTTAAAGTAATTTAATTCGTGCTGCACTTTTCTGTAGCCAAAAGCGCTTCCTATTAAAGTCAGGTTTCCTGATTTGCTTTTAGGATCGGGCAATGAGATGTAGGAGTTCGCTTTCATTTTAGAAATCAACCTGCTTCTGTCTGTATCTATTACTTCCACCTCGCCATCGAGCACAGTTCCATTGGTAGCGTTGTATAAACTAAAGAAAGCTTGTGTGTTTTTTAATGTTTGCGGTAAGTAAACGGGCTCTGGTTTTGGGTTGGGTATTGCTACGATTACCGAATCGGCCTTTGTCTCGCTTTTAATTGCCTCCACTTTTGCAACGTCTACAACGGGCTCTGCTTTTTTCTCTTCAACAATGGCAGCTTGCTTAGCAACAACTACCGGAACTTCTTGCTTTTTAGGTTCAGGCTTTACTTCTGCAACTGGTTCAACCTCTGCACCATCTTTTATAATCCGAACCCATGCGTCTGCAAATCCTCCTGCTTTTCTTACTTCAAGCATTTGCTGGATCGACTCATTGAAGTCAGAATAGAAATCGAGGTATACATAATAAAGACTGCGGGCAGCATCGAACCCATATTTGGAATGACGTCCATCTACATTGAGTTGATCGGAATATTTCTTTGCAAAATTTTCTTGATTACCCAAGTAGGCCGCCACCACAATATAGTAGCCCTTACCTAGCGATGCATTTTGAACTGGTTTCGACCAACCTTTTGGTAGTTGAAACAATGATAAGGCTACGAATAGCAGCCCGATAAAACAGAATCGTGCCATGTAAGTTTTCTCTCTTTGGTTTATGCAATATTGATTAAATATTGATAAAATTCAAAGATTACGAGTCAAATTTGATATTGCAGGGCTGTTTAAAGATGTAAGTTTTTCAATTTCTCTGATAAAAAACCAAGCCCATAACCTGTTAACTGCACGAATGCTGAGGGGATACTTAAGACGGCAACTTGGATTGATTTGGTTGCCCGCAAAGCATCTGCGCCAATCAAAAAAAAATAAACAGCAAAAAAGCCTAGCAAATAAAATCGATAGTTCGGAATTAACAAGCCTATAATTGCCACACAAAAACCGATCGTAAAAAGGGTGGGAAACCAATGCACCCATTTAACTTCACCGGGATGTTTGATACCCACCAAAACCCGACCGCGCCCAAAATTAAAAACCTGATGAAAAAATTGAGAGAAGGTAGACCTACGCTTATGATACACAAATGCGTTTGTGATAAGATAAACCCGTAAGTTTAACTTCTTCATTCTTACGCTCAATTCAATGTCTTCTGCCAATCGATCAAATTGAAAGCCTCCTGTTTTTCGCCACGTATCTTTGCTCAAGCCCATATTAAAACTTCGGGGTTGATAAGTGCCGATTTTCTTCTTGCCTCCGCGAATGCCTCCAGTGGTCAAAAAAGAAGACATGGTGTAGGCCATTGCCTGTTGCGGAATGGTAAAATCTGAACGACCACGATCAGGGCCACCCCACGCATCGAGCGGTTGCTTGTTAAGCGCGTTTTCTACTTCTTCAAAATAAGTGCTTGGTAAAACACAATCGCTATCAAACACAACAAAATAATCTCCGGAAGCCCTTTCAAACCCATAGTTTCTGCTTGGGCCTGGGCCCGTATTTTCTTTGTAGTAGTAGCTAATGTTTAGCTGGCCTTCGTACTTTGCAATTAGTTGCTTGCTAGAAATAGCTGAGCCATCTTCTACAATTATTACTTCAAAATTTTTGAAAGTCTGCCCGCACAAACTAGCCAATAACTCGTTCAATTCATGTGGGCGGTTGTAGACCGGAACAACAACAGAATACTTGGGGACGAGTTTCACATTGCAAAATACTACTTCCTTAGATGCAAGAGCCAATGACTATCGTAAAATAATTGGTTGGTGTCAACCAAGTCGCGTATCACTTCTAAAAAAACCTCTTCATCTGGAGGCGCAACGAGTTTCATTAAATTTTCGGGCGATTGCGAGCCTTGCTCAAGAAAGAATTTGACTTGGCTCTCCAACTCCCCAATCAAACTTCTGTTCAGTTCCTTTTTCTTTGCATAGCAAACATCACATAGCCCACATACCTCGTCTGTCATTTCGTTGAAGTACTGTTGAATAACTTGCATGCGGCATTGATGCTGCTGGCTGACATAGCTAACCATGGCTTCCGTTTTCTCAAAATACAGTTTTCTGCGAGCATGCAATTTGATTTTATCGACTATGGCTAACTCTACGTCTTGCCGTGCAATCACGTAAGTAACTTGAGGTGTATCTTTAGTGGGGCTATATACCAATAACTGGAGTTGATGAAGCTGGTGGAGAAGAGAGCTGACTTCGGCTGTGGTTTGCCTTAGGGCACTAGCCAGTTGTGTTTCTGAGATGGTAACAAAATCAGAATACACCTCGCCACCATAAAGGCGAAGAATCATTTTGATGATGGCATCGAACCGTGCATTAGCTACTTGAAACTGATATATTTTTTTGTGGTCGGCAGTAAAATGAATCCGCGAAGGGTGATAAAAACTTTCGTTAAACTGAAGCAAGCCTACTTCCTCTAATCGCTTCAAGGCTGGATAAACATCTGAATTTTTGAATGCGAATTTGGTGGCAAATTCATCCAACTCAAAATCATAACTTTCTCCTTGCCCCGCAAACACAGCCACTTGAAAGTAATTTGCTAACGCCTGGTATATTTTTTTAAGGTAATCAAAATCCGGATAAGCCTGCGCTGCTTTATGGCGGAGTGAATCAACATCGGTTGGGTGAAATAAAACAGTGGCGTAAGCTTTCTTCCCGTCACGGCCTGCTCTTCCTGCTTCTTGGTAGTACGACTCAAGATTCTCTGGCAAATCGAGGTGAATAATGGTGCGCACGTTTGGTTTGTTAATGCCCATGCCAAATGCATTGGTAGCTACGATAACTCGTACTGTATCGTCAAGCCATTGCTGCTGCCGCAAAACACGTTGTGCATGATTGAGGCCAGCATGGTAATAGGTAGACGAGATTTGATGTTGCTGCAAAAATTGAGCGATACCTTGTGCCGATTTACGCGACCGAACATAGACAATAGACGAGCCTTGAATTTTAGTAAGAATCTCCAAAAGTTTAGTTTCTTTTATTTCGGTAGTTCGCACCACCAACGAAAAATTTTTGCGGGCAAAACTAACTTGAAACAGAGCAGGACTATCGAGTTGTAGTCTATCAACAATATCTGCTTGCACTTGCTTGGTTGCAGAGGCCGTAACCGCAATAAACGGAACGTTGGGTTTTAGCTGGCGCAATTCAGCTATCTGCAAATAGGGTGGTCGAAAATCATATCCCCATTGCGAAATGCAATGTGCCTCATCAATCGCAATCAGATTGACATTCATTTTTTGAAAACGAACTTTAAATAGCTCAGATTGTAATCGCTCGGGCGACACATATAAAAATTTCTGCTGACCATAGACACAATTGTCGAGTAATACATCAATTTCACTTCGGCTAAGGCCAGCGTGAATGGCAATGGCAGCTATCCCTTTTTGTTTCAACTGATTTACTTGATCTTGCATAAGTGCAACCAGCGGAGTTACCACCACGCATAACCCATCCGATAGCAAAGCTGGAATTTGAAAGCAGATTGACTTACCCGCCCCCGTTGGCAAAACTGCCAACACATCTTTTTTTTCAACAACGGCTTGAATAATCTCGGCTTGTGGTGTCCGAAAAGAGGGATGTCCCCAATACTTTTTTAAAACTTCGGTGGCCGTCACGGTTGAGAAATTACCATTTCAGCTCGCGCTTTTCAAGGAAGGCCGCAATCCCTTTCTTACAATCGTCAGAAGCGCGAGCGGCCGCATTCATATCGCAGGCATAATCGAGTGCTTGGTGCAAAGTTATAGATTGCACTTCGTCAATCATCTTTTTTGTGAGCATCATCGATTGGCCTGAGTTAGTATCGATCAAGTGTTTTGCAAAATCACCAACCGACTGATCTAATTTATCTTTGGCCACCAAAAAATTAGCCAAGCCCATGCGCACGGCTTCCTCTCCTTTAAAAAGTTCTCCACTTAGTAATAGTTGCTTTGCCCGTTGCTCGCCAATCTTACGAATCAAAAAAACCAACACAATGGCTGGTATAAAACCGATCTTTACTTCGGTATATCCAAATTTTGCTTCGGGAGCAGCGAAAACAAAATCGCAAACACTTGCCAATCCACAACCTCCTGCCAGTGCATGTCCTTGCACGTTGGCAATTACCACCTTTTTCAATTGATAGATTTGCAAAAACAATTCTTTTAACTGGGTAGAGTCTGCCAGGTTTTCTTCGAGCGAGAATTTTTGTAACTCTTGTAGATATGCCAAGTCGGCCCCAGCACAAAACGCTTCGCCATTGGCTTTCAAAACAACTACCTTAACATCTTCATCGACTTCTGCTTGTGCAAAAACTTCTTTAAGAGCTACTACCAATTCGCGGCTCAACGCATTGCGCTTTTCAGGTCGGTTAAGTGTAACGTACCCAATTCGATTTTCTTTTGTATAGGTAACTAAGCTCATTGTTTATTCCGTTAAAATAAAGGCTCCTTGTTGCTTAATGTCATGCACATTACTATTCGTTGCCTGTGCAAACTTAGTTAACTTGGCAGAATAAGCGGCTGTGTTTGTTTCATCAATTATAAATGTTCCAATCTGCATTTGCTGCGAGATGAAATTCTTTAAAGGAAAAGCATTCTTAGAAACCACTAAAAAATCAACCATCAATTTTTGAGGCCATTTTGCCTTTCTATGACTAACTAAGGCAATACTCTTCCCGCCCCAATATAAAAATTGAATCGCACTATCGGCCTTGTTATTTGTACGTTGACTAACAGCTATATTGGCCACACCTTGTTGAAGTCTATTCGGCCGAATGTGAAATCGTATTCGCTCTTCATCGTGCAGCAATGAGGAGTCGGCCAAAAAAATAGAGTTACCCGACTCAATTTGTTCGCTAGCCGAATGCCCCGAAATCGCATACACTACAAACTGCCTACGCGAAAAATATTCATTAAAATGAATCCATTGAATGAGACTGAATACCGAAATAAAGATCGCGGTTGAATACAGCCATTTTATTTTGCGAAATTCAAACAACAGGATAATGGAAAGAAGCGCGCCCATCAATAGCAAACATTGAAAAGTAGAGATATGAATTCCGTTGATTAAACTAAAAGGAAGTTTTTCGGTAAAAAATACTGTTTGATTCAATAAATAAATCAACACTGAAAGAATCTTTCCTACCAACCAAGCAACGGGTGAAATAAATGAGACCATTAAAAGCAATACACCTACTACAAGCACGCCTGTAGATAGCGGGATCACGAAAAGATTTGAAATTAAAAAGTATACAGGGAATTGATGAAAATACAAGAGCCCTAATGCAAAAGTTGCAACTTGAGCAGCAATAGAAACGCACGTGATTTGCCAAACCCAATCGCCTACTTTAGTGGAAGCCTCCCACAAATTATAAATCGGTCGTTGCAAATAAACAATACCCAACACGGCTAGGTATGACAACTGAAACCCAACCGACATCACTAAGTACGGATTGTATAACAACAGCACAAATGCCGATGCGGCCAAGGTATTGTAAATATTGGTGCGCTGGCCAAATGGGCGAGCGATAGCAACAAACGAAAACATGGTTACCGCACGTAACACGGAAGGCGAAAGGCCCGTAATAAATGCAAAGCCCCATAAAACGAGTAAACTTATACTAGCCACCACCCACTTGCTTCCTTTAAATTTGGAAATGGGTTTTAGCATCAATAAAAGCATGGCATAAATAATACCTACGTGCAACCCAGATACCGCAAGTACATGCATCGCTCCACTAGCAGCATAGGCATTTTGCAAATCGGTATCAATTCCATCGGTTACACCAAGTACTAATGCAGCGGCTATTGCTTGCCCTTGCGTTGAAGTTACGTTTGCATTCAATTGCTCAATGGCCCACCTCCCGGCTTTATGCGAATAATAAATAAATCCTTTTCGGTTAGGTGGAGTTGTCCTCTTTACACTTTCTGGTAATACATATTGCTGATGATAAATATTCTTAAAACTCAAGTATCGCTTAAAGTCAAACTCGGCAGGGTTTGCTGGTGGCCTCAATAATTGTGGGCTACCAAGCACTAGCAGTTGATCGCCATAGTTCCAATCCATCGCCCCGATTTTTTTTGAAACATACAAAAGCACCTTACCCGTTGCTGTATTCCATTGACTGGTTTTAATTGCGGTAACTTCAATTTCTATTTTCCAACTTTTCGATTTTGATTCAGGTGCACTACGCACAATAGCGGTATAGGCCTTAATGGAATTTTGCACGTTTTGCAAATGAGTTGCATCGTTCTTATTTGTTTTGAGTTGCAAAAGTGCATAACCAATAAAAAAGGTAGCGCATAGCCCCAACAGGCCGGCCATTATTCCTACCCAATTCGTGGGCAATAGCACGCGGCCAATAAAATACAGAACCGCCAACCAGCCAATAAAAATAATTGCTTGTGCAGGTGATAAAAGATTGGGGAAATAAATGGCCACTAAAATACCCGCCACTAAAAAAGCGGTGATGCGCACCATCGCATATGGTTCCCAGCGTACCATAGAGAAAGATACCAGAAGTCTATATCACGAGCAAATAAAAGTAAACACTTTAATAAGCAGACTATTTTCTTTATAGTAGATAGAAATCAAAAATAATTTCGTTCATGCATTTAAAGTGGCCACGTGGGCATTTAGCATAGCCGGTAGAAGAGCAAGGGCGGCACGATAGATTTGCCTTCTCCAAAATTGTAAACTTAGTCCGATAAGGGTAATTGCCAAATGAAGGAATGGATGAGCCCCAGATGCTAAAAATCTCTTTTTTGAATGCTGCTGCAATGTGCATCAGTGCATTATCGTGCGTAAAAATAACTTGTGCCTGCTTTACCAAACTGGCAATTTGGTTAGTATTAAACAAGCCGCACCCATTATAGACGATGGTTTTCTTGCCAAGCTCTTGCAATCCCTTTTCATACGAAGGGTCGAGCGAGCGCTCAAAAAAATTCTTTATCACTTCGGCATTTGCAAAGTCGTCCTTACTGCCTAAGAGAATAATGGGGCGATTGATTTTGTCGCAAAGCTCAATCATTCTCTTTATAGGAAGTAGCTGAGTGTTTTGCTGAGCACTTAATCCAAAAACAACATACCCATTGCGATGGCTTTCGGGCAACCAATCCATTGGCACAAACTCACGTTCGGGTATAAAATAATCTAATCCAAGTGTGTCGTTTTTAATACTAAGTTTCGATAACGTTTGTATGTACCGATCTACTATGTGTGTGCTTGGCAATAAATTGATTTTAGTTTTTGCCAAAATCCATCTCTTAATTCGATAATCTTCATATCGAAAAGACTCAACGCCAAGCCGCCAAGTTAAAATACGAGTTGCTAGGTTATTAGTAAGGTCTATCAGATAATTGTACTTCTCGGCCCTTAGCTCTTCCGTTAGCTTAGACATTTCTTCCAAATAGAATAATTTATCGATATACAGGTTGGCTTCAACAACCGATTTGTTGCCAAGTCGACATGCAAAATGGACTTCACTACCATCTAATTGTGCTTTTAACAATCGTAGCACAGGGGTGCTTAGCACAACATCACCAACTGCCAAAAACTGTACAACCAAAATTTTCATCATAAAGTAAAGGTAACAGCAAACTGCATGATGGAAAATATAAATTGATTTGTTACTTTAGAAAGTAAAATAAAGACCATGAATTATTGGCTCGTAAAATCAGAACCCGATGTGTACTCTTGGGAAGATTTGCTAAAAGACAAAAGCACCGTTTGGGATGGCGTTCGTAATTTTCAGGCACGCAACAACCTTAAAGCCATGAAAAAAGGCGACTTAGCTTTTTTTTACTACAGCAACGAAGGCAAGGCAATTATAGCCATTGCCGAAATTAGTAAAGAGGCATTCCCTGATCCGAAAGATACTAATTGGGTAGCGGTAGAATTAAAACCCAAGAAAAAACTTAAGGCAGCCGTAACGCTAGCAGCCATCAAGGCAGATAAAGCATTGAGCGGAATGGTTTTAATCAACAACTCGCGGCTATCGGTACAACCCGTAAAGCCAGAAGAGTTTGATTACATTGTATCACTTTCTGAAAAATAAATAGTGATGTCTTTCCATCATTGGGTTTGCGCAAAAAGATTATCAGCACTAAAAGTATTTACACTACTTTTTTTGAGTTTACTGCTATCGGCCCATTTATCGGTAGGCCAAATCACACAGCCAATTCGGTTTGAAAAAGAGCACAAAAGTAGATTGGGCGACTTTACGGTAGTGCCTATGCAAGATCAAGGCATTGCGCTTATCCGCGATTTGGAAAAATACGAGCACAGAGAAAAATTTTGGGAAGTTATTCTATTAGACACCACATTAACAGAAAGCTTTAGAAAGGAACTCGCGGTAGAAAATCAGTATCGACTTGTGGGCTATGAATACCGCGACAAGGCCGCCTACTTTTTATTTAGGTTAGGCGAAACTGATCAGGGAGATTTAAAGATTTATAGAATAGATTTGTTCACTCACCAAACTACCGAATACAATTACAAGCCCGAGCTGATGATTCAGCTTACTCATTTCAATGTGGTGGGCAATCAACTTCTGTTTGCGGGGTATGTATCTCAACAGCCTACCATTTTACTTTTCAATATGGAAAGCAACCAAGCCAAGCTGGTTTCAGGATTGATTATCAACAATGCTGACCTGCTGGATGTACGGGTTAATGTCAATACTACTTTTAATGTTTTGCTAAGCGAACGGCAATCGAAACTAAAAAAAAATATTATACTCAAAACATTTGATCAAACCGGGGCACTTCTGCTCGATGATGTGATTGATGTTGACCCAGAACGGGTCATTCTCTCTGGCATGACAAGCACTCTGATTCGTGATGAACTGATTGTTATCGGAACGTGGGGCGAGGGCGTATTGAAGCAAGCATCAGGAATTTTTACCGTGTTGGTAGATCCCTATAACGAACAGAAAATAACCTTTTATGACTTCGGACAACTTTTGCACTTCTTCGATTATATGCCTCCGAAAAAAGCAGCTAAAACAAAATCAAAATCTGAAAACCAACGGCTGGCCAATAAAATACCTGATTTCAAAACCTACGTAGTACCAGTACGATTGGAGGAAACAAAAAATGGATTCCTGTTTTACCTTGAAGCGTACTACACATCTACCAACTTAAGCAACAATAGATGGAACGCCACCAATCCATATAGCAACTATCCATATAGCC
>JAAFHY010000080.1 GCA_013298505.1 Cytophagales bacterium
CTGTATTTACGCCTGTTAAAACAATTTCTTTTACATCGGTAGCGGCAATTTCTTTTGCTGTATTAACAATGTTATCTATACTATCGCTTCTACTGGCACCTCTGGCTAAGGGTATGGTACAGAACGAACACGAATAATCGCAGCCATCTTGTACTTTTAAAAATGTGCGTGTTCGATCGTGGATAGAGTAGGAAGTATTAAAGTTTTTAACCTTTTCAATTTCTGAAGCGTAAACAATTGGGGTCTCGGGTCTTACAAAACCATCGAGCAATTCTACTAATCTAAATTTTTCTGAAGCACCCAATACGGCATCTACACCCGGTATTTCTGATATTTCTTTTGGCTTGAGTTGCGCGTAGCATCCAATAATGGCAACATAAGCATTGGGCGATATGGTTCTGGCTTCTCGCACTACCTTATGGCATTTCTTGTCTGCGTTTTCGGTAACGGAGCAAGTATTAATAATGAAGATATCGGGTTGATCAATAAAATCAACTTTCCGATAACCCTTCTCTTCAAATTTTCTGGCAATGGTCGATGTCTCAGAATAATTGAGTTTACAGCCAAGTGTATAAAATGCTACTTTTTTCATTGTCAGGCTGCAAAAGTAGCCAGAAAAGAAGTGTTGTGAAAATATGATTTTAGATCAACCTTCGATGGTAATTAATTTGACCCAAATGATAGCCTAAGTGAGCAGTAAGGTGAATTAAAAAATGACCGATGGTCATGGGTTCCTTAAATACATCTACCGGATAAATCATTTCAATCGAGTTTGTGCCTAAGCGATCTAAAGTAGACATAACTACTCTCTTTGTTGTCTGTACTTCGTGAATCAGCTTCTCTTTCGGAATGTTTTTGGCGCTAAATTCTAATTCGCGGTTTCTTATATATTCCGAGTTTCCCAATACCGCTCCTACGTAGTACTGAAGGTTACCGCAAAGATGTAGGCACAGATTTCCGGAAGAATTTTTTATCTCCTTCTGGATTAGCCAAATGGACTCTTCCGACTGGTACAACGAAATCTCTTTTTCCAAAATAGAAAGATCGCGCTCGAAAATTTTTTGGGTGGAAGTAATTAGAAGGCTCATTTTAACAAATCGATTTCAATTCTTTTAATGACAGCATCTAATTCTGATGAGACTTTTTCATAGTCGGCCGCTTTGCTTAACCTTGTGTTAACGCTTATATAAAATTTGATCTTAGGCTCCGTACCCGATGGCCTTACAGAAATTTTGTTTCCAGACTCGGTGTAGAATTGCAATACATCGGCAGTAGGTTGGTTGATAGTTGTTTTGGCGCCTGTTAACAAATTAATTTCTTCGCTTACCTTGTAATCTAATTTTCTAGCTATCCGTTCGCCTCCAATGGTAACAGGTGTGGCTTCGCGGAAGGTTTTCATCATTTCTTTTATTTGCTGCTCACCTTCGGCTCCCTTTCTTACTAGGTTAATTAACCCTTCTTTATAAAAGCCAAATTCAACATACATTTGGACTAGCCAATGGTAGAGTGTTTGTCCATCGTCTTTTGCCGCTGCCGCCATCGCTGAAAAAAATGCGCAGGCAGATACTGCATCTTTGTCGCGAACAAAATCGCCAACCATGTAGCCATAGCTTTCTTCGCCAGCTGCAATAAATTTTTTCTTGCCTTCTAACTCGCGCATCAACTCGGCAATGTATTTGAATCCCGTAAGGGTATTGTAACAAGCAACACCCAATTGCTTAGCCATTACATCAATCAATTCGGTTGTTACTATTGTCTTGGCTAGGTAACAATCATTTTTTGTTTTTAAGCTTTTTAGAACAAACCACATCATTAAACTAAAAGCTTGATTGCCGTTTAGCAAGAAAAATTTTCCGCTGTCATCTTTTATTCCAATGCCAACACGATCAGTATCTGGGTCGGTGGCCATTACCAATTCAGCGTTGATTGCTGTTGCTTTTTTGATGGCGAGTTCCATGGCCGATTTCTCTTCGGGATTGGGCGATTGAACGGTGGGGAAATTTCCGTTTGGCTCACGTTGTTCTTCTATTACTTGCACGTTGGTAAAACCCAGTCGCTTGAGGCACTCAGGCACCATGGTAATGCCAGCGCCATGTATACTCGAATAGACTAGGGGAATATGTTGCTGCTTTGCAATGCTTTCCTTCTTTGGAATTAAATTTTGTACCTCATGGTAGTAAGCTTCTTCCACTTCAGCACCAATCAATTTGATTTTGCTAGTATCTGCTTTAAAATTTACCTGACTGAAATCGGTAATCTTGTTTACTTCTGCAATTACGTTTTTATCGTGTGGTGGGACGAGTTGCGCGCCATCTACCCAATACGCTTTGTAGCCATTGTATTCTTTGGGGTTATGTGACGCTGTAATGACCACCCCCGACTGGCATTTTAAATAGCGAATCGCAAAAGAAAGGAGAGGGGTAGGCCGTAGCTCAGGAAATAGATAAACAGTAATTCCGTTAGCTGAAAATACATCGGCTGTAATTTGCGCAAATTCTCTGCTTTGGTTGCGACTATCATACGCGATAGCAACCTTTATTGGATGGTTGGGGAAACTATTATTCAAATAATTGGCGAGCCCTTGCGTGGCGGATCCAATCGTGTATTTGTTGATGCAATTAGCACCAACGCCCATCGTTCCGCGCAGCCCGCCTGTACCAAATTCAAGTTCTTTATAAAAGCTATCGACTAACTCTTTTGTATTCGCGTCAGATAGAAGTTTTCTTATTGCTGCCTTTGAGGCTTCATCAACTACACTACTGTCTAGCCACTTCTGTGCCGTAGCTTTTGATTGTTCTAGTAAATTCATTTGGATTTAATTATTTGTAATCTTCTCTTACCGGATAAAACACGTCTAAGATTTTGCAATCGGTTATGGCTCTTCCTGCATGTTTGGCGTGCGATGGAATAGACAAGATGTTTCCAGGAAGTAGGTGATTAGGATTTCCTTCTAACACAATTTCAAACTCACCCTCTAACATATTAACCACTTGCTCATGAAAATGAGAGTGTTCGGGCAAAGCACTTCCTTTTTTTATTTCCCAATAAGCAAAGGTCATGTTTTCGGTGTGAATAAATTTACCGGTGAATCCTGGAAAAACCTCCTTAGATTTTACTTCTTCAAGTTTAGTCATACTGATTAATGGTTTACAAATTTCCCCTCAACTCTTGTTCTCTCTCTATCGACTCAAACAGTGCTTTGAAATTTCCTTTGCCGAAAGACTTGGCTCCATTTCGTTCAATGATTTCAAAGAATAATGTTGGGCGATCTTGCAATGGTTTAGAAAATATTTGCAGTAAGTAGCCTTCTTCGTCTCTGTCAATAAGGATATTCAATTTCTTTAGCTCTTTATAATCTTCGTTGATTGCGCCCACACGCGTAACCACTTCATCGTAATACGTATCGGGTACTCGTAAAAATTCTACACCACGTTTGCGAAGTTCGCTGACTGTTTGAATTATATCGTCTGTGGCAATGGCAATGTGCTGCACACCTGCACCTTTATAAAAATCGAGGTATTCTTCAATTTGCGATTTCTTTTTTCCTTTGGCAGGTTCATTTATTGGAAACTTGATATAACCATTTCCATTTGAAACTACTTTAGACATCAGGGCGCTGTATTCGGTAGAGATGTCCTTATCGTCAAACGTGATGAGGAGTTTGAAGCCCATCACATCTTCATAAAACTTTACCCATTTGTTCATTTGCCCCAACTCTACATTGCCAACACAATGATCGACATGCTTTAGCCCAATCGACTTTGATTGATAGGAACTTTTCATGGTCATGTATCCTGGCAAAAATGTCCCTTTGTAGTTCTTTCTTTCTACGAAAGTGTGAATGGTGTCGCCATAGGTTTTAATAGAAGCTACGATTACATCGCCATTTGTATCTGTCATTTTTTTTGGTTCAGCCGCAATTTCGGCTCCTCTCACAACCGTTTCTTGAAATGAACGTGTGGCGTCATCTACCCATAGTGCAAGCACTTTTACTCCATCCCCATGCTTCCTTACATGGTTTGCAATTTCCGAATCAGAGTTGAGAGCTGTGGTGAACACAAATCGTATTTTGTGTTGTTGAAGCACGTACGATGCTCTATCCTTAACGCCTGTTTCGGGACCTGCGTAGGCAACTAGTTCGAAGCCGAAGCAATGTTGGTAAAACAGCGATGCCTGTTTTGCATTGCCTACATAAAACTCAACATGGTCTGTACCATTGATCGGTAAGAAGTCTTGCGCCATAGGAAATTAAATTAGTAAGCAAATTTAGTCAATCTGCTTGTTTTTATTTCTACTTTGACCAATCTTGGAAGAAATTTGACAAATGGATTTAAAAGCACTCGATAAGGCCATACAAGATATTGCCAGTAGAAGGAACGAATTGAAAAAGATTGATTACAACAATCCTAAATACGATGATTTAGAAGAGCAACTCCACGATTTGGAAGACGCCCTACATGAGAAATATGGCGATTATTTAGAAGGCGTGCTTCAAGAGGTACACGATAAGTTTTGCCCCGATACCGATATATTATTTCCGATTGCCTATTTGGCAAAATCGTACTCTATCGCTGGCGCTGATTATTCGGTTGCCCACACCGAAGGGGTATTCGTAGAGGTCGACTCACTGCCGGGCAAAGAAACAAAACTTGTATTAGTGCCAAGTCCGCTGCGCATAATTTTAAACGTAGGAAAAGAAAAGCAGCAAGTAGTTTGGAGCGCTAAATAGTTTACGCAAACCCTAATTTGGTTCGTACCTTACCCAGCACTTCTCGCGCGATTGAAGTTGCTTTTATTTCGCTCTGTGCTAATTTTCTTTCGAGCTCAGGTAAGTTACTCATGTAAAAGTTGAATGATTCTCTTTCCTTAGCATATTTAGAAATGATCAACTCGAAAAGAGCTTGCTTAGCATGGCCGTAGCCAAAGTTACCAGCCAAATAATTTTTCCTTAAAACTTCTGTTTCATCAGCGGTAGCCACTAGCTTATAAATTGCGAAAACATTATCAGTATCTGGATTTTTAGGAGCTTCCATGGGTGTGCTATCGGTAACAATAGACATAACTTGTTTGCGAAGCTCTTTTTCTGGTAAGAAAATGTCAATGATATTACCATACGACTTGCTCATTTTTTGTCCATCGATGCCAGGAATGGTCATTACCTGTTCTTCAATTTTTGCTTCAGGAACCACAAACGTTTCGCCATACATATTATTAAAAGCAGATGCAATGTCTCTTGCCATCTCAAGGTGTTGTTTTTGATCTTTGCCTACCGGAACATAGTGAGCATTGTAAAGAATGATGTCAGCAGTCATTAACACAGGATAGGAAAACAAACCTGCATTTACATCAGCTAGCCGATCTGATTTATCTTTAAAGGAATGCGCATTGGCCAACATGGGGAAAGGAGTGAAGCACGATAAATACCAGGCCAACTCACACACCTCTGGTATTCTGCTTTGCCGATAGAGCAAATTTTTCTCGATATCAAAGCCAAACGCCAGCCATGCTGCGGCTACGGCATTTACATTTTCAATTCGCTGCTTAGCATCTTTAATGGTGGTAAGCGAATGCAAATCGGCAATAAAAAAGAGTGATTCGTTGCCAGAGACTTTTGAGAGTTTAATGGCAGGTACTATTGCCCCTAGTAAATTTCCTAAATGTGGGCGGCCACTGCTCTGTATGCCGGTTAAAATTCTAGCCATTTTAATTCAAAATTCAAGATTGAAAATTCAAAATTATAGATTCCAAATTTGAGTGTAAATATTAAATGCAAGATTACTGATTTGCAGTTAACTTTGGATGTTGGATCAATATCTTTTATGAATAAATTCTGGATAATTTTAGGTTTAATGGTTTCGTACGAAGTCTATGGTCAGCTGGCAGATCCTATTTTTTTTCAAGACAAAATCCATGACTTTGGAGAGGTACTAGAACAAGGAGCGCCTGTCAACTTTGAATTTTCGTTTGTAAATAAATCAAACCGCCCTATTCGTATTTTGACTGTGCAGCCTTCTTGCGGATGTACCACTCCCGGATGGACGAAAGAACCAGTGCTACCAGGAAAGAGCGGAATTATCAAAGCCAGCTTTGATCCAAAAGCTAGGCCTGGCTATTTTAATAAGACCTTATCAGTAACTACCGATTACTCGGCAAACGTGATTGTATTGCAAGTGAAAGGAAATGTAGTCGATTCAAAGTCGAGTAAAGGCTCCAACGATTTATTAGTAGAAAATGGAAACCTACGTTTCAGGAACAGTTCTTTTAATATAGGTAAAATTTATAATAACAAACCCGTTGTTGGTGTTGAGTTTCCGGTTTACAATGACGGTATCGATACGGTTAAATTAGTTAAGTTAAGTGCCCCACCGTATATTAAAATGGATTTCCCTCGATTGCCCCCAAACACACGCGGCTCGCTGAAATTACTGGTTGATGCAAAATCGAAGAAACAATATGGGTTTTCTGCCGATACCATTACCATTCATACTACCGATAAAAAGCAAGCTGTGAAAACTTTTGTTGTCTACTCTACCACCGAAGAAAGTTTTGGTGTTCTTTCTGCAGAAGAGCAAGCAAATGCAGCCGTACTTTCAGTTGAAAACTATCAACTGGATTTGGGGAGAATGAAAGACGGCAATAGGGTAGAACGAACGATTAAGCTAAAGAATAAGGGAAAAAAAGAATTACTCATTCGCCATGTTCAATCTAATTGTTCATGCTTAGTAAGCCTTGCTGCTAAATCTATCCTTAAGCCGAATGAAGAAACTAACCTAAATATTCTTTTTGACTCAACGGAGAGAGAAGGTCTGCAAAATAAGGCCATCACTATTTATTCTACCGATCCAGTCAACCCTGTGCAGCGTGTTTTGGTGAAGGGTTATATTGACAACTAGCGTTTTTTAGTATTGCCAGTGAGTTTAGAAAATATTTTTAACAAATGAGCAAGTTCATAGCATAATGCTAAAAGAACTAATTTCCTACGTTGAAGGAGACCCTATCCTCACCCAGAAACTACCTGCTATTATTTTGTAACCTCAATAGGAGTAAGCAAATACCCCTTCGATTTTAATAGTGCCAATAATCCCTTTTCGCCTTCTAAGTGAGCCACGCCTACGGCAATAAATGCTTTGTTCTCTTTCGCCATTTTTTCGATTTTAGGCAGCCACTCTTGGTTTCTTTTAAAATAGAATTCGTCTACGAAAATGGGGTTGTTTTCTACCGGGTGCAACGTAAACTCAAAAATCTCTTCCAGCGATTCGTGTGGATAACTGCTCATTAGTTTCTTGAATTCTGCTTTTTGGATTTCAAAATTATCAATACTATGCATCAGTGCTTTCAGCTGATTGTAAATAGGGTAGGCATTAATGGCCTGCGCTTCACGTTCTATCGGTTCTAAACTAAAAGTTGAAATCTTTGCTTTTTTCGCCAGCAGTAATAGCTCAATATCAAAGTATTTTACCTTTTCGCGCAAGGTTAGTCGTGTCATCAAGATAGAAAGTGGTAATGGCTTTATCTTGGCGTATTTAGACTCAAAGGCTTTCTTAGAAATCCCAAATTCCTTTTCAAAAAACGAAACTACTTTCAGATAATCCGTAGCAGGAAGTTCTGTTGCCAACGACTTTCCATTTTCAAAATGCAAAGCTTTGTTGAGTTCATGCTGCGCATGGTGGTCTACTTGGTCTTCGATGGCGAAAAGAGTAGAAGCTTTAATTTTTTCAGTAACAACGGCTGGTACTTTAAATTCCTTTTCACCAATAAATTTCAAGGTGCCTAGCAAATACGATTTATTGGTTAATCCGTTTCCGGAGATCTCCCACAATACTGAACTAGTTTGTGAAAAGGCTAATGCAGGGAAAAGAAAAGCGAATAATAAACCTACTTTTTTCATTGGTCAAAAATTGTTTAAATCTGATTTCTAGTCTAGGGACACCAAAAATAAAAGCCCAAATAAACCATAAATCAATTGTAAAACGAAATGGATTTAATAGGTTTCAGAACCATGTATTTTATGTATTTTAACGGGACTTTTTTAAGGTCATAATAGTGACAACTAAATGAGCGAAGAACTCTTAAAGGCAGTCATCCAATTTTTTGCCATTGTGGCTAAAGAGCGCATTACAGAAGACGAGCGCTCGATCATTAAAGAATTCTTGTCACTCCATTTGAACCAAGATGGCACCCGTTATTACCTCACCTTGTTTGATGACTTTTGCAAGGCCAACAAACGCGTGGCCACTGGTGGGCTAGCCAATATAGACGCTGAAACTCAGGAGTTTGTAGACGATTGGGCGCAAATCATGCAGATTTCAAAAAAGGTGAACCAATCACTCACTATGCAACAAAAGGTGGTGTTGGTGATAAAAATTATTGAGCTTGTTTTTGCTGACGATAACCTCTCTGAGCGGCAAAGCAACTTGATATTTTATACGAGCGAAGCCTTAAAGATTCCTTCTAAAGATTTCAGGGCCATGCGTTCGTTTGTGCTGGGCCACGATATTGAAGAGCTTGGTTCGAAACAAATTTTGGTGATTGATGAGGGCTCTGATGAGAACACACATCCCGGCCCCCGCATTGTAGCTAAGAACCTCACTGGTTTAATTGCGATTTTACGGCTATCTGATATTGAAACGTATTTCATCAAGTATTTGGGCATCACATCGCTTACGCTGAATAGTATTCCTTTAAAAAGTAGAAAGATTGATGTTTTCCCGACCGGAAGCACTATTAGGGGTTCTAAAATTGACCCAATCTATTATAGTGATGTAGTTGGTAAATTTCTTTTTGAGGAAGCCGATACAGAGATCAGTTTTGTTGCCGATCATCTTTTCTATCATTTTAAATCGGGGAGGGCAGGCCTTCAAAATGTTAACATTGCCGAAAGCGGAGGTAAACTTATCGGATTGATGGGAGCCAGTGGATCAGGAAAATCTACTTTATTAAGTGTACTGAATGGCTCTGAGATGCCATCGAGCGGTAGGGTGTTGATTAACGGAATAGACATTCACAAGCAGTCCAATAAACTTGAAGGAATTGTTGGATTTATTCCGCAAGATGATTTATTGATCGATGATCTCACCGTATTTCAGAATTTGTATTACAGTGCGCGGCTATGCTTTGGGCATTACACAAGACACGAAATTGCCAGCCTGGCCGAGAAGGTGCTACTCAATTTAGGCTTATCAGAAATTAGGAATTTAAAGGTAGGCTCGCCCTTAGAGAAAACCATTAGCGGTGGCCAGCGAAAGCGCTTAAATATTGGCTTAGAGTTGCTTCGAGAGCCAACCATATTATTTGTTGATGAGCCAACTTCGGGGCTTTCTTCACGCGATTCAGAAAACATAATGGATTTGTTGAAGGAACTTTCGCTGCGAGGCAAAATGATTTTTGTAGTTATTCACCAGCCCGCGTCAGATATTTTTAAGATGTTTGATACGCTCATCATTTTAGATGTTGGCGGCTTTCAAATTTATTATGGCAATCCGGCCGAGTCGGTAAATTATTTTCAAGATATCATTAATGCAGCAAATAAAACTCCAGGTGCTTGCCCCGAATGCGGTAATATTAACCCGGAACAAGTATTTAACATTATTGAAACTCGCGTGGTAAACGAGTATGGAAGGTTTACGCACACACGCAAAGTTTCACCTGGTCAGTGGTACCAATATTTCAAGCAAAAGATAAAAATTCCAAAAATTGTTGAAGTACAAGATCCACTTCCAGTCACGCAGCAAATTCCAAATTGGCTTAAGCAATTGTGGGTATTTATCATAAGGGATGTGCTGGCAAAGTTTGCAAACAGGCAGTATGTGGTGGTCAATCTTTTGCTCACACCTGTGTTGGCACTCTTTATCGGATATTTTGTAAAATACTATGATGCAGTAGGGGTAGAGAAGCCCGAATATACTTTCTACCATAATTACAATATCCCAGTTTATTTTTTCATGAGTATTGTGGTAGCCCTATTTGTAGGGTTGATTATAAGTGCCGAAGAAATTTTTAGGGACAGAAAAATCGTAAAACGCGAAACGTATCTGCACCTGAGCCGAAGTAGTTATTTTGTTTCTAAAATCGTAATTCTATTTACGTTATCAGCCATTCAAACCATTTGCTTTATTTTGGTTGGCAATTGGTTGCTCGAAATCCCGTTTGGTGAAATGCGCTATTGGCTTATACTTTTTTCGTGTGCTTGCTTTGCAAACATGTTGGGATTGAATATTTCATCAGCATTTGATTCTGCCGTTACTATTTATATTCTCATTCCTATTCTCATCATCCCACAACTTTTATTAAGCGGTGTGGTAATTAGTTTTGATAAATTCAACCCGAAAGTAGGTACGCCAAACGGCATTCCTGTATTGGGTGAAATGATGGCCTCGCGGTGGGCTTTTGAAGCATACATGGTTACGCAGTTCAAAGATAACCCATACGAAAAACAATTTTATTTGTTAGATCAGAAAAGGGCAATTGCAGACTATAAACGGTTATACTACATCCCCGCACTCGAATCAAAACTTTCATATGTGCTAAACCACCGTAGCGATTGGCGAAGCCATAAAGAAGACAACCAAACAAAAATTTCGCTCGATGTATTGCGAAACGAAATAAAAAATGAATTAAGCTACGTGGGTGAAGAGAAGTTGCCAGAAGTAGACCGATTAGTCACTGGCAAATTTGATTCAGCGGTATACAGAAATGTTCAAAAGTTTTTGCTTACGCTAAAACAGTATTATAGCCTTCGCAACACCAACGCATCAGAAGCAAAGGAAAAGCTTATGATGGAAATGACAAAAACACCTGAACAAGCAAATGAATTCGATAAGTCGAAATTGAAGTACAAAAACGAATCAGTAACGCGGTTGGTCGAAAATTCTAATGACCAAGTCAGGATAGTTGAATGGAAAGGCGAGATGGTTCAAAAGATTTATCCTATCTACTTTGACGACCATCGACCTGCCAACCAATTTGATTTTAGAGAAAATTTTTATGTTCCACAAAAGCACTTCTTAAACAAGAAATTCGATACCCTGTATTTTAACATTGCCATTATCTGGACAATGACTGTATTGCTTTACATCACATTGTATTTTGAACTCTTAAAGAAATTAATTCACTCATTTGCTATGCGCAGAAAGTACAAACAGAAACGATAGCAATTGAATTTCTATTACCTTTGCCTACATTAAATTAAATCAATTCATAGTTATGAAAAATCTTGCTAAAATAGTTGCGATAGGTTGCTTGTGTTTTATGGCTGCCTGTTCGGGTAAAACAAAAACAGATGAAACAACAAATACTGAATCGGCCGATTGGAAAGAGATGGATTCGTTTCACATGATTATGGCTGAGGCGTTTCATCCATTTAAGGATTCTAGCAATTTAGCACCTGCCAAAAAACTGGCCGAAGAGATGGCACTTGAAGCAGAAAAGTGGTCTGCCGCTTCATTGCCTTCAAAAGTTGACAACCAAGAAGTGAAAGCCAGCTTGGAAAAATTGAAAGTAGATACACGGGCATTGGCCGATTTAATTAAGAGTGGTGCAGATGACCAATCGGTTGGCGCTTCATTAAACTCCTTGCACGATAGCTTTCATGGAATCATGGAGGCGTGGCATGGTGGTGGAGAAAAGCACGAACACGATCATTAAAAAGATAATAATCGGAATACGAGTTCAGTTAGTGAATTGATATATAAAGACTAGGTATTGGGTGAGTAGAGAAAAGACTTAATTACTCACCCTTCTTTTTTAATTCAGACCGGAAGATAATATCCCATAAGACAGATGTCACACCGTATCCGTTATCTGCATCTGTATAGTGATGCATCATGTGGTGTTGTTTCATTTTTTTTAGGATGGGATTATTGAAATTGCCATGATGAAAGGCGTAGTGAAACATATCGTAGCATAAGTATCCCGTAAGGAAAGCAGCAAAGAAAATATGCAGGTACAAAGAGGGAATAACGGCTGAGAATAAAAAATAGAATAATGTGGCCAGCGGAACGCTTACCGAAGGAGGCAACACAAGTCTTAGCGCATCGTTCGGATAATCGTGATGAACGCCATGGAAAATGAAATGTAGCTTTTTACCCCACTCAGAAGAGGGCATAAAATGAAATACAAAACGATGAAGCACATACTCGGTAAGTGTCCAAACTAATAATCCAGAAAGAAGGCTTAGCGCAATTCCTAATCCGGTAATGCCTTCAACTCTCAATCCACTCCACAGAAAGTAAGCGATGGTTGGAACAAATACGATCAACGGCACACTAAAATGAACTTTAGAAAGGTTTTCTAAAAAGCCACTTTTAAACATGCGTGTTGATTCGGTAGAGTTAGAAACAAAAGTTTTCATTGTTGCTCAGTTTAAATTTTATCTGCTAGTATTATTCACACAAGCAGTACAAAGATAAAAAAATAAGAGCAAAGAGACTGGACAACTAAAATTCTTACAAGTGCGATCAGGCCAGAATAGATTTTTTCTTGTCTAAGAAATCCCACACCAAGCTGCTTGCACCCAAAATAGGAGCAGCTTGGTTGTGCATGGCCGAAGGAAGCACTTTTATTTTACCTCTAAACAGCGGCATCAGGTTGGCCTCCATGTGTTTAATAGTGGGCTTGAAAATCAAATCTCCGGCCTGCGCTAGACCTCCAAATAAGAAGATAGCTTCTGGATCGGTATGCACTACTGTTTCAGCTAGTTTCATTCCGAGTATGCGGCCTGTGTATTCGTATGCTTCTTGCGCTACGATATCGCCACGCATGGCAGCCTCGGTTATCATTTTTGTGTTAAGGTGATCGAAACTTATTCCGCGAAGCTCGCTTGGTTCTAAGTGATCGGCCAATAATTTATAAACGGTTCGTTTGATTCCGGTGGCAGACACATACGTTTCTAGACAGCCTCGTTTTCCACAATTGCAATATCTTCCAGCCGGGTTTACGGAAGTATGTCCTACTTCGCCTGCAATTCCATGATGGCCATTGAGCAAAACCCCACCACACACAAAACCACTACCAAGCCCCGTGCCCAATGTTATCACCACAAAGTCTTTCATGTTTTTTGCGTTGCCATAAATCATTTCGCCTACGGCTGCAGCATTGGCATCGTTGGTAAGCACGCATGGCACAGCAAACTCATCAGTAAACATTTTTGCCAATGGCAAAACGCCTTTCCATTTCAAATTAGTTGCGCGCTCAATAGTTCCGCTATAGTAATTTCCGTTGGCGGCACCCACGCCAATACCTACAATTTCTGAGTTGGGTGGTAGTTGTTTGATGCCCTCTCTCAGCGCATTGGCCATGGCATCAAAGTACTCTTGAAATTCTTCAAATTGAGTGGTGGGTATATTACCATGAAAGTGTACATGGCCGCTTCTGTCTACGATGCCATATTTTGTATTCGTGCCACCAATGT